>JBOGVX010000165.1:0-6262 GCA_050693165.1 Actinomycetota bacterium | reverse complement strand
TCGCAAGGCTCGGGCAGCAGGCAAGGTCCCGGCCGTCCTCTACGGGCCCGAGGTCGACCCCAAGCGCGTGGCCGTCGATGCCCGCGAGCTATGGCACGCCCTGCACACCGACGCCGGCACGAACGTGCTGATCAACCTCCAGGTTGACGGCGACACGTTCCTCACGATGCCCCGCGAGATACAGCGCGACATCGTCAGAGGCACGCTCCTTCACGTGGACTTCCTCAGGATCCGCCGCGACGTGGCGATCCAGGTCGAGGTGCCGATCCAGCTGATCGGCGAGTCCCACGGCGTCAAGGAGGGCGGCGTCGTCGAGCACCATCTGTGGGAGGTCCGAGTGGAGGTCCTGCCGACCGACGTTCCCGAGTCCGTCGAGGCGGACATCTCCGCGCTCGGCATCGGCGACTCCCTGCACGTCTCGGACGTGAAGATTCCGGGCAACGTGACCGTCATCACCGGGGAAGACGAGACGGTCGTCACCGTCGTTCCGCCGCCGGTGCTGGTCGTCGAGCCCACCGCGGAGGAGCTGGAGGCCGCCGAGGCTGCCGCGCTGGAGGCTGCAGAGGCCCCCGAGGGCGAGGAGGGCGAGGCCGCTCCCGCGGAGGGCGAGGGCGAGGGTGGCGAGAAGCCCGCCGAAGGTGGCGGGGAAGAGAGCTCCTAGCCCGGCCTCATCCAATGACGCCCTGGCTCGTCGTCGGCCTGGGCAATCCAGGCGAGAAGTACTCGGATACGCGTCACAACATCGGTGCGCGCGCCGCAGAACGTCTCGCCGAACGCCTCGCCTCCCGTCTACGCAAGATCCGCTTCATCGCGCTGGAGGTCGCCGAGGCGAACCTCGATGGGGAGCGCGTCTACATCGCGAGGCCGCAGACCTTCATGAACGTCTCGGGCCCGCCCGTCGCTTCATTCGCCAAGCGTCGCAAGATCGACGTCGAGCAAGTGATCGCGGTGCACGACGAGATCGATCTGGCGTTCGGTGCTCTAAAGGTGAAGCAGGGAGGCAGCACCGCGGGCCACAACGGCCTCAGGTCGTTGCAGCAGGCCCTCGGGTCCCCGAACTTCTACCGCGTCCGTCTGGGCGTCGGCCGTCCGCCGGGCCGCAAGGACGCGGCCGACCACGTCCTCGACAGGTTCACGAAGGCCGAACGCGATGACGTCGAGCTACTGATCGACGAGGGCGCCGACGCCGTGGAGACATTGATCCGCGACGGCCTGAGCGTCGCGCAGGAGCGCCACAACCGCAGCGCACCCTGAGCCGCGTGTCGGTGGGGGGTACTAGCGTCTGCCTCGCTTACCCTGCGTCTCAGGAGGATACACAACAAGGTGTATCAAGGTGTATGCTCCCCCCACGGATGGGACGGACAAACGTGGTGGTCGATGACGAGCTCCTCGATCGCGTGATGAGCCTCTACGGCTTGCCCACGAAGCGCGAGGCCATCGACTTCGCCCTGCGCCGCCTGGCGGGGGACCGGAACTACTCGGCGCGGGACGCTCTCGAGCTGGAGGGAACTGGCTGGGAGGGCGATCTCCCGGAAATGCGTGACAGCGGGCCCCCGCCTGAAGCGTGATCCTCACCGATACCTCGGTCTGGGTGGAGTTCCTCCGTGGCAGCCAGCATCCCGCGCGCGCCGCTCTTCGCGAGATCCTCGAGCGCGAAGAGGCTGCGATAGCCCCACCGATCGTCATGGAGCTGCTCGCCGGGGTCCCGCCAGGGCGATCCTCGCTGGAGATGCGCCAGAGACTGCTCGCGATGCGTGTTCTGCCCCTGGGACTCGCAGATTACGAGGACGCGGCAGAGGTCTACCGGCTGTGCCGGCGGGCCGGGGAGACCGTCAGGAGTCTGCTCGACTGCCTGATCGCAGTGGTGGCGATCCGAGAAGACATGGAGGTACTACATGCGGATCGCGACTTCGACGTAATAGCGCGTCATACCGATCTCCGCGTCTTGGAGGTGTGAACCTCGTGGCTGCTTCATGGCCCTGGAGGTTGCCGAGGCGACCCTCGACGGGGAGCGCGTCTACATCGCGAGGCCGCAGACCTTCATGAATGTCTCGGGCCCACCCGTCGCGTCTTTCGCCAAGCGCCGCAAGGTCGACGTCGAGCACGTGATCGCCGTACATGACGAGATCGACCTGGCCTTCGGCGCGCTCAAGGTGAAGCAGGGCGGGAGCACCGCCGGCCACAACGGTCTGAGGTCGCTCCAACAGGCTCTCGGCTCGCCGGAGTTCCGACGTGTGCGACTCGGCGTCGGCCGCCCGCCCGGCCGAAAGGACGCTGCCGATCACGTGCTCGACAGGTTCACCAAGGCCGAGCGCGAAGACGTCGAGCTACTGATCGAGGAAGGCGCCGATGCAGTCGAGACCCTGATCCGCGAGGGCCTGAACGCGGCGCAGGAGCGCCACAACCGCAGCAGAGCGTGACGCGCTAGGGAGTCGGAACGCCGGTGACCTGGATGCTCGCGGTAGAGGTGAGGCCGGAGCCATTGGTGGCCCGCGCGGTGATCGTGTGGTTGCCGGGGGATGCTGGCCGGTAGGTGAACAGGTAGCGGTTGCCCTCCTGGGTCACCTGCGAGGGCGCCACGGGTACGCCGTCCACCTCGAACGTGAACAAGGAGACTCCCGACTGAGGGTCGACGGCCGTGGCCTCGACCGTGACGTACCCCGCGACGACTATGGGTCCGGCTCCGCCGGCCGGTTGGTCGTTCACATAGGGACCAGCCGTCGGGCGCTGGAAGGCAAGAACGGGGGGGTTCGTGTCGACGACCCAGCTTCGCTGCGCCGGGCTAGCGTCCAGTTCCGTGCCATTGACGGCTCTCACGCGGAACGTGTGCGAGCCTTCGACCAGGTCGGAGTACGTCGTCGGTGACGTGCAGGGCGCGAAGTTCGATCCGTCGAGGGAGCACTGGAACACGGAGCCTTGCTGGGAGGATGTGAAGCCAAAGGTTGCGGTTGCTGATGTTGTGGTCCCCGATGGACCGGAAGTGATCGTCGTTTGTGGAGCGGAGCTGTACGGGGCTAGCTCGGCGTCGATCCCCGTTGTGGTGTTGTTGCCCGTTACGACCACCTGGTTGGCCGTTGCCTGGGTCGGCTGGTCGTCGAACCACTCTTCCTGGTGATTCATTTGAGCGTCGCACCAGTCGGAGAAGTTGACGTGGTAGGCGCCCTCCGCGAGCTCGATGGTGTAGGTGCCGTCGGGTGATGTCTCCGCCCATCCCTCCCAGTCACCGGTAGTTGCATCGCGGACGTCGACGCAGATGTTGTTGAGAGGGGCGCCCGTGTGCGAGGTCACCGTGCCGGATATAGAGCCGAGGACCAGAGTGGTGAGCTCCGCGTCGATCCCCAAAGTGGTGTTGCTGCCGGTGACGACCACGTCGGTGGCAGTCGCCTCCGTTGGCTGATCGTCGAACCACTCCGCTGCGTGATGCTCCTGGCCGTAGCAGTCGTAGAACCCGACATGGTAGGTGCCCTCGGGAACGGCCGCGGAGTAGGTGCCCAAGCTCGACGTCTCCGAATAGCCTTCCCAGTCGCCGGTTGCCGCATCGCGGACGTCCACGCAGATCTCCGCCAGGGGCTCGCCGGTGTCTGAGGTAACGGTGCCCGATATAGATCCCAATGCCGTGAGCTCGGCGTCGATCCCCGTCGTGGCTTGTAGGGCTGTTACCGGGATAGCCGTGGCAGTCGTCCAGCTCGGTTGGTCGTCGAACCACTCCGCATCGTGATCTCTCCGGTCATCGCAGCCGTCGAAGAAATAGATGTTGTACGTGCCTTCGGGGAGCCCGAAGCTATAGGTGCCGTCGCTCTCCGTCTCCGTCCAGCCCCAGTACTCGGTCATGGCCGCGTCGTAGAAGTCGAGGCAGATTCGGGGCAGAGGTCCGCCCGTGTCGGAGGTCACGGTTCCCGAGATCGAGCCCAGAGCCATGGAGGTGAGCTGCGCGTCGATCCCCGTCACGGCCTCGGGAGAGGTGACGGACACAGCGGTAGCTGTCGCCTCACTCGGCTGATCGTCGAACCACTCTTCTACGTGGCTCCGCTGGTTGTCGCAGCGATCGTAGAAGTGCAAGCGGTACGTGCCATCTTCGAGCCCGCCGATCGTATAGGTGCCCAAGCCCGAAGTTCTCGCCCACCCGCCCCACCCTTCCTCGGAGTTGGCCTCCACGCAGATGTTGGGCAGGGGCTCCCCTGTGTCCGAGTTCACCGTTCCGGAGATCGAACCTGAAGTCGCCGGGCCCACATGTAGCGAAAGGGCTCCACCCTCGCCCCCGCCGAATCCCCCTGCCTGGATGAAGTAGGTGCTCCCCGCTGAGGCAAGGAAGACCGCCATCGACTCCAGGCCGCTACCGGTGTCGTCGCTGCAGGCGATCTCCGTGAGGTTGCTGAGGTTGTCGCCCGTCCAGATCGCGAGGCCGGTGTCGAAGTCGCTACCGAGAGTGTCGGCTTGAAGCGCGGCGTCGTTCGCAGGGGTGTACTCGTACCAGACCGAATTTCCCATTGAGACGCATCGAGGTCGCGGCTCATCCGCCTCGTTCGTGGCTTCCGTGGTGTCCTGGGAGTCCGTGAACGGCAGACTCGCGATCGTGGTGCGGTTGGCGAAGTCGTCGTTCGAAGGCACGGCCGCTGAGGCGGTCAATGGCAGTGCCAAGACAAAGCTCGCGATCGCCACTGAGGTGGATAGGAAGTGGCGTCGTCGCGACCTTGCGGCAACGCGTCCCATTTTCGGCGGCCTTCCTCGATTTTCCGGGCAAACCTTCTGGACTACACATAAGGATTCGCCGTAGAGGATTGGAGAACCTGCCTGATGCGGGGATGAACCAGTGCGCTGAAGGGCGATTAGCCCGATTTAGACCGCAGTGGGCCTACGCATGGGGAGGAGATCGAGGCAGGGACGTAGAAGTTGTTTCCCGTGCCCGTTCTGATCGCCCGCCGAAGGGCTGCGTTGCTCTTTGCGGCCGTCCTGGCTACGTCACTTCACGCCCTGCCTGCGTCCGGCGTCAAGGACCCATGCGCCGGTACCGAGCAGGTGGCCGAGCCGGTCCAGCTGTGCAAGACCAACACGATCAGGGGAAGTCAGCCGGCATCGATCGATGTGGTCATCCCCGAAGATGCCACGATCTCCACACCCTTCGGCTCGAGCCCCGACCTCGACGTTCAAGGCGAGGGCCGGTTTGTGGGTTTCGTGCTCACGGCGATCGATACCTCGGCTCCCACGATCATCGGGGGTCGGTTCCCAGCGGGCGCCGATGCCCGTGAGCTGATCCTTCCGGCCTCTCTGTACAGCGCGCTCGGGGGAGGGAACATGGACTTCCTGAAGTTCTATCCCGACGTCGTCGACTTGCCCGCGGGAAGGTATCGCCTCTACCTGCTCACCGACGGCTCGCCCGTTGAGGTCACGTTGCGGTTGGGAGAGCTGGAGGGATCCGTGGGGCTGGCGCCCACCCACCCCGCCGACTACCGCCTCGTCTTTCCCGAGGCCCGGGTGCTCGGTGGCGCAGGAGTCACCAATCAGGTGTATGGCGCCGGTTCCTCCAACACCATCACGGGGACCGGGCTGTTGTTCCATGCGCTCTGGCTCGACACCGAGGTGCACGTCGGAGGGCAGTACGAGTTCTGCTACCGCCCTCCCGGTGGAGAGGACATAGACCCGTTTGAGCTCGGCCCCGGCTGCGGCGCGGTGTCGAACTTCGCGGTTGCGAACAACCGAGCTCCTTCAACCGATCCGGACACCAAGATGTACATGGAAGGGCTCGATCTGGTCCCTGGGGGCCGCCAGCACCTGGGCCTCTGGTCCGCAAACGAGTCTGTGATCAACGACCTGCGCTACATGCAGTTCTGGCTCTCGTACTCCCCTTAGCCGGCGGCGTAGCGGGGCTTCACCGCGGCAGAGTTCGCTGAGACCTTCATCTTTCCGGTCTGCACCGCGACGAACGCGCCGAGTGGGATCGACTTGAGCTCGTCGAGCACCTGGTCCGGCCAGCCCTGGTCCTCGGACCCGCCGAAGTAACCGTTCGAGCCGTTGTCCGCGAGGATCATCCCGTAGGTCCTCATCGCTCTGAGGATGACTTGCGTCTCCTCGTTGAACCGGCCGATCGCGAACGACTTCTTCAGTCGCAAACGCGCTCCCATGGGCGGCAAGGAGTGGTCGCTGCGCGCGCCGGCCTGGTGTCGCGCGGGCCAGATGTACTTCTTGTCGGTCTCCTCCGCCGTGAAACGGATCGCGTGGTCGATGTGCCCCGAGAGCACCTCGTCACGGCGGATGAGTCCCACGA
>JBOGVX010000164.1:0-2403 GCA_050693165.1 Actinomycetota bacterium | reverse complement strand
GACCTAAGTCCTCGGGGGGCTCGTCCCCATCCCGGGGAGCGGGAACCGGTCGAAGAACGCCTCGATCACCCGGCGCACCGCCTTGGGCTTCTCGACGAACATCATGTGACCGGCGTTCTTGATGAGGACGCACTCGCCGCTCGGCACCGCCTCCGCGATCTCCCAGCCGGCTTCGGGAACGGTGACGCGATCGTGCTCCGCCGAGATGACGAGCACCGGCGACTCGATACCGGCAAGCGAGTCCTCGACCTCGATCCCCCCGTAGCTGCGGTTCGCGAACGTGCGCAGGACATCCGCGGACAGATGCATCCGGCCCACTCCGGCGACGAACTCCGCGAGCGGCTCGCCGCGCGGGTCGGAGAAGTGGAACGGGAGCTGATCCACCAGCAGCTTCCTGAAACCGTCGACAGTGTCCACGCTCGTCTCCGCGTCCCACGCGGCCTCGACCTGCGGGCCCAGGGAGTCGGGCTCGAACTCGGCCAGGTTCTTCTCGACGCGGTCGAGCCACCTGGCGCTGGCCATCGATCCGATCAGAACGTAGTGCGAGGCCCGCCCGCTGCTCACCGCATGCTGAAGCGTGACGAAGGAGCCGAACGAGTGACCCAGGACCGCGTACGAGCCGAGACCCAGAGCGGCCGCAAGCGGGTCGATGTCGGCGGCCATCCGATCGATCGAAAGCGTGGCGGGATCGACGAGGTCCGACCTTCCCTGACCGCGCAGGTCCACGAAGATCAGACGGAACCGCTCGGCGAGTGGGTCAAGCCAGGGACGGAACTGCGTGTGGTCAAGCCCGGGGCCTCCGTGGATCAGGAACATGGGGTGGCCCTCCCCCATCTCGAGGACCCAGAGCCGAGTGTCCTCGACCGGGACGTAACGTCCCTCGGCGGGATCGCCGATCACTTCGGGCCCCAGGCCTCCCGGCCGGAGAACCTGATGCCCGCGCCCCTCACGCCGTAGCCCATGTTGACGCGGATCAGAAGCGCGGTGATCGGCTCGAGCACGCGGGCCATCTCGAGCGGCCCGCAGTCCACCCACCGCATGCCGGGGATGAGCTCGACGAGCTCGCCGACGGCCTGCTTGGCCTCCGCGTCGTCACCGCAGAGCAGCGCGTCCGACTCGACGGGAGACTGCAGGGCGGTGAGAGGCTCGGCGCCGACCGAGTGGAAGCCGCTGACGAGCCGCGCGTGCTTCGGGAGCAGGGCCTTCGCCTGCTCCGCCGCGGACCCTTGCCAGGGACGCAGGACCTGCGTGGCCCTGCCGCCGACCGCCGAGGCCAGAGGGGTGGTGGTGTCGCAGACAATGACGTTCTCGGGCCAGTGCTCCTTCAGCGAGCGGTACGTGTCCGCCTGGCCTGCATAGGGGACGGTGACGAAGACGAGTCCCTTTCCGCCGACGGCTCGGGGGTTCTCCGCTCCACCTACCGGCGCGTCCTCACCCACCGTCTCGCGCACCCTGTCCGCCGCCTGCTCCGCCCTCTCCAGAACGCGAGATCCGATGGTCACGTTCACCCCGGCGGCCGCGAGACGCATCGCGAGCCCGAAGCCCTCGTCCCCGGTCCCACCGACTACGGCGACGTCCACGGCTTATCAGGGACAGGGATTGCCGCCCGACGTGCCGGAGCAGCTCCGGTACTGGGCGAGCTTGAGCGCCAGCGCTTGCAGCTCGGTCAACGGCGGATCGTTGGCCGGTGAGTTGTCGCCCAGCAGGTTCCGCAGCTGGTACGGGTCGTCTTCGAGGTCGTAGTACTCGTCGAAGTCCACCGTGATCCGATCGGCTCCGTAGTACTCGACGTACTGGAGGTCCCTCGTGCGTATCGACGCCCAGGGGCCGATCCCGCCCGCAGCCGAATCCGGAAAGTACTCGGTGTACACGTCCTCGCGGGTCCACGCGTCGAGCAGCGACCGTCCGTCCTGTGGAGCGTTCGGGTTGGGAAGGGTCCCCGTCGCGGCGAGGACCGTCGGTGCCAGGTCCACCAGACTCACCTGCCGCGGGTCGCTCGAGCCGGGAGCCAGCCGTCCGGGCCAGCGCGCGAAGAGCGGCACCTGGATCGACTCGGTGTATGGCAGTCGCTTGTCGGTCAGCCCGTGCTCGGCCCAGAAGTAGCCGTTGTCCCCGACGAAGATGATCAGGGTGCGCCGGCGCTCACGGAGCTCGCCCAGCGTTTCCATGATCTCGCCGAGCATCTCGTCCACGGCCATCAGCGTGCGGAGCTGCGCCTGTCGTATGCCCCGGCCTCCTTCCTCGTCCGCGTTCATGTTGCGCAGGGCCGGAGGCTTGTCGGACTTGTCCTGCTCCCCGACCGACGGCGGAGGGTCCCATTCCGGGACCGGTGCGTTCGCATACCTGGCGACCGGGGCGAACGGCTCGTGGGGAGCCGACGGTGCGACGTAGAGGTACCAGGGC
>JBOGVX010000163.1:0-14764 GCA_050693165.1 Actinomycetota bacterium | reverse complement strand
GATCTGTGGCTGGTGCCGCCGGCCATCCCTCCCGAGGGAGGGCCCTGCACGGTGCTCCTTCAGAACCCCGGCGACAGCGAGATCGAGGTGTTCGTGACCCTGCTGGGGCTCGATGGTCCCGTCGGCGAGGAATCCTCGGTGACGATCCCCGCTCGCTCCATCGTCCGGTTCCCGATACCCGACGAACAGCCGGCAGCGGCCCTGGTTCGGGGCCCGGGCGTGGTCGCCGCGCAGGCCAGCACCGTTGCGGGGGCCTTCTCCGTGCTGCTCGGTCTCCCCATCTGACCAGGTGGGGGTTCTGGAAACGCGTTTCTCTAGGTATCATCTATGTGTTATGGGACGTTCCAGGCGTCACGCGCGGAGTTCTCGCGTGCTCGGAAGCGCCCGGGTCACGGTTTCGCTCGTGCTCGGGGCGCTGCTGCTTGCCGGTGGCGGGGCCTACGCGGCCTATCGCTACGATGCGGCCAACACCGATCGGCTACTGCCGGGCGTGACTATCGGAGGAGTCGAGGTCGGCGAGATGTCCAGGGCGGAGGCCATCGAGCTCCTTGATGAGGAATCCGAGGAGCGTCTCAACAGGGACATCCAGATCGCGGCCCGGGATCAGACCTGGAGCGTGAGTGCGAGGACGCTGGGCACCACCTCCCTGGTCGAGCCAGTCGTCGATCGCGCGGTCGCCGCGGGCGAGGGGTACTCGTGGCCCGAGAGGGTCTTCCGAAGGGTCTTCAACTCCCGTGTCGAGTACTCATCGGACCTTCGCTTCAAGACGAGCCGCCAGCGGATCCGTACCTACCTCGAGGGCGTGGCGACGGAGATAGCTACGGAGCCGACCAACGCCCAGGTCGACTACGAGAACGGCGAGGTTGTACTTCGCCGGCCTGAGGCGGGATGGCAGCTGCCGGTCGACGATGCCGTTCGAGCCGTGAGGCAGGCCCTCGCGGGGGGCAGCGAGACGGTCCAGCTCCCGCTGCAGAAGCTCTCGCCCGACGTGACCCGAGACAACCTCGGCAACACGATCGTCGTGGACCTGTCCGATCTCGAGCTGACCCTGTACGACGGGCTCAGGGTCAACAGGACCTACCCCGTGGCCGCCGGGTCGCCGTCCTACCCCACTCCACAGGGGGAGTGGGAGATCATCGACAAGGCGGAGAACCCTACCTGGAACAACCCGGCCCCGGACGGCTGGGGCAAGGACATGCCCCTCTCCATTGGGCCGGGGCCCGGCAACCCTCTGGGAACGCGGGCCCTCTACCTGAACGCACCCGGCATCCGGATCCACGGCACGCCGGCCTCCTACTCCATCGGGTCGTACGCCTCCCACGGCTGCATCCGCATGCTGATGTCGGACGTCGAGGAGCTATACGACATCGTGCCGATCGGCACGATGGTCCACGTCGTTCCTTAGTCGGCCCGGACTCCGGAAAGAGTGACAAGAACGGGCTATCGGCTTGCACCTTTTTACCCTGGGGTGTAGCCTGTTCTAGTACTCCGGAGAGGCAAGAAGGGGCGACCCGGAAGGCCGATTCGGAGTACATCTTTTTTGCGCACTTCTTGGAGGAGGCCTTTTCGGGCCTCCTCTCTCGCGTTTCGGGGCCCGGCCGCCAATCTCGAAAAACGGCCCCGGATGCGATCTTGACTGTTTTCTTAGGTAACCGATCCGCTACCCAAGAACACCAAAAAAGAAGGTTCTTGATAATGACACCGGTGTGATTTATCCTCTCGGGGTGCGGGAGTGCGCCAAGCTCGGTTGCAGGGAGATGGCCTCTGCCACCATGGCCACCCGCTACCGCGACCGGATCCTCTGGGTCGCGGACCTGATCCCCGAGCGGGACCCTGGTCTGATCGACCTGTGCGACTCGCACGCCGACTCCATGGTGCCGCCATACGGGTGGGAGCTGGTCGACGACAGGCGCCCCATCGAGGTCCCGGACCTCATCCCCGAGCCTCTCCCGAGCCCTCACGCAGCCACCGCTTAGCCTCCGGAACACCTCGTGGTAGCGTCCGGCCATGGCCCTCGAGCATGATCTCCTAGCCCGCGTCCGCCGGCTCGATGAGCACGATCTCCGCCGTCTCGGGATCTTCGTTCGGGGCTTGCTCGTGTCCCGGCACGGCCCTGAGGATCAGAAGCTGGGTCGGCGCGGCAAGGTCACATACCGCCAGGAGCAGGTCAGATGCGGCCGCGAGGGGTGTTCCAGGTGTCCCCACGGGCCCTACTGGTACGCCTACTGGCGCGAGGGCGGGCGCACGCGTTCGAGCTACATAGGCAAGGATTTGAGGGGCATTCGGCCTACGGGGGCATAGTCACTCGGTCGCGCTCGAAATTGACCCGTAAGGGCTATGTGCTGGAAGGGTCCCAGACGCCGAAAACGTATCCATGAGGAACAAGAGAGGTCACGCAAGCTGCCCCACCTGTGGCGCTCCGGGTCTGCTCAGGGTCTCCCTGAACATGGACGACGGCGCGGTGTCCTACTGGACCTGCGCGGAGTGCGAGACCAGCGGCTGGCAGCGGGGCGACGGCACCGTCACCCGCGAAGCAGCTCTGGCTCACATCCCTCGCCGATAGTCGCGGGCTGAGTCCAGAACCCCGGGAGCACGCCCGGATAGAATCCGCGGCGTGAAGCCCCTCGGGCCGATCTTCAAGGCCTACGACATCCGCGGCATCCATCCCGGCGACCTCGACGAGGAGGTCGCCCGCAGGGTCGGATCCGCTTTCACAGAGTTCACCGGCGCCTCGCGCGTCGTCATGGCTCGAGACTGCCGCCTCTCCTCACCCTCCCTGTCCGCCGCTTTCGCCGAGGGCGTCACCGCTCGAGGGGTGGACGTCGTGGACATCGACCTCGCCACGACCGACATGCTCTATTTCGCCTCGGGCCGCCTGGACATCCCCGGAGTGATGTTCACGGCGAGCCACAACCCTCCGGAGTGGAACGGGATGAAGCTCTGCCGGGCCGGCGCGGCGCCCGTCGGCGAGGACTCGGGGCTGATGGAGGTCCGCGACATGGCTGAACGAGAGCCGCCGCCTCCCGTGGCGTCGCCTGGGCGCGTGACGCAGCAGCAGATGCTCGACGAGTACCTGGACCACGTCCTCACCTTCGTGAACGCTGAGGCGATCGCGCCGTTGACCGTGGTCGCCGACGCCGCGAACGGGATGGCGGGACTCGTTCTGCCCCACATCGCGGAGCGGCTGCCCATCAAGCTCGTGGGTCTGTACATGGACCTGGACGGCACATTCCCGAACCATCCCGCGGATCCGATCCAGCCCGAGAACCAGGCGGACCTCCGGAAGGCCGTGCTCGAGCATGGCGCAGACCTCGGCCTCGCATTCGACGGCGATGCCGATCGGGTCTTCGTGGTGGACGAGCGGGCCGAGGGAGTCTCGGGATCGCTCATCACGGCGTTGGTGGCCGAGGCGATGCTCGAGCGGGAGCCCGGGGCGAAGGTGCTCCACAACGTCATCTGCTCCTGGGTGGTGCCCGAGGTGGTCCGCGAGCACGGCGGCGAGCCGATCCGCACCCGCGTCGGCCACTCGCTGATCAAGAAGGTGATGGCTGAGACCGGCGCGATCTTCGGGGGCGAGCACTCCGGGCACTACTACTTCAGGGACCACTACCGCGCCGACTCGGGGCTGATCGCGGCTTTGATCGTCCTGGAGCGCCTGTCGCAGTCGGGGAGCATGATGTCAGAGCTGCTGACGCCGTACCAGCGTTACCACGCCTCCGGCGAGCTCAACTCGACGGTCGAGGATCCGGAGTGGACCATCGAACGGGTCGCCAGGGCCTACGGCGACGGGCGCCAGGACAAGCTCGACGGGCTTACCGTCGAGTACGACGACTGGTGGTTCAACGTCCGCCCGTCTAACACCGAGCCGCTGCTCAGGCTGAACATCGAGGCGAGGACCGAACAGCTGCTCGAGCTGAAGACCCGCGAGCTGCTCGCGCTGATAAGGGAGGGTTAGATGGCACTCGACAAGGAGCTGTTGGAGATCCTGGCGTGCCCCAACTGCAGGGGCAACGTTGAGTACCGAGAGGCGGAGGAGCTGATCGTCTGCGTCGGAAAGTGTGGCTACAAGTACCCCGTGCGTGACGACATCCCTGTGATGCTCATCGACGAGGCGATCAAGCCCGGGGGTGGATGAGCTGCTCCCAGATTCCGAGGCCCTGCGCGCCGCCGACCCACAGGGGCTGATCGACTCCTACCTGGGCTTCGGTGAACAGCTGGGGGGCTCGTACGAGCCGGCGGCGTCCTGGGGCATCGAGGCTGGAGCCGCCCGCGCGGTCGTGTTCTGCGGGATGGGGGGCTCGGCGGCAGCGGGCGATCTCGTGTCGGCCGCGTACTCCGACGACTCGCCCGTGCCCCTCGAGGTCGTGCGCGGGTACAGGCTACCGGCCTGGATCGGCCGCGACACGCTCGTGATCGCCCTTTCCTTCTCCGGCAACACGGAGGAGACCATCACGGCATTCGACGAAGCCGCGGCTCGAGGAGCCCACGTCGTGGCGATCAGCGCGGGGGGGAAGCTCGGTGAGCGCGCGGCGAGCGGAGCGGGCCAGCACGTCGCGATCTCGGGTGTGGCGCCACAGCCGCGAGCGGCGCTCGGAAGCCTCACGGGTGCGGCCGTGGGCGTCCTCGTCGCCTCGGGCGTCCTCGACGACGCCTCGTCCGAGATCGCCGGCGCGGCCGAGGACCTGGCGACGATCCGGCAGGAGCTCTCCGGCGGGACGGAGGGGGGCCGGGCCGCGAAGGCCGCGGGGTTCGTGTCGTCGCGCGTTCCGGTGGTTTGGGGTTCCGAGGGCGTCAGCGGGACGGCGGCATGGCGCTGGAAGTGCGCGTTCAACGAGAACGCGAAGATCCCCGCGTTCGCCTCGGCGCTTCCGGAGCTAAACCATCACGAGGTGGTGGGATGGACGAAGGGCCATGCGGACGCGTTCTGCCTGATCGTCCTGCGCGAGCCCGGCGAGCACGGGTCGGTCCAGAAGCGACTGGACGCGACTCTTCCCGAGATCCGCGCGGCCGATGTCGAGGTCCTCGAGATCCGCGCCGAGGTCGGGCGTACGCCGTTGTCTCGAGGTTTGGAGCTGATGCTGGTCGGTGACGTCGCCAGCGCGTACCACGCGATCGAGCGCGGGATAGACCCCGCGCCGATCGAGGCCATCGCCCGCGTGAAGGCGAGGCTCGAGGAGGGATCGTGACGGTGGTCCCGAACGACCCCGCGACCACAGCCGCGCTTGAGGCCGTCCGCGGCGCCGGCGGTCCCATTCCCGAGGTCGCGATAGTCATGGGCTCGGGACTCGGCCAGGCCGTCGAGGGGATCGAGGCCGACGCCGAGATCTCGTTCGGCGACATCCCCGGCTTTCCGGTTCCGACCGTTCCCGGGCACGACGGACGACTCATGCTCGGCAGGATCTCGGGCGTAGCCGTGGCCGCTTTCCTCGGAAGGGTTCACTACTACGAGGGCCATCCGATGAGCCTGGTGACCCTTCCCACGCGGCTCGCCGCCGCACTGGGTGCGAAGACATTGATCTCGACGGGGGCCGTCGGCGGGATCGACTCGCAGCTCGAGGCGGGCTCGCTCGTGGTCGGAACGGATCATCTCAACTTCATCGGCGAGAACCCCCTGCGTGGCTGGACCGACAGCGAGGGAAGGCCGCCGTTCGTGGACCTGACCAACGCGTACGCTCCCGAGCTCGCCGAGCTGGCGCTGTCGTGCGCCTCCGAGCTCGGCATCCCCGCGGCCAGCGGCGTGTACGCGGCCATGCCGGGCCCGAGCTACGAGACCCCGTCCGAGATCGAGTTCTTGAAGCGCTCCGGGGCCACCGTCGTGGGTATGTCGGTGGTGCCCGAGGCGCTCGCATCCGCGGCGCTAGGCATGAGGTTCGGGGGCCTGTTCTGTGTGACTAATCTGGTGGGGGTCGGGCCCGTGGACCACGCGGACGTGACCCGAGCCGCCCGGCTCTTCTCGGGCCGGCTCAGCGAGCTGTTCGACATGATGATTCCGAAGCTATGACGGGGGGCACCGTGAACTGTGATGTGAAGGATCGCGGCCTGGCCGCAAAGGGAAGGGACCGGATCGACTGGGCCGCGCGCGAGATGAAGGTGCTCGCCCAGATAAGGGAGCGCTTCGAGAAGGAGCAGCCCCTCGCGGGCATCAGGATCGCGGCTTGCCTGCACGTCACGACCGAGACAGCGAACCTCTTGGCCACACTCAAGGCCGGGGGAGCGGAGGTCGCGGCATGCGCCTCGAACCCCCTCTCCACCCAGGATGACGTCGCGGCGGCGCTGTGCGAGGAAGGGGTACACACGTATGCGGTCAGGGGAGAGGACGACGAGTTGTACTACGCCCACATCCGCTCTGTCCTCGACTTCAAGCCGCACTTGACGATGGACGATGGCGCCGACCTTGTGTCGATCCTCCACAAGGAGCGCCCGGATCAGGTCAGGGAGATCGTGGGCGGTACCGAGGAGACCACGACCGGCGTCATCCGCCTCCGAGCGATGGCCAACGACGGCGCGCTCGGCTACCCGATCGTGGCGGTCAACGACGCCCAGACGAAGCACCTGTTCGACAACAGGTTCGGCACAGGCCAGTCGACCATCGACGGGATCATCCGAGCGACGAACCTGCTGCTCGCGGGCCGCGTGGTCGTCGTCTGCGGCTACGGGATGTGCGGCCGCGGCGTCGCGTCGCGAGCCAGGGGGATGGGGGCCAGGGTCATCGTGACCGAGGTCTCGCCCGTGGTCGCGCTCGAGGCCGCGATGGAGGGCTACGAGGTCCTGCCGCTCAGAGAGGCGGCGAGGATCGGCGAGCTGTTCGTTACGGTCACCGGCGACACGAGCGTCGTTCGCAAGGAGCACCTGGACGCCATGAAGGACGGCGCGGTTCTCGCCAACTCGGGCCACTTCGACGTCGAGATCGACAAGACCGCGCTGGAGGAGATGTCGACGGGGAAGCGCCGCATCCGCGAGCACGTGGAAGAGTTCACGATGCCCGACGGGCGCCGGATCCATCTGCTCGCCGACGGCCGGCTGGTCAACCTCGCGGCCGCGGAGGGGCACCCCGCATCGGTCATGGATATGTCTTTCGCGAACCAGGCCCTGTGTGCGGAGTGGATCGTCCAGCACGCGAAGGAGCTCGATCGCTCGGTGCACACCGTGCCCGTCGACATCGACTCGGAGGTCGCCCTCCTGAAGCTGCGTTCGATGGGTATCGAGATAGACGAGCTGACCTCCGAGCAGGAGGAGTACCTCCGCTCCTGGGAGCACGGGACCTGATCCGCCGGTGAGCGACCCGCAGCCCGTCTCGGTTGACGTCGTCTTCGAGCGCTTCCCGGCGTCGGTTCGAGGAGCCGTGGTGGTGCGCGCCCTGGACTCCGATCCGCATCAGATCCAGCTCGACGCCGCGGAGGTCGTACAGGCCGAGAACCTCGGCCACAAAGTGACACCGGTCGGCGCCGACCAGGCGACGATCGACGTGGCTCCGCACGGCGAGGTCCTGATCCCCTTCGATATCCCCTTCGCCGGGCTCCCGCCGGGCTCCTACTGCGTGCTCGCGGAGGTCGTCGTCGACGGGAGAATCCGCATCCGCGGGCCCGAAGGCGGCGGGAAGCGCTTCTCGGTTCGCCGCTCCGGCTGACGGCCGGCGTGTCGGTGGCCTCCGCTAGCGTTCGGCGATCATGGCCCTGCTCGACGTCCTGTTCCCGCCGAGGTGCGCGTCCTGTGACTCGCCCGGCGCCTGGCCCCTGTGCAACGGGTGCTCGGCCGAGGTCGGCGTCATCACCAGGCCATGGTGCAGGGGATGCGGCAGACCCTGGGAGGAGCCTCTGGATTCATGCGCCGACTGCCCGCCCGGAGTGATCGACCGTGCCAGGGCCCCCTTCCTGTACGACGGTCCAGTAGCGGACGCCATCAAGGCGATGAAGTTCGCCGGCGCCCACGCTCTCGCGCCGCACCTCGCCGCGGCGATCGCCGAGCTCTGCCGGGACCCCGACTCGGATGCCATCACCTGGGTTCCGTTATCGAGGCGCCGCCGGACGCGGCGCGGGTTCGACCAGGCGGAGGTCCTGGCACGGGAGCTCGGCAAACGGCTCGACCTCCCGGTCGCCCGCCTGCTCGTGCGTACACGCGACGCCGGGTCGCAGGCCCGCCGCTCGGGAGCCGACCGCCGCGCCGCACTTCGCGGCGCCTTCCGCGGGTCGAGACGATCCTCGCCTCGTCGAGTGCTGCTCGTCGACGACGTGCTGACGACGGGATCGACGGCCGCCGAATGCGCGGCGGTTCTCAAGGAAGCCGGTGCGGAGCGCGTCACTCTGATGACTGCCGCCAGGTCGGTCGGGGGCCCGGTCCCGGCTCGCACCCGATCCCTGGCATAGTCGCCCCGGAGGCGAGTACGATGGATGTGTGCTCGTTGCCTGGGTCTGTGGTTGCCCGGGGAATGTCTCCTCGGTAGTCGATGCCAGCCGCAGGCGAAACGACCCACGTAAGGCGACCGTTGGTTGCTGAGCATGGTGCGGCTTAGACGTAAGTCCTGCCCCGGTCTTCCGGGAGAAGGCGCTAAACCGCCCGGTAGGCGGCGAATAGCCCCGTACGGGTGGCGAACCCCTCTGCAGGCGAGTGTGGGGGCAAAGACCAGGTCAGCCAGGCAATGAGCTCGGGGGGATCGGGCATGTCCCGATCCCCCTTCTCTGTTCGGGTGGGAGGAGGCGCGGATGGATGTGGTGGTGCGGGGACGAGGCGCCCGTGTAGACGAGCGCACCAAGGAATGGCTCGAGCACAAGCTCACCAAGCTGACCCGCCTGGATCACCGTATCGACCGGATAGAGGTCGAGGTCACATTCGAGGCCAGTGAGCGGATCGGCGGCGGCCACCGACTGGAGGCGTCCGCACGGTCCGGCCGTACGACCTATCGTGCCCATGCGATCGGGGACGGCGTCGAGGTCGCGCTGGAGCGCCTCGTCAAGCGGATGGAGCGACAGATCTCGGACAATCACAGCAAGCGGCTGAATAGGGATACGGGCATGCCGGGCAAGGTACAATCCGCCCGCATGGGCTCAAACGAGGGTGAACCACCCGCCCTGACCTGAAGCGCCCAACGGGAGGCGGCAGGCAAGTGGCGAGCAAAGCCCCAGCAGAGAAGCTCAAAGTCATCATCGTGGATGACCACGCGCTGTTCCGTCGTGGCCTCGAGATGGTCCTGGAGAACGAGGACGACATCGAGGTCGTCGGCGAGGCAACCGACGGTCAGCAGGCTGTCGACCGCACATCCGAGCTGATGCCCGACGTCGTCCTAATGGATGTGCGGATGCCGAGGCGATCCGGGATCGAGGCCACCCAGCGGATCAAGGAGCTCATGCCTCACGTCAAGATCGTTGTCCTGACCAACAGCGACGAGGAGGCCGACCTCTATGAGGCCATCAAGGCCGGGGCCTCCGGCTACCTGCTGAAGGAGATCTCCTCCGAGGAGGTTGCCGACGCCATACGCTCGGTGGTGCAGGGCCACTCGAGGATCTCGCCGGCCATGGCCTCGAAGCTGCTAACCGAGTTCCAGGCGATGAGCAAGCGGACGGACGACCGTCAACCGCTCGCTCCGCCGAAGCTCACAGAGCGCGAGCTGCAGATCCTGCGACTGGTGGCGAAGGGGCTCGGCAACCGCGACATAGCGCAGCAGCTGTTCATCTCCGAGAACACGGTGAAGAACCACATCCGGAACATCCTCGAGAAGCTCCAGCTCCACTCCCGCATGGAGGCGGTCATCTACGCCGTCCGCGAGAAGCTCTTCGACATCAAGTAGTGGCCGGGCCGCGCGAGCCGCTGGTCCGCCGCAACACCATCCTGTTGGGAGTGGCACAGGCCGCGTTGTGGGGTGTCCTCGCGATCTGGGTGTCTACATCGCCGAACCACGTTCGTGAGCTGGCCGGGGAACGCTACTGGGCCGGTATCGCGGTCGCGGTCTACACACTCGCGGCCGCGGCGGGCGCGTTGCTGGGCGGCCGTCTGATGGACCGGGCCGGGCGAAAGCCGGGCCTCTCGGGCGGCTACGCGTTGATGCTCGGGGCCTCTCTGATGATGAGCTTGTCGGAGCACTCACTCATGTGGACCCTCGCGGCCACGGTAGCGCTCGGCTTCGGGGCCGGCGCCGCTCATCTCGGTCGCGGCGCCGTGGCGGAGATGTATCCCCCCGAGACTCGAGCGCGCTGGGTCGGGGTGGTTCTGCTTGCGGGCACCGTGGGTGCCGTCGGCGGCGCGCCGTTGGTGAACTGGCTCGCATCAGCCGTCGGGAACGAGGGCCACGCGGCCGCCGTGTGGTTGTCGGCGGCCGGGCTGGCCGCGCTCGGCCTCGCCATGGTGGCGGCCCTGCGGCCGGACCCCCGGGACCTGGCGATCGACGCGGATCTCGGTTCCGACCGACGGGCCCGCCGCTCGCTCCGAGAGCTGTTCGGACAGCGCCCGCTCCGTGCCGCGCTGGCCACGGTAGCCGTCAGCCAGACCGCCATGACGGGCATCATGGGGGTGTCATCCGTGGTGGTCCACGATCACGGTGGGACCTCCACCGCATCGGCAGTAGTGGTGAGCCTTCATCTGGGCGCGATGTTCGCGTTCTCCCCGCTGATCGGTGTCTTCCTGGATCGCGTGGGGCGCAAGCCGGGCCTGATCGCCGGTGGACTGGTGGCGATCGCGGGAGCGGTGCTCGGAGCCCTCGCGGAGGGGACGGTTCTGTTCGGGGCCGGCCTCTTCCTGGTGGGCATCGGCTGGTCGGGGGCATACCTGGGCGCGACGGCGGTTATAGCCGACGTGACCACCGCAGGTGAGCGGCAGGGGGTGCTCGGAGTCGCGGATCTCGTGACACACGGAGGCTCCACGCTCGGCGCGCTGGCCGGGGGGTTCCTCCTGGATACGGGAGGGCTGATGGCTCTCGGGCTGGTGATGGGCGCGATCCTGCTGCCCGCTCTGGCGCTGGTCGCCGCGCTGCGCGAGCCGTCTCCGGGACGCTGGCCGCTGCCAGAGAGTTCCTGAGGAGCTAGCGAGGGCGGCCTGTACAATCGAAGCTCCCGGACCTTCAGGAGAACCCCTTGGTACTCAGCAAGCTCACCGAACTCGGCGAGAACAAGAAGCGGAAGCACTACGAGCAGATCGCCGGGCTCGTGGCCACGTTCGAGCCCGAGATCGAGGAGCTCTCCGACGAGGGGCTGAGGGCCAAGACCGAGGAGTTCAAGAGGCGCCTCGCTGATGGCGAGACGCTGGACGACATCCTCCCCGAGGCCTTCGCGACGGTCCGGGAATCGGCGCGTCGCAACCTGGGCCAGAGGCACTTCGACGTGCAGGTCATGGGCGCCACGGCGCTTCACGAGGGCAACATCGCCGAGATGAAGACCGGTGAAGGAAAGACCCTTGTCTCGACCATGCCCGCGTACCTGAACTCGCTCGCGGGCGAGGGCGTGCACGTCGTGACCGTCAACGACTACCTGGCCAAGCGAGACTCGGAGTGGATGACCCCGGTGTTCAGGGCCCTGGGCGTGTCGGTCGGCCTGATCCAGGCCCAGATGACACCGTCAGAGCGCCGTCCCGCCTACGCCGCCGATCTCACCTATGGCACCAACAACGAGTTCGGCTTCGACTACCTCCGCGACAATATGGCCATGCAGGCCGAGCACATGGTGCAGCGCGGGCACTTCTTCGCGATCGTGGACGAGGTCGACTCGATCCTGATCGACGAGGCCAGGACCCCTCTGATCATCAGCGGTCCCGTTCAGGACTCGGCGAAGTGGTACACAACGTTCGCCCGCCTAGCCCCGAGGCTCAAGCGCGACACCGACTACGAGGTGGACGAGTCGAAGCGCACCATCGCTGTCACGGAGGTGGGTGTCTCCAAGGTCGAGGAGTACCTCGGGATCGAGAACCTCTACGAGCACGTCCACACGCCGCTCGTCCACCACATGCAGAACTCCATCCGCGCTAAGGAGCTCTACAAGCGCGACGTCGAGTACATCGTCAAGGACGGCGAGGTCCTGATCGTCGATGAGTTCACCGGCCGGGTGCTCCACGGCCGCCGCTACTCCGAGGGCCTCCACCAGTCGATCGAGGCCAAGGAGGGCGTGCGGATCAAGGAGGAGAACCAGACGCTCGCCACGATCACGATCCAGAACTACTTCCGGATGTACGACAAGCTCGGCGGCATGACCGGTACCGCGAAGACCCAGGCCAAGGAATTCGAGGAGGTCTACAAGCTCGGCGTCGTCGAGATCCCGACGAACCGCGACATGGTCCGCAAGGACGAGCAGGACCTGATCTACAAGACGGAGGACGCGAAGTGGAACGCGGTCGTCGAGGACCTCTACGAGAAGAACCAGAAGGGCCAGCCGGCGCTCGTGGGAACGGTCTCTATCGAGAAGTCGGAGAGGCTCGCAAACCTGCTGGGTAAGCGGGGCGTTCCCCACCACGTGCTGAACGCGAAGCATCACGAGAAGGAAGCGATGATCATCGCCCAGGCCGGCCGCAAGGGCGCGGTGACCGTTGCCACAAACATGGCCGGCCGAGGCGTGGACATCATGCTCGGCGGGAACGCCGAATACCTCGCGCGGCAGGAGATGGCCGCGAACGGTTGGGACAACGACAAGTACCTGCTGTTCGAGATGGATCAGGAGGAACGCGAGCAGTACGAGCGAGAGTACGAACCGATCTACGAGCGGCACAAGAAGGCGACGGCCGAGGAGCACGACGAGGTCAAAGAGCTGGGGGGCCTCTACGTGCTCGGCACCGAGCGGCACGAGTCGCGCCGCATCGACAACCAGCTCCGAGGACGCTCGGGACGCCAGGGGGACCCCGGCGAGTCGAGGTTCTACCTCTCGCTGGGCGACGATCTCATGCGACTGTTCGCCTCGAACCGGATCGAGTCGATCATGAACCGCCTGAAGTGGCCTGAGGACGAGCCGATCCAGGCCAAGATCGTCAGCCGCGCCATCGAGAACGCCCAGAAGCAGGTCGAGGGCGTCAACTACGAGCGCCGAAAGAACGTTCTCAAGTACGACGAGGTCATGAACACCCAGCGCCAGATCACCTACGGCGACAGGCACAAGATCCTCAAGGGCGAGGACCTCCGCGAACAGGCGATCGACATGGTCACCCAGGTCGTCGAGGGCACCGTGGCCCAGTACGTCAGCAAGGAGATCTACTCGGAGGAGTGGGACCTCGTGGGCCTGCTGACCGCGATCCACGCCACGTACCCGTCGAAGCTCACTAAGCCCGACCTCGAGGGGATCGAGGACGCGGAGGAGATCCGCGAGAAGATCGTCGAGGAGGCGATCTCCGCTTACGAGGCGCGGGAGCAGGAGCTGGGGGAGAGCGTCATGCGCGACCTCGAGCGGATGGTCTTGCTCTCCGTCATCGACAACAGGTGGCGCGACCACCTGCACGAGATGGACTACCTCGAGGAGGGCATCCACCTCCGGGCCTACGGACAGCGCGATCCGCTGGTCGAGTATCAGCGCGAGGCTCACACGATGTTCGAGCAGATGAAGGACTCGAGCGTCGAGGAGTTCGTGCGCTACATCTACCGGGTCGAGCTCGTGCGCCAGGACGAGGCGCGCCAGCGTCCTCAGAGGACGGTTCAGAGCGGGCCCGGGGACATGGAGCAAGGGCAGGGCGCCCCCGCGGTCTCGCAGAAGGGCGGGGCCGCCGCGTCCTCCGACAAGACGCCCCGTAACGCACCGTGCCCGTGCGGCTCCGGCCGCAAGTACAAGAAGTGCCACGGCGCGAGCGGCGCGGCCTAGATGACCGAGCACTCCGAGCGCGTGAAGGAATTCGCGGCGAGGCTGGCGAGCGCGAAGGAGTACCTTTGACGTCGACCGCCGACGCTCCGAGGCCGCAGCGCTAGAGGGCAAGCTCGCCGAGCCCGGAGTCTGGGACCACCAGCAGCGCGCGCAGGACCTGAACCGCTCGCTCTCCGGCATCCGTTCCGACATCGAGCTCTACGACACGCTCGCGGAGCGAGTCGAGGAGGCCGAGGTCCGCGACCAGCTCCTCGATGAGAGCCCCGATCCGCGTACGGAGAAGGAGCTCGTCTCTCATCTCGACCGGCTCGAGACCGACCTGGCCAAGCTCGAGATGGCGTCGCTACTCGGAGGCGAGTACGACTCGAACGATGCGGTGGCATCGCTGCACGCCGGTGCGGGCGGAACCGAGTCCCAGGACTGGGCCGAGATGCTGCTCAGGATGTACCTGCGCTGGGCGGAGCGCGAGAAGTTGGAGGTCGAGCTCGACGAGGTTCAGCCGGGAGACGAGGCCGGGCTAAAGAGCGCGACGTTCATCGTCCGAGGCCGCAACGCGTACGGGCTCCTGTCGGCGGAGCGCGGGGTCCACAGGCTCGTGCGGATCTCACCGTTCGATGCGTCGAAGCGCCGCCACACGTCGTTCGCCTCGCTCGACGTGGTCCCGCTCCTGCCCGATGACGAATCCGCAGACATCGAGATCGATCCGAAGGATCTCCGCATAGATACGTACAGATCCAGCGGCGCCGGCGGGCAACACGTCAACGTCACCGACTCGGCGGTACGGATCACCCACCTTCCTACCGGGATCACGGCAGCCTGTCAGAACGAGCGATCCCAGATGCAGAACCGGGCCGTCGCCATGCGCATCCTCAAGGCCCGGCTGGCCGAGGTCGCTCGGCGCGAGCAGCGGGAGAAGATCGAGAACCTGAGAGGCGACCGGAGGGACATCGACTTCGGCTCGCAGATCCGCTCCTACGTCCTGCACCCGTACACGATGGTCAAGGACC
>JBOGVX010000162.1:0-11162 GCA_050693165.1 Actinomycetota bacterium | reverse complement strand
GCGGTCAACAGGGCAGCCGCCGCCCAATGGACGGCGTCGTCTAGCGCGTATCCGATCACTGCGGCGAGGGCGATCGGCACGATCGCCGCGAGGGAGGTGGCGTGGGCTCGGCGCTGCTCCATGCGGCCGAACAGCACCAAGCCCGGCACGAGGACGATCCCGCCACCGACCCCGAACAGACCCGAGAGGAGGCCGGCTGCAGCCCCGATCCCGGCTGCAGTCAGTAACGAAGGCCGCGAGCTCACCGCGACGAGGATAGCGGGGGAGCCGTCGGAGCCCCGCCGTACAATCGAAGCCGATGGAATCCCCCCTCCTCGAGCCGCTCAACCCGGTCCAGCGTGACGCCGTCCTGCAGGCGGATGGGCCGGTGGTCATCGTTGCCGGAGCCGGCTCGGGCAAGACGCGGATCCTGACCCATCGGATCGCCTACCTGATCCTCGAGAAGAAGATCGCGCCCGCGGGGATCCTCGCGATCACCTTCACCAACAAGGCTGCGCAGGAGATGGCCGAACGCGTCGAGCAGCTGGTCGGCTCGCGGATAGCCAAGGGCATGTGGATCCTCACGTTCCACTCGGCCTGCGCCCGGATACTGCGCCGCGAGCACCAGCACGTCGGCCTCCCCTCCCACTTCTCGATCTACGACGAGGCCGACTCCGAGCGGGTGCTGAAGATGGTGCTCAACGACCTCGGCATAGACGACCGGCGCTTCCAGCCCAGGGTGGTCAAGTCGCTCATCGGCAAGGCCAAGGACAACCTCATGAGCGCCCACGAGTATGCCGAGGCGGCAGGCAACTGGTACGAGCGACAGATCGCAGACCTCTACGCCGCGTACGAGCGACGGCTGGCCGCTGCGGGCGCAGTTGACTTCGACGACCTGATCCTGCGAACCGTCAGGCTGTTCCGCGAGCATCCCGAGGTGCTCGAGCACTACCAGGAGCGGTTCCGCTACATCCTTATCGACGAGTACCAGGACACGAACAGGGCCCAGTACCACTGGGTCAACCTTCTCTCGTCGAAGCACCGCAACATCTGCGTTGTGGGCGACGCGGACCAGGGCATCTACTCATGGCGCGGCGCGACGATCCAGAACCTGCTCGACTTCGAGCACGACCACCCCGACGCGAAGGAATTCATCCTCGACCAGAACTACCGCTCCACGCGGATGATCCTCGAGGCCGCGAACGCACTGATCGAGCACAACATCCAGCGCAAGCCGAAGAACCTGTGGACGGAGTCCGACCGGGGCTCGCCGATCGTGCGCTACAAGGCCGAGGACGAGCACGACGAGGCCTGGTTCGTCGCCCAGGAGGTCGAGGGGCTCGTCAGTGACCAGGCTGAGCACCGCTACGGCGACATCGCCGTGTTCTACAGGACCAACGCGCAGTCACGAGTGATCGAGGACGTGTTCATGAAGGCCGGCATCCCCTACAAGGTCGTCGGCGGTGTCAGGTTCTACGAGCGCAAGGAGGTCAAAGACGTCCTCGCGTATCTGCGAGCGCTGGTCAATCCGCAGGACGCGGTATCGATGCGCAGGATCATCAACACGCCGAAGCGGGGGATAGGGGACCAGACGATCGCCGCACTGGAGGGCTTCGCCCGCGAGGAGGAGATCACGCTGCTCGAGGCCGCGCGCCGCGCCGACGAGATCTCGATCCTCTCGCCCCGGGCCCGAGGCGCGATCCAGGGCTTCGTCGAGGTGGTCGACCGACTCCGCGCCAAGCTCACCGACGACGCGAAGCCCTCGACGCTGATCGAGGCCGCGTTCACCGAGACCGGGTACTACGCGGAGCTCGACGCCGAGCGCACGGTCGAGGCCGAGAGTCGCAAGGAGAACCTCCGCGAGCTCGTCGGTGTCGGCGCCGAGTTCGAGGCGCGGTTCCCGGACCGCGGAGTGCCGGAGTTCCTCGAGCAGGTCGCGCTCGTTACCGAGCAGGACGAGTACGACGAGGCCGCCTCGTCCGTGACGCTGATGACGCTCCACAACGCCAAGGGGCTCGAGTTCGAGGTCGTGTTCATCGCTGGGATGGAGGACGGGATCTTCCCCCACTTCAGGTCCATGACCGACTCGGAGGAGCTCGAGGAGGAGCGCCGGCTGGCCTACGTCGGCATCACTCGCGCGCGGCAGCGCCTGTATCTGACGCACGCGTGGAGCCGCTCACTGTTCGGCGCGTCCTCGTACAACCCGCCGTCTCGATTCCTGAACGAGATACCGCCCGAGCTGCTCGACGACAAGGAGGGCGAGGGACGGACTCCCGCCGATGGTGAGGGTGCGGTCGTGGCCGCTCCTCCCGATGTAGCGGCCGGCGACACCGTCCAGCACGAGCGCTTCGGCGAGGGAGTGGTGATCTCGGTATCGGGCCGAGGCCACGATGCCGAAGCCCTGATCCGTTTCGAGGAAGAGGGCGAGAAGCACCTGCTTCTCGCATACGCGCCGCTCAAGAAGGTTGGCTGACGGCTTCCTCCACCTCATGCACTGCCTTGCTTAGAGACAGAGACGGGACGACTCGCGCGTATCTCTCGCTCGAGCCGTAGACCAGCAGAGCGAGCATCACTCCGTAGATCGGCAGGTGCCCGATCAGTTCCTCGGTGCCTAGGAAGAAAAGCGTCGCGTTGAACGGGATCCCGGCAACGATCACCGCGAGCTGCGGCAGCGCGCCGGAGATGATCAACAGGCCGAAGAGCAGCTCGATGCCGCCCGCGAGACGGATGAACGTCGTGTCGCTGACGTCCAGACCGATCGACTGGAGGATGTTGAATGCCGGGAAGCGATCGAGGAACTCGAGCGCGAGTCCCGGCCTCGCCAGCTTCTCGGTGAACGCGAGCACGATCAACGCGCCCCCGACCATCAGGCGAAGAGCGAGTAGTGAGGCACGGACGCGTTCGACCGTCGCCGTAACCGCGCCGCCCGGTGTCTCCTCGGGCGGAAGCAGCGCGAGGAACAGCGCGATGCCGAGCAGGTCCATCCGCTCGAGGATCGGCACGACCCCGTAGAACGGCATACCGAGCGGCCCGGCCGCAACAAGAAGGGCCGCCGCCCAGCGGATCCTGTAGCCGGTGATGAGCCACACGCCGAGGACGCCCTCGGCGATCGCCACCGCGGCGCCGAAGGGTGAGTCCGCAAGCTCCAGCGAGGGCGCCAGGAAGGTTCCCCGAGCGGCCTGGGCCAACAGAGAGACGCCCGCGTGTATCGCCAGCAGCCGCGGCACCCATGGCGCGAGCCGGCCGAGCGGCTTGAGGAACGGAAGCTCCGGACGCGGGAAGAATCTGGCGGCGTAGCGCCACGTCAGCGCGATCACCACCGCGGCGCCGATCAGCGCGAGGGTCGCGCTTTCGAGGACGAACGACCACTCGTAGGGAGGTCTAGCTTGGGTGAACCAGGCCTCGTGTGCGAGGAAGCCCTGCACCGGCCTCAGCCGGCCGCCGAGGTGTCTATGTAGACCGCGCCCTGGTGCACCTCGACGGGCAGTCGTACGAGGGCGCCCTTGTGCCCGACACCGTCAAGCCCGTACTGGCGGTCGGCGCAGTCGAGGTAGCCCTGGGGGATAAGCTCGAGCGGGCAGTTCGCGGGCTCGGCCACTGCGAACAGCGCTTCCTCGGACACGCGGCCGAGGTAGATGCCGGCGAAGGCCTCGCGGGCTGTGCCGACCTCCACTTCCTCCGCGGTAAAGGACTCGACCTTCTCGAACGGTGGCTGGGGCTCTCTCAGGAATGCCCACGAGCCGGCCAGAACGAGCAGCAGGCCCACAGCGACCGATCCGATCACCCACTGGATGCCCAAGGTGCCCCGAAAGGGGCCGAGGGGGCCGACCTTGGAGCCGGTCTTTACTCCTGGCGGCCTCACGTAGATGCGGGGGCGCGTCGCCACGGCCCCACATTATCGCTACCGCATCGTCGGCTACACTCCGTGAGCTATGCCCCAGCGCATCGTCATCGCCAAGCCCGGTCTCGACGGACACGATCGTGGCGCAAAGGTCGTTGCGCGAGCGCTCCGCGACGCCGGCTACGAGGTCATCTACACGGGTCTTCACCAGACGCCCGAGCAGATCGCCGAGACGGCCGTACAGGAGGACGCGGACGCCGTCGGGCTCTCGATCCACTCGGGAGCGCACATGACCTTGTTCCCTCGCGTCGTCCAGCTCCTCCGCGAGTGGGGCGCGCAGGACGTGGTGGTGTTCGCGGGCGGCATCATCCCCAAGGAAGACATCGAGGCCCTCAAGGAACAGGGTGTCGAGCAGGTATTCACGCCAGGAGCACCGACGACGACGATCATCGAGTGGCTGCGCCAGCGCCTGCCCGTGGCCGAGGCTTCCTAGGTCATGGACCTCTTCGAGTACCAGGGCAAGGAGATCTTCGAGCGCAGCGGCATCCCGCTGATCGAGCGCGAGGTCGTATCAAGCGCATCGGAGGCCCGCGCCGCCGCTGACCGGTTGGGCCCGGTCGCGGTAAAGGTTCAGGTCCAGATCGGGGGCCGGGGGAAGGGCGGCGGCATCGTGCTCGCCAAGACGCCGGACGAAGCCGAGAAGGCCGCGGACAAGATGTTCCGCGAGGGCTTCAAGGACATGCCGGTGACGAAGGTGCTGCTCGAGAAGCTCGTCGACATCCAGAGTGAGCTCTACATGGCCATCACTCTCGACCGGACCGAGAAGCGATACGTGGCGATGACCTCCAGCGAGGGCGGAGTGGACATCGAGGAGGTCGCCGACACCAAGCCCGAGGCCATACGCAAGGCCGCCATCGACCCGCTGCTCGGCCTGAAGCCGTTCCACGTCAGCCGACTGGTGGGCGGTTTCCCGCAGGACGCTCGAGAGGGCGCCGCCGAGCTCCTGAAGAGGCTCTTCGACCTGCTGCTCGAGAGTGACGCAACGCTCGTCGAGGTCAACCCGCTCGCGGTGCTCGGCGATGGCCGTGTCGTACCGCTGGACGCGAAGGTCACGATCGACGACAACGCGCTCTACCGGCACTCCGACCTGGCCGAGTACCAGAAGGAGTTCCACGTCGATCCCACCGAGGCCCGGGCCAAGGAGAAGGGCCTGCAGTACGTGAAGCTCGACGGCGAGGTCGGGATCATCGGGAACGGAGCCGGTCTGGTCATGTCAACGCTCGACGTTGTTGCGCAGGCAGGCGGCTCGGCCGCGAACTTCCTCGACGTCGGTGGGGGAGCGGGTGCGGACCTGATGGCGACCTCGCTCGAGGTCATCCTGTCCGACCCCGCGGTGCGCAGCGTCCTCGTGAACATCTTCGGGGGCATCACGCGATGCGATCTCGTGGCTCAAGGAATCTTGGAAGCTTTGCAGCGCATCGAGGCGACGGTGCCGATCGTGGTCCGGCTCGACGGGACGAACGCCGAGGAGGGTCGGAAGATCCTGGCCGACGCGAAGCACGACCGGATCGTCCCGGCGGCGACCATGCTCGAGGCAGCCAAGCAGGCCGTGGACCTCGGGAAGGCGGCATAACGTGGCGGTCTACCTCGACAGCGAGACGAAGGTCCTCGTACAGGGGATCACCGGCAAGGAGGGTGCGTTCCACACCCTCCGGAACAAGTCATACGGCACGAACGTCGTGGCCGGCGTCACGCCCGGAAAGGGCGGACAGGACGTCGAGGGCATCCCGGTGTTCGACTCGGTTCAGGAAGCGGCCAACGCGACCGGAGCCGAGGCCTCGCTGACCTTCGTTCCCGCTCGTTTCGCGGGCGACGCGATCCTCGAGGCCGCGGACGCGGGACTCCGTCTCATCGTCTGCATCACCGAGGGCATCCCCGTCCTCGACATGGCGCGCGTCTACAACTACATGCGCGGCAAGGGCCACGTCCTGATCGGGCCGAACTGTCCCGGCCTGATCTCGCCCGGTAAGGCGAACCTCGGGATCATCCCGCACGAGATCTGCAAGGAAGGCAACGTCGGGCTCGTATCCCGCTCCGGAACCCTCACGTACCAGATCGTGAACGACCTGACCCAGCTCGGCATCGGCCAGTCCACGTGTGTGGGGATCGGTGGGGACCCGATCATCGGCACCGGGTTCGTCGACGTGCTCGAGCAGTTCCAGAACGACCCGGAGACCGAAGCGATCGTCCTGGTCGGTGAGATCGGTGGAGCGGACGAGGAGCGGGCTGCCGCTTACATCAAGGGCCACGTGATGAAGCCGGTCGTCGCCTACGTGGCGGGGTTCGAAGCTCCTCCCGGCAAGCGCATGGGCCACGCGGGGGCGATCATCACCGGCTCGAAGGGCACCGCCCAGGCCAAGGCCGAGGCATTCGAGGCCGTCGGCGTGCGGGTCGGCAAGAACCCCACCGAAGTGGCCGAGCTCGTACAGCAGTTCGTGTCGTGAGCCTCGAGGGCCCGCCCGCACCCCCTCCAACGCCTCCCACCTCACCTACAGCCGACAGGGCGAGGCTCATCGCGCAGCAGGCGCGCTCGGCCCTGCGTTCCGGATGGGGATCGTCGGCGATCGCGGCAGTGGTCGTGCTCGCGATCGTGCTCGTCCTCAACGTGCTCCTCGCCTGGCTCCAGCAGGAGGCGGTTCAGCGCCTCCTCCCCGCTGCGACAAGCGACGTGGCCGCGTTCGCGAAGCCGGGACTGGGGCGCATCGCGCTGCTGTCACACATGTTCTGGCACGGGGTAGCCATAGACGTCGAGATCGCCCTGCCGGCCGGTCAGGTTCCATTCGGGAGCTCGATCCAGGCCTCTCTAACGGCGACGTTCATGCTCGGTTTCGCGATCACCGGGTATCTGCTGTTCCGCGCGGGCAGATGGGTGGCGGAGAAGAAGGGAGAAGCCGGCTGGCTCTCGGTCACCGACGGCCTTCAGATCGCCCTGATCTACGCGGTTCTCGGCGTGCTGCTCGCGCTCCTGGCGAGATGGGAGGTCCCCCTGCCGGTCGTGCCTGGAGGGGATGGACCGAGCTCCGTCTCCATCGCGCCCTCGCTGCTCGGAGCGTTCTGGCTGCCGTTCCTCCTGGCCGCGTTCGCAGCGGGGGCCGGCGCGCTCAATGGGAGGCTGCAGCCTCGAGAGCGCATCCGGCGCCTCGCGCTGTCCGCGGTCTCAGGCGGATGGCGAGCTGCCTGGCTCGCAGTCGCGCTCGCCTCGATCGGATTCCTAATCGTCGCCGCGCTCAACCCCGACGTGACCCGGGCGTACCTCAACCTCTTACCCGGCGGGGGTTTGTCGAGGGCGGTGCTCGTGATCTCGACGCTGCTGCTCGTGCCCAACATGGGTACCGGGATCGCGGCGGCCGCGATGGGCGGGAGCATCAACATCGCGACTCAGACACAGGCCTGTGCCGTCATCTCCTACTTCCAGTTCCCCGGCGGGATCGTGGAGCCGGGCCCCGGCGTCTCGCCCGCGGAGCTTGCGTGTGGCTTGCCGATCGACCTGGGCCCCGCGCCGTTCCAGTACCTCCTTTTCCTGCTGGTACCGCTGGCGGCCACGTTCGCGGGCGGGTGGTTCGCGGCTCAGCGCTCGGGTGCGACGGAGCTCGAGGAGGGTGCGATGTCCGGACTGACGATCGCGCTTCCCTTCGCGCTGTGGTTGTGGGCGCTGGCACTCTTCGCACGCATCGGAGGCTCGACGAGCTTTTTCGCTTTCGTGTCCGAGTCGTGGGTCGGGCCGGGGCTGCTCTCGACGGTGCTCGTAGCCCTGGCGTGGGGAGCGATCGGCGGTGCTATCGGCGGCGCGTTCGGCGCCAGAAATGCGAGCGGGCCCGGGATCAACCCGAGCCCGCAAGCCGAAGTGTCTGCTTAGGCAGCCGGAGGCGCGGTCCCTCCGACCTTGCTCTCCTGGAACCTGACGTACGCGCCGTAGGCGACCACCAGGCCGAGGACCAGCCCGAGGAACGCCCCCCACTTGATAGCCGAAAGCTTGGTCAGGAACGCGATGATCGTGAAGGCCGCGGTAGCGCCTCCGGCGATCGCGCCGATAAGCGCGGGGGACGTCGTGCCCATGTTGATCTTCATGCCCGCCGCCATCATGCCTTCCACCGCGATGGTTGCGATCGCGAGGATGGCCACGATGACGCCAAGGCCGTTGAAGCCGCTGACGTTGACGCTGGTGTCTCCGAAGAGCTCGCCGAGCTCGCCGAAGTCAACTCCTTGCCAGGGGAAGAAGAGATCGATGAAGAGCAGGAGGCAGCCTCCGATGAGGAGTTTCGATCCCGTCGACATCTTGTTCATGTCGAAGCCGCCGGACTGCGGTTGCGCCATATGGTGCTCCTTTCCATAACCCGCGCCGACCATACGGCGCCCGGGGGATTTAACCCGTACGCCCGGTGCAAAGTCAAAGACGGACGCTTCGGACGCGGCGCAGCGCTCCCACGGCAACCGTACCCAGGGTGCTCCCGAGCATCACGAAGGGAGCCGGTGTGGCCGAGAAGAACTCCGGCGCGCGAGCCAGGGTGACGGTCACGGCCAGGGCGGACAGGGCCGACAGAAGGCCTCCGCCCAGGAGGCCTCTCGAGGCTCCCGAGAGGCGAAGCATGGTGGTCACGGTCAGGACGAGGGCCCCTGCCAGTGAGACGCAGCTCAGGGCCGCCCATCCGTCGAGCCCGAAGCTCCAGGCTGACAGGGGACCGGTGAGGGTCCCCGATCGGTGCCACGGCGGTATCGTCGCGATCCCGGCGACCAGGAGCAGGCCCAGCGCGACGTGCTCGAGCCTGAGGCGCCGCTTGCGCTCGGCCGGCGAGGGAGCGGGCTCGCCCAGCTCGAGGGCTGCGCAGCGCTCGCACCTGATGGCGCCACGGAAGGAGATGGCGCAGTCGAGGCACACGGTTCGGCCGCACCGCTCGCACAGCCCAACCGCGGCCCGGTCGGGGTGAGCGTCACAGCGTTCCCCGGCGATGGTGGTCTCGGAGGAATCCACGGGCCCTCATTGTCTATCCTGCGGACGTGGATGCGCGGATCGCGGTGCTGGCCTCCGGCACGGGCTCGAACCTGCAGGCGCTGCTCGACAACGAGCTCGTCGGGCCGGCGCTTGCGCTCGTCGTCTCCGATCGGGCCGAGGCCAAGGCTCTCGACCGCGCCCGCTCGGCCGCCGTGGAGGCTGTGCATCTGGACCCGAAGGCCTTCGCCGGGCGCGATGAGCACGACAGGGCACTGACCGCCCTTCTGCAGGAGCGTGACATCCAGCTGGTGTGCCTGGCCGGCTACATGAGGATCCTGTCCGCCGACTTCGTCCGCGCGTTCTGGGGGAAGACGCTGAACGTTCATCCATCGCTGCTGCCGGCATTCCCTGGTGCCCACGCGGTCGGGGAGGCTCTGGCTTGGGGAGCGAAGATCACGGGTTGCACCGTGCACCTGGTCGACGAGGAGGTCGACCACGGCCCGATCCTCGCCCAGGAGTCGGTACCGATACTCGAGGACGACGACGAGTCCTCGTTGCACGCTCGGATCCAGGAAGCCGAGCACCGGCTCTATCCTCGGGTCGTGGGGCTGATGCTGCAGGGCAAGATTCGGATCGACGGGCGTGCGGCGAGGCTGGAGGAGGATCGGTGAGCGGAGCCGGCGTGTCTCGAGCTTTGATCTCGGTCTCGGACAAGGCGGGGGTCGCGGAGCTCGCCCGCGGGCTGGCCGGGCTCGGCATAGAGATCGTGTCGACGGGCTCGACCGCCAAGACGATCCGCGATGCCGGAGTGGACCTGCGGGAGGTAGCGGAGGTGACCGGCTCGCCGGAGATGATGGACGGTCGGGTCAAGACGCTGCACCCGGCGGTGCACGCGGGCATCCTCGCCGACCGCTCGAACCCGGGGCACATGGAGGAGATCGAGGCCGCCGGGATCAGCCCGATAGACCTCGTGGTCGTGAACCTGTATCCCTTCGAGCAGACCGTGTCGTCGGGCGCAAGCGAGGAGGAGATCGTCGAGCAGATCGATATCGGCGGCCCAACCCTCGTGCGCGCGGCGGCGAAGAACTTCCGGTGGGTGGCGGTCGTGGTCAGCCCCAGCAAGTACTCGGAGGTGCTGGAAGCGCTGCGGGAAGGAAAGCTGGATCAGGGGATGCGAAGGTCTCTCGCCACCGAAGCGTTCGAGCACGTCGCGCTCTACGACGCGGCCATCGCCGGCTGGTTCGCCGACGAGTACAACGACGAGCCACCCGCCGCTCTCAGCCTAGGCATGGTGCGGATCGCGGGCCTGCGATACGGAGAGAACCCGCACCAGCGCGCGGCGCTCTACCGGCAGCCGCTGTCGCCCGGACCCCTCGGAGGTGCCGAGGTGCTTCAGGGCAAGGAGATGTCCTTCAACAACTGGCTCGACGCGGAGGCCGCACGGGCCCTGGCGGGTTTGCTCGAGGGCACCGCGGCCGTGATCGTCAAGCACAACAACCCTTGCGGGGCCGCGGTCGCCGAGACGTTGGCGGCGGCATATCGGAAAGCTTTCGACTCGGACACGGTCTCGGCGTTCGGCGGAGTTGTCGCGTTCAACCAGGAGGTGGATCGGGACGCAGCCACGGTGATGGCGGAGGTGTTCACCGAGGTGGTGATCGCGCCCGGTTTCTCGGACGAGGCGATGGCGACCTTCGGCGAGAAGAAGAACCTGCGGGTGGTGAGGGCTCCATTGCCGCGACTGGGCGGGCTCGAGCTCCGCCTGATCAGCGGCGGTGGCGGGCTGATCCAGGACTCCGACGTCGTCACCGAGACGCGGGAAGAGATGAAGGTGGTCAGCAAGCGTGAGCCCACGGAGGAGGAGTGGTCCGACCTCCTCTTCGCGTGGATCGTCGCGGCCAGGGTGAAATCGAACGCGATCGTGTTCGTGTCGGGAGGGGCGACGGTGGGGGTGGGAGCCGGCCAGATGAGCCGGGTCGACTCGGTGGACATCGCCTCGAGGAAGGCGGGGGAGCGCTCGAGTGGCGCCGTCATGGCCTCGGATGCTTTCTTCCCGTTCCGTGACGGGATCGACCACGCGGCCGAGGCGGGGATCACCGCCGTTATCCAGCCGGGCGGGTCGGTCAAGGACGACGAGATAGTTGCCGCGGCCGACGAGCACGGCATGGCCATGGTCCTCACGGGCCGCCGCCACTTCCGCCACTGATCAGGTCTCGCAGAGCTCGCTCGTCTCCTCGGAGTCGGGTTGACGGCTGTCGCCCGCTTGGCTAGCTTGACCCGACGAACCAGCCCGGTCCGGCGATCTGAGCCCGCTCTTGGCCCGGTCGCTCTGCCCAAGAGCCCGCGACCCGCCCC
>JBOGVX010000161.1:0-12702 GCA_050693165.1 Actinomycetota bacterium | reverse complement strand
CGGTCGGTGGCTGCGCGAAGGGCGTGGGGATGATCGCGCCGCGGCTGGCCACGATGCTCGCGTTCCTTACGACGGACGCGGAGGTCGAGCCGGCGCTCCTCGACGCGGCCCTGCGGCGCGCGGTGGCGCCCGTGTTCAATGGCTTGACAGTGGACGACTGCCCGAGCACCAATGACACCGTGCTTGCGCTCGCGAGCGGGGCGTCTGGCGTGACGCCGGAGATCGCGACGCTTGAGGCCGCGCTGGCGGAGGCGGCGCAGGACCTCGTGCATCAGATCCAGCTAGACGCCGAGGGCGCGACGAAGGCGATCGCGGTGCAGGTGACAGGCGGGTTGGGGAGTGACGCGTCGAGCGTGGCGCGGGCGGTGGCGAGCTCGATGCTCGTCAAGACCGCGGTGTTTGGCGGGGACCCGAACCCCGGCCGGATCCTGCAGGCCGTCGGTGCGAGTGGCGTCCCGATCATCCCCGAGCGGGTCTCTATCGACCTCGCCGGCCACCGGGTGGTCACCGGCGGCGTGATGGTCCCCTTCGACCAGACCGCGTGCGCCGAGGCTCTGAAGGAGCGCGACGTTGTCATCGAGATCGACCTCGGCCTCGGCGACGAGGAGGCCACCGCGTTCGGCTGCGACCTGGGCTACGAGTACGTACGGATCAACGCGGAGTACACGACATGACCGACACGCTGGTCTTGCTCTTTTCCGTGATCATCCCGACCGCAGCGTTGTTCGTCGCCGCCCTCAAGTCGGGCTACCTGTGGCTGTTCGTCGTTCCCGCTCTCGCATGGACCTCCTTCTTGTTCGCTGCGGGACAGGGCCCTCATTCCACTCCCTGGATGGCCGTGGTCGGGGTGGTAGCGGGATGGGCCGGAGTTTGGGCTGGCTTGCTGGTTCACAAGTCGCGCCAGGAGCCCTCGACATGACCGAGCCCGTGGTGCGCGAGCGCGAGGTGGCGCAGCGGACGATCTCGAAGGCGCGGGTGCTCCTGGAGGCGCTCCCGTACATGAAGGAGCACTCCGGGAAGTCCGTGGTGGTAAAGCTCGGCGGGGCCGCGATGGCCGACCCGGGCCCGGCCGCGAGCTTCGCCGAGGACGTGGCGCTGCTCCGTCTGGCCGGTGTGCGCGTCGTGGTCGTTCACGGCGGCGGACCGCAGATCAGCGAGCTGTCCGCGCGGCTCGGCATCGAGACGCGGTTCGAGCGCGGGCTGCGCGTGACCGACGCCGAGACCCTGGACGTGGCGCGGATGGTGCTGGTCGGCAAGATCAACACGGAGATCGTGGCCGCGATCAACCGGCAGGGCGTCCCCGCGGCCGGCGTCTCGGGCGACGACGGCGCGCTGTTCATCGCGCGCAAGAAGGAGGCGGCCGATGGCGCCGAGCTCGGCCTGGTCGGCGACATCGTCGAGGTGCGTCCCGCTCTGCTCCAGGATCTGATGCAGCGGTTCGTCCCCGTCGTGGCCTCCACAGCTACGGATGGCAAAGGGCAGGGCTACAACGTGAACGCGGACGAGGCCGCGGCCGCGCTCGCCGTCGCCCTCGGCGCCGAGAAGCTCATCTTCATCACCGACGTCCCTGGCCTGTACGAGTCGATCGACGGCGGGCCCGAGCAGCTCCTGTCCGAGGTCTCGCTGGACGAGTGCGAGCGGCTGGTCGCGGAGGGCGTGGTCGACGGCGGGATGGTGCCGAAGGTCGAGGCCGTGCTGCAGGCGATGAAGGGCGGCGTGCACAAGGCGCACATCCTGGACGGCCGCGTGCCGCACGCCCTGATCCTCGAGATGTTCACGCCGGAGGGCCTCGGCACGATGATCACGAACGAGGTCGAGCAATGAGCACCTCGGTGAAGACGCTGGCCGAGCGCGAGGCGATCACCATCATGCCGACCTACAAGCGCTACCCGGTCACGTTCGTCAGCGGGCAGGGGTCCACGCTCTACGACGACCATGGCAAGGAGTACCTGGACTTCGCGGCGGGGATCGCGGTGGCGCAGATCGGCCACTCGCACCCGCGGTGGGTGACCGCGGTTGGCTCGCAAGCCGGCCGGCTCGCGCACGTGAGCAACCTCTTCTACACCGAGCCGCAGGTGATGCTCGCGGAGAAGCTCACCGAGGTCACCGGCATGCGGCAGGTGTTCTTCTGCAACTCGGGTGCCGAGGCGAACGAGGCGGCGCTCAAGCTCGCAAGGCGAGTCACCGGGAGGACGAAGATCGTTGCCGCGCTCGGCGGTTTCCACGGACGAACTTTCGCCACGCTCGCCGCGACCGGCCAGCCCGAGAAGCACATTCCGTTCGAGCCCCTGCCCGACTGGTTCACGCACGTCGTCTACGGGGACGCCGATGCCCTGCGCGGCGCGGTTACCGATGACACCGCCGCCGTGATCCTCGAGCCCGTGCTCGGCGAGGGTGGTGTGATCCCGGCTCCCGATGGCTACCTGCACAAGGCGCGCGACATCTGCGACGCGGCCGGCACGCTGCTGATCGTTGACGAGGTTCAGACCGGAATGGGTCGTTGCGGTTCGTGGCTCGCGACGCAGCTCCGATGGATGCGGCCGGACATCGTCACGCTCGCGAAGGGGCTGGCGGGAGGATTACCTATCGGCGCGTGCCTATCGCGGAAGGGGATCTCGTTCGCGGCGGGCGAGCACGCCTCGACATTCGGCGGCGGACCGGTCGTCTGCGCGGCTGCGCTCGCCGTGATAGAGGTCATAGAGCGTGAAGGACTCCTCACCAACGCGCGAGAGCGTGGCGCCCAGCTGCTCAACGGGCTGAAGGAGCTGCGCACGAGCGGCGACGTGGGCCTGAGGTCTCGCGGTCTGGGGCTGCTCGTTGGAACTCAGCTGTTCGGCATGCCCGCCGACCCGGTGGTGCGCGCGGCGCTCGACCAGGGTCTCGTGCTGACGGCGGCGGGACAGGACGTCGTCCGCTTCACCCCGCCCCTGATAGTCACCGAGGAAGAGGTCGACGAGGCCATCGCCCGCTTCTCGAAAGCACTGGAGGCAGTGAGATGAAGCGTCAGCGACAGCAGGCGATCCTCGATCTGGTCAAGAGCGAGCCGCTCGGGTCGCAGGCCGCGATCCTCGGCAAGCTGCGGAAGCAGGGTTTCGAGGTGACGCAGCCGACGGTCTCGCGCGACCTGGAGGAGCTCGGGCTCGTGCGCGTGCGCGACGCGGAGGGGCACCTGCGGTACGCGTCGCCGACCGAGGCAACGAACGGGCACGGCCCCGAGCGGCTCCACAGGATCCTGGCCGAGTACGTCGTCGGCCTGGAGCCGTCGGCCAACCTCGTCGTCGTTCGGACACCACCGGGGTCGGCGAACGTGGTCGCGCAGGTGATCGACCAGGTCGGCCTCAAGGACGTGATCGGGACCATCGCGGGCGACGACACCATCCTGTTGGTCGCGCGCGAGGGCGTGCGCGGCACGACGGTGCTTCGGCTGGTCCAGAGCCTGATGGAGGGCGCCTGATGACCGACCGCTGCGTTCTGGCGTACTCCGGCGGCCTCGACACCTCCGTTGCCGCGCGCACGCTCCGCGAGGAGCGAGGTCTGGAGGTCGTGGCCGCGTTCGTCGATCTCGGGCAGCCTTTCGACCGGGCCGAGGTGGAGGAACGTGCCGCCGCGGCCGAGGTCGAGCTCCACATCGTCGACGCGCGCGACGCGTTCGCATCCCAGTTCTGCTTGCCCGCGCTGCACGCCAACGCGCTGTACGAGGGCAAGTATCCGCTGGTCTCCGCGCTGGCTCGCCCACTGATCGCCGCAGAGGTGGTCAGGCTGGCGCGCGAGACCGGCGGGACATACGTCGCGCACGGCTGCACCGGCAAGGGGAACGACCAGGTCAGATTCGAGACCTCGTTCGCCGCGCTGGCTCCGGACCTCGGCGTGATCGCGCCGGTCCGCGAGGAGGCGCTGTCGCGCGAGGAATCACTGGTGCGCGCCAAGAAGTGGGGGATACCGATCCAGGCGGTCGCCAAGACCTACTCGGTCGACGAGAACCTGTGGGGCCGGACGATCGAGTGCGGGGAGCTCGAGGACCCGTGGGCCGAGCCGCCCGCCGACGCCTTCGAGCTGACCATCGACCCGCGCCACGCGCCCAACGAACCCGTGGAGGTCGTGATCGGGTTCCGGAACGGCACCCCGATGTCGCTGGACGGGGGCGAGCTGCCCATCGTCGAGCTGGTCGCGCGCCTGACCGAGATCGCCGGCGCGCATGGCTTCGGGCGCGTCGACATGATCGAGAACCGCCTGGTCGGCATCAAGTCTCGCGAGCTCTACGAGGTCCCCGGCGCGCTCGCCCTGATCGCGGCGCACCGCGAGCTCGAGGACCTCACGCTCGAGCGTGACCTCGCGCACGAGAAGGCGGGACTAGAGCGTCGCTGGGCCGAGCTCTGCTACTACGGCCAGTGGTACGGACCGCTGCACGCCGGGCTTCGCGCGTTCATGGCCGAGACGCAGGCCGACGTAACCGGCGAGGTTCGCGTGCGGTTCCACAAGGGCAACGCGACCGTCATGGGTCGCCGCTCGCCACGCTCGCTCTACGACCTCTCGCTCGCCACGTACGACCAGAAAGGCGACAGCTTCGACCATCGGCAGGCCGCTGGGTTCGTCTCCCTGTGGTCTCTCCCCATCAAGGTGTGGGCTGCCCGCGACTCGGAGGTGCAAAGCTCTCCCTCCCAGCAACCTCCGAGTCGCGAGCCCACGACGGCTCGCGGCGCAGGCGCGGAGGGCGTGCCTGCGCCGCCTGTCCGCCCCGAACCCCTCCAGGCCGAAGGTGTCAGCCCGACTTGGGCAGCTCGATTCGAGTCGGCGCCCGCCGACAGCGCCATGTCGTTCACGAGATCCGTGGGCTTCGATCGCCGGCTGATCACTCAGGACCTGCTGGCCACGCGGTTGCACGTCGTCGCGCTCGCGCGCGCCGGGCTGATCACGGATGATGAGCGCAACAAGCTCGACGGCGATCTGCAATATCTCGGCACGCTCGCGCGCGACGGCACGTTCCCGTTCGACGAGGCCGACGAGGATGTCCACTCTGCGGTCGAGCGGGTCCTCACCGAGCGGCTGGGAGACATCGGCGCGAAGATCCACGCGGGACGCAGCCGCAACGACCTCGTGGTCATGGACCTTCGCCTGTGGATCACCGAGGCCGCGGGCGAGCTCGCCACTGCAACCGAGGGCCTCGCCGAGGCGCTGGCCGCTCGCGCGGAGGAGCACGCCGAGACCGTGATGCCCGGCTACACGCACCTGCAGCGCGCACAGCCGATCACGCTGGGCCACCATCTGCTCGCTCATGCTTTCCCGCTCACCCGCGACGCGGACCGGTTCCGACTGGCTTCCGCGACCGCCGGAGTCTCGGGGCTCGGCGCGGGAGCGCTCGGCACCTCGACGCTCGGGATCTCGGGTGCCGAGCCTGCGTCGATCCTCGGGTTCGCCGTGTTCGACAACTCGATCGACGCGGTCAGCGATCGGGACTTCGCGCTCGACTTCCTGTCGGCGTGCGTCTCGACGGCCGTGCACCTATCTCGGTTGGGCGAGGACCTGGTGCTGTGGAGCTCGCAGGAGTTCGGCTTCGCCCGAGCGTCCGACGGGTTCGCGACGGGGTCGAGCATGATGCCGCAGAAGCGCAACCCGGACGTCGCCGAGCTGGCTCGTGGCAAGACCGGGCGCGTTCTCGGGGACTACGTTCGGCTAGCGACGGTACTGAAGGGCCTGCCGCTCGCCTACGCGCGTGACCTGCAGGAGGACAAGGAGGCAGTGTTCGACGCGCACGACGCGCTTCTCCCAGCGCTCGAGGCGCTCGCCGGCATGATCGACACACTCGCGTTCGACACCGAGCGGATGCGCATCGCGGCCGCCGACCCCTCGCTGCTCGCCACGGACCTGGCGGAGCACCTCGTGAAGCAGGGCGTGCCGTTCCGAGAGGCTCACGCCGCGATCGGAAGCATCGTCGCGAAGCTCGAGTCCGAGGGCCGGACGATCGGCGACGTCAAGGCAGATGAGTGGCCCGAGCTCGACCCGCGCCTGGACGGCGAGACGATCGAGCTGCTCGACGCCGAGATCTCGATCTCTCACCGCGCCGGCCCGGGCGGGCCGTCACCGAGCTCGGTCCGAGCCCAGGCCCAGAAGCTCCGCGACAAGCTGATCCACTGACGAACCTATACTCGGCGTCTCATGGTTGGTTACATGCTTGCCTTCGGCGAATCGAGCGACTGAGATGGCCGCGGAGCCGAAGAAGAAGAAGACCGTCCCGAAGGACGTCGACGGCTATCTGGCCGCGGTGCCTCCCGACGCCAGGGCGACCCTCGAGACGATCCGCGAGACCATCAAGACTGCCGTGCCGAAGGCGACCGAGGCGATCACCTACGGCATACCGACCTTCAAGCTCGACGGCCAGGCGTTCATCTGGTTCGCTGCCTGGAAGACGCACTGCAGCCTGTACCCGGTCTCCGCGTCCTTGCTCGAGGCCGTCGGTGAGAACCCTGAGAGATTCGACACCGCGAAAGGCACCCTCCGGTTCTCGATGGACAGGCCTCCGTCCGCGACCCTGGTCCGCAAGCTCGTGAAGGCCCGGATCGACGACGAGCGAGCCAAGCGCTGAGCACCGAGCTCGACCTGCGCGTCCGGCTCCACATCTACGAGAACTTCATCGATCGCGGCTCACCCCCGAGCGCCGCAGAGACAGCCGAGGCCCTCGAAGTATCCGAGAGCGAGGCGAACGAAGCCTTTCACCGGCTCCACGAGGGCCACGTGATCGTCCTGGAGCCCGGCTCGACCGACATCTGGATGGCGAACCCGCTCTCGGCACGGCCGACGTCGTTCGAGGTGACCACCTCGGACGGCCGTCGCTTCTTCGGCAACTGCACGTGGGACGCCCCGGGCGTCCTCGCCATGCTCGGCAGCGACGGCAGCGTCGTCTCTAGTTGTCCCGACTGCGACGAGTCGCTCGAGCTTGTTGTCGAGGGCGGCAACATGCGCGGCCCCACCGGCGCCGTCGGCCACTTCCTGGTGCCGGCCAGCCTCTGGTGGGAGGACATCGGCTTCACCTGAAGCACCATGCTGCTCTTCCGGTCGGAGGAGCATCTCGATAGGTGGTGCCAGGAGGGCGGGCGCACGAAGGCCGGCGTCCTCACCCTCGAGCAGCTCTGGGGGCTCGCGAGCGTCTGGTACCGGGGCCGCACGTCGCCCGACTGGCGGCGAAGAACTGCGGAGGAAGCCGAGACGGTGTTCTCCTCCCTCGGTCTGACCGGTGAGTTCTGGCGTCTCACCTGAAGAACCTCCACGCCGTGTTCATAGCGACCATGCGTTTCGTCCTGCCGCTCGGAAGCTAGTCCCCGGAGCTGGAACTCCCGGCGCGGTGGTGCCCCTTTAGGCGGCCGCCCCACACGCGGGATCGGAGCAGGGGGTGTAGGAATATCGGACCTCCCCCTCGAAGACCGTGTCCCACGCCGAGGCCATCACGGAACCGAAGGCGGGCGTGGGCGTGATCCTCGAGATCCGTTCCCCCTGAATCACGACGCGCAGGGGTGTCCGTGTGTAGCTGAGGCCGGCCTCTGGTGCGTAGAAGCCGGGGACGTCGAACCCGATCGCCCACTCGTTGGGGGAGAGCGAAGGTGACTCCGCCGCGATCGAGACCCTGAATGTGGTGACCTCGGGGGTTGACGGAATCTGCTGCTGGGGTCCCTGGTATGCCTGAGCGACCGGGCTCCGCACCTGTGCGGCGGGCACCTCGAAGCGCCACCGGTACGAGGAAAGGGTCCTATTGCCGTAGATGACCGCGATGTGTGCCGTGTAGGGGTGCTCCTCCGCACCATCCTGGGGCTCCACGAGCATCGTGAGCGGGCCCGCGGGTACGCTCACAGCCGATGCCGAGTACCGGCCGGATGAGATCCCTTCGGCGCCGGCGTTGAGATGCACGATCCCCATCTCGGTCGGCTTGCGGGCATTCGGGTCACCATTGAGCACGCCGTACGTGAACGGCTCGGAAACGGACTCGAACCAACCCATCACGATGGCCGCCTTGCGTTCGAGCTCGACCGTCAGCTCCTTCGGTGCCGACAGGTCTCCCTCGAACGAGAAAGACTCCCAGTCGCCGTCGTTGAACGAAAGGGTCCTCTCCTCGGTGACGAGCTGGGACGGCGCGGGGCGGTAGTTACTCGCGGCCACGAGCTCGGACGCCGAGGTTACCGGCGACACGGACTGGACCTCGAACCAAGAGGCGCCCGCAGCGCGGACGTGAAGCTGAAGGTCGGACCGTACCTGGCCCGGTTGGCGGATGAGCATCCCGAAGATGAGTGTGGTCCCGGGCTTGACCGAGCCACCCACGCTGATCTTTCCCTCCCATATGCCTGGGGAGATCTGCTCGGCCGGCAGCGACTCGTGCGCGGCGCTGCCGGCGATCACCAGGGCGTGAACGGTGTAGGGCACGGCGGAGTCGACCTCGACGGCGAACCGAAAGCTGAGCGGAGCCTGCGGGGTCCAGGATAGGGTTCCCTGCGGCTGGGCTCCTGGGAGGAACGGGATGAGATACGCGAACCCCAGCGGCGTCGCCGACGCCGTCCCGCAGAGCTTGCCGGTGTATTCGGCGCAGCCACGGCTGAACTCCAGGGCCGAGGCCTCGGGCTCTGCCGGTTTCGGACTCCAGTAGTTGAAGCCGCTATCGGCATGGAGCAGGTACAGGCGCGTGGGGTGTGCGTCCTCGCCCAGGGCCGGCACCGGTGAGGAGATCATCAGGAGAAGCAGGGCGCAGCAGGCAATTCGACGGGCAACGGTCATGGCGGGCTCCCTCCATTCGTTTGAGTGTCTTCCAGCTATTTCAGGTCTCCTCCGGCAGTCGAAGAGTGCTGCGGGGAAGCTGTCGCCGGCGGTACCTAAAAGGGCCGGGCCACTCCATATCTCCTCGAAGACGCGTTAGTACTCAGTTCGCCGGCAGGCGTCGGGAGACCTGCCGTAGTCGTGGCCAGTCCCCGCCGATGGCGAGAAGTTGCCTATAACCAGTCGAGGCGAGCCGCCTGGAGACCTGCCTGGAATCGCGTGTCGGCTCCAAGCACCTCCATCAGCCTGGCGATCCTTCGCTGCAGCGTCCTGGCGCCGATGTCGAGCTGGCGGGCGATGGCCTCGTCCTTCATCCCGGTCGCCATGAGCTGCACGATACGGCGGTCCTGCCCGGACAGGAGTTCAGATGTGGCGACCTCGGCACCCAGGCTTCCTCGGAGAGGAACAGCCCGCTCCCACAGGATCTCGAAATTCTCTACCAGGTTGTTCAGGAGCGCGCCGGGGTGGACCAGGAGCGCTTCCTCGATGCGAAGCTCTTGCGACTCCGGGTCGTCCACGTAAAGCGGGACCATCGCCAGCCGTTGATCGGCGATGATGAGCTTCATCGGAAGCGCGGGGACGACGCGAGCCTCCTCTCCCGCCTCGATCAGCCGTTCCAAGAACCTGAGCTGGTTCTCGTGTTGGAGGGCGGGCCGGTCGTAGATCACGAGGAATCGGATCCCCTTCGCGAGAAGCTCGAGCTCGTCGGGGTTCAAACCGACCCTGGCATAGGGCGGCCGATCGAAGATGCGCAACTGCTCTCGCGCGGTTCGCTGCATTTGAAGGGAACGCTGGAAGATGGCATCGGGACTCGACACGATCTCTACGAACTCCCGGGATCGCCTGTGCTGGGCCTGCTGACGGAACTCCTCCAGCAGTTCCTCAGTGTGACGTCGCACGCGTTCGAGCTCCTGCTGCTTGGCGGTGATCAAGACCTCCAGAGCAACGTCCGGAGCCACAGCAGTGAACCGGCGAGGCCGCTCGGGGAGCCTGCTTACGAGGCCCTGTTGCTCGAGATTTCGGAGAACGCGACCCGCATCTCGAGTTGATGCGTCGACACCCTGCGCTACCTCCGCAGGGGTCACGGCTCCCGATCGGAGCACGTATCTGTAGACGCGCTCCTCGAACAACCCCAGCCCGATCGGCTCCAGCATCCCGTCCTCCGACTGGAGGCTAAGTTGCAGGTCGCTCGGCCGTCGCGTCGGAGACCGCCAGTGGCCAGAACTCGCCATTGGGAAAGACTAGCCGCATACGGGCCAGGCCGAGTCCGATCACGATCGTGAGTCTCAGCGCACGGGGCGACCGCCTTGGGGAGGTGCACAAAGAGGGCGCCGAGTTTCCCCGGCGCCCTCTTTACTCCCTGATCAGGACTCGCAGGCGGCGACCTTCCCGCCGTCCGCGTCCACGGAGCAGACGTCGGTACCGGGTCCGCCGTTGAGCTTGTCGTTGCCGGCGCCTCCCCGGAGCGTGTCGTCGTTCTTCTCGCCGCGGAGGTCGTCGTCCCCTTCCTCTCCGAGGATCTCGTCGTTGCCGTCGCCGCCGCCGACCCTGTCGGCCCCGTCGCCGCCGAGCACCAGGTCGTTGCCGCCGGAGGCGTTGATCACGTCGTTACCTCCCAGGCCGCAGATGACGTCGTTTCCAGCCGTACCGTTGAGCGTGTCGGCAGCTTCCGTCCCGGTGATCGTGCAGACGGGCCCGGTCGGCTTGCTGGCCACCCGGAACGTGAACAGCTGCGCCTCCTCGAGGTTGCCGACCACGTCGGATGAGCGGTACTGGAGGTCGTGATCGCCGACCTCGGTGACCTGGAACGGCCCCGTGTACGTGGTCCAGTCTCCGCCGTCGAGGCTGTACTCGGTGTAGTCGACACCCGCGCCGCCCGAGTCCGCGGCGTCGAGCGTGATCGTGGGCTCGACATACGCGCCGTCCACCGGATCCGGGGATAGCGCCGCCGTCGTGGTCGGGGCGATCGTGTCCACCACGAAGGTGGCGGAGCCGACCGGAGAGGTGTTTCCGCGGATGTCCACCGCGATCCACTTCACCGTGGTCGTCTCCTCGAAGTGGAGCCACTCTCCCGGCTGGCGAGGCCCACGAGCCTCCCAGGTGGGCGAGCTGTCGGTCGGGGTCGAGCCGTCGGTCGTGTAGTGGATCACGGACGGCTCGTTGACCCAGGAGAAGGTGGCGTCGAGCGGATCTCGGCCGAGAGCGCCGTTCGGCTTGATCTCCGCCACGGGGGCCTCGTTGTCGTCCGAGTACTCCAGGGCCGTCTCGAGCAGACCGTAGTTGCCGGCCGCGAACTCGTTGGCCTCGTGGCTGCCCTCGGTGGCGTAGTTGGGCATGAACCCGACCGCGCTCTGCGTCGTCCCGGTCTGATCCGAGGTGAACAGGTCGGCGCCCGTCTCGAAGCTGTAGGCGATGATGTCGCGCCGGTACCATTGCTCGTCGGCGCTGTTACCGGCCGCCGAGTACAGGACGTCGGCCACGGGCCCCGTCCGTCCCGGCAGGATCACGGTCCCCCGGGATTCCTTGATCCGCTCCAGGATCTTCTCGGCACCTTCGAAGAAGTACCCCTCGACCCCGATGTTCGGCGCCGGCAGCGTCACCCGGCCGGGGGTGACGTAGGCACCGGGCGCCCACATGAAGTAGCCGCCGTAGCTGTGGATGTTGTTGGAGAACTTGATGTTCGGGAACGTCTCGACGAGCCAGTGCTCGTTCCTGATCTCCGGCTCCGAGGCCTCACCGGGTCCGGCGTACGTCTCTCCCGTGCAGCTCGTGCTTGCGCCGGAGTAGCCGTCGAACAACGTGCCCTCCGTGTTGTTCCGGTTCAGGTCCACTCCCCAGGAGTTGCGGCTGGAAGGCATGCCGTTGGTGGCCGTGAGAGGACAGTACCGGGTCATGTTCTTCCGCTGGCTGGCGAAGTCATAAAAGGAGTACAGCGAGCCGTCGGGGTTGACCGAGGGCAGGATGAAGATATCGAGGTTGTCGACCATCTCCTGCGTGCCCGGGTCGATCGCGTAGTTGCGAAGCAGACGCTCGGCGGTCTCCACGCACGTCAGGGGAGTCGCCCACTCGCGGGCGTGCTGCTGGCAGTACAGGAACACCCCGACCCTGGAGCCGTCCCGATCGCTGCCGATCCGGATCACCTGCGGCTGGAACGGACCCCGCGGGACGGTGTCTGGTGCGGCCAGGAAGTCGTCCAGGATCACCACCGCGGGCGAGACCGGACCGGTCCCGGTGTTCCCCGCGTATGTGTGGGCGGTGACGAGAGCGCTGGCGGCGGCATCGGCGTTGATCGCCGCCACCACCTGTGCGGCCGTCGTGCCGGGAAGGAAGCTGACCGTGATCCTCGGTCCGGCCACGGCCACGCTGAGGTCGGTGCCCGGGACGAGCTCTACCTGGACCTCGTTCCCGCCGTCCTGGCCGTATGCCTGGGCGATCAGGAGGACTGCGCTCGCTGCGCTCTGCGGCGCGCCCCCGGGCTGGGCCGCGCCCAGGACACCCATGGACTTCCTCTGGTAGCCCTCGGTCTTGTAGGGCAGGTCGATGATCTCCGAGATGTCGGGGAACTCGCCCGCCAGGGCGTTGATGCGGTCGTAGACCTCGACGGGGTCCATGTAGTGGGTGTGGAAGTTGCTCAGGTATCCGTCGGCGTAGGGGGGGAGCCCCGGGCCGGGCCAGGTGCTGACGTGGTCCTCGGCGAACTGGCCCGAGCTCGATGCGACCCGAACCGTGAACGGAACGGGAGTCGTGGAGCCGGCCGCGCCGATCCGCGCCAGGGTGCGGTGGTACATGTATGCGCCGGCGTCGGTGAACTTGGACATGGTCGTGGCGGTGCCGTAGGCGGCGCCCTCCTCTGCCCAGGCCATCGAAAGCGTGGGTCCGCCGGACGGGGTGCCGAGCGAGGTTCGGGCC
>JBOGVX010000160.1:0-3770 GCA_050693165.1 Actinomycetota bacterium | reverse complement strand
AGTGCCTCCAGAGCGGCCCTCATGAAGATCGTCGCTCCCCCGCGCCAGACGCCCGTCTCTATGAGATCGCCGGGCACACCGCGGCGGACGACGTCCGCGACGCAGAACTCGATGTTGTCCAGTCGCTTGAGCCCGATCATGGTCTCGCCGGACTCCGGCCAGTCCATCCCTATCTCGCGGGCGCCCACGTCGTAGCCCTGCTCTGGGAAGAGCAGACGGGTAAGGACCTTCTTCAGGAGGTCGAGGTAGAGATGCTCCGGCGTCCCGCCCCGCAGCAGGTCGCTCTCGGCCCATTTCGAGAGGTCGGACACCCCCGGATGATATCGGCCCCGCGCGGAGCCCGGCCTTGCGGGCCGCCCGACGGTTCATGTCAGAGGTACCTCGCACAATTTGCACATATATGTTCAATCTCAGTGAGGGTCCGGCTCATCTGTCCCCCAAGGGAGTCGGACGCGGGAAATCGGCGCGGCTCCTGCGAGAGGCGAGGGGGCGTGCCGGCCTGTCGCAGACCGAGCTCGCCGATCGTGTAGGGATGCCCATCCAGACGATCAATCGGATCGAGCATGCGCTGGTGGATCCGCGCCTGGGTACGGTCGAGCGGCTGCTCACAGCGTGCGGGTGGACCCTTGCGGCTGAGCCGCTGCCCACCAGTGATCGGACGCAGATCCGCGTCATGCTGGATCTCGATCCACTGTCGAGGTTGTCGTGGAGGCAACCCTCCGGCTGGTCGGGGCGGATCGCCCGCCTGCTGAGGATCCTGCGAGCTCGTGGCATCCGCTTCTTGGTCGTCGGTTCCATGGCGGAGCGTCTCCAAGGCGCCCCCGTGCCGATCCAGGAACCGGAGATCCGTGTGGCGAACGACCACAACACCACAGACAGGCTGTGGGGAGCACTGCATGTCGCCAACAAACGGTTCCAGCGGGTAGAGATCACCGTCGTTAGGACCGCGCCGGCGGAGTTCGAGCAACTGCTGTGGTCGGCTTCACACATGGACGTGATGGGATCGAGACTCTTCGCCGTTCGAGGGCTTCAGGAGCTGATCGCTGAGGCGCCGCCGGATCGGGCGGAGCTGCTCAGATGTGTGCGCGAGGAGCAGAACGACTAGAGGGGCCTGAGGTGGACGACCTCGCCGAAGCTTACGGCGCGGGTGCCATCCTCGGTCTCGACCAGCAGCGCGCCCGTGTCGTCGAGACCCCTGGCCTCGCCCTCCACGTCCTCGTCGGCGGTGAGGCGCGCGCGCACTCGCCTGCCTAAGGTGGCGCAGATCGTCGTGTACCTGGGCACGATGCTGCCCGGGAACTTCGGCCCCGTGTATGCGTCGAAGAACTCCGACAGGTAGTCGCGCAGGATCCGCTCGGGGTCGGGGTCGGCGCCCTCGGCGGCGAGGCTCGTGGATGCCCTGTCGCCCGGCAGCCCCGAGGACGAAACGTTAAGGCCAAGGCCGAGCACAACGTGGCGGACCGCGCCGTCGGACACGCTCGCCTCCGCGAGGATCCCGCCGGTCTTCCGATCCCCCACGGTCAGGTCGTTCGGCCACTTCGAGCGCATGGCCGGTAGCTGGCAGGCCTCGATCATCGCAACGGCGGCAAGTAACGAAAGCAGCGGGGCCTGCTCGGGCGGCAGCTTCGGCCTAAGAACCACGGAGACCAGCAGCGAGGAACCGGGCGCATCGTTCCACGACCGGTCGATGCGCCCGCGGCCGGCGGTCTGGTGGCCGGTAGCCACCACCGTCCACTCGGGCGCCCCCCCGTCTGCCAGGCGGAGGGCATCGGAATTGGTCGAGCCGGTCTCCTCGAACCACACGGGCTCGACCTCGATGCCCGCCCCGAGGACGGCTCGGCGCAGGCTATCCTGACCGAGCGCTTCCATCGACTCCACAGCGCACCGATTATGAGCGAACCGAGGGTGCTGATAGCGAATCGCGGCGAGATCGCCGTGCGCGTGATCCGTGCGTGTCGCGAGATGGGCATCCCCACGGTGGCGGTTTACTCGGACGCGGACCGCGACGCGCTGCACGTGGAGATGGCAGACCGAGCCGAGCGCATCGGCCCTCCCGTGGCCTCCGAGTCCTACTTGAACGTCGAGGCGATCCTCGCGGCCGCCAAGAAGAACAACGCCACGATGGTGCACCCAGGCTACGGCTTCCTGGCCGAGAACGCAGCGTTCGCCCGCGCATGCGCAGAGGCGGGACTGACCTTCATCGGACCACCGCCGGAGGCGATGGAGAAGATGGGCGACAAGGTCGCGGCTCGGCGGGTCGTCGAGGAGGTCGGCGTCCCGACGGTCCCGGGGGTCTCCGAACCTGTGGACGCGAGCCAGGCCCCCGCGACAGCGGAGAAGGTCGGCTTCCCGATCGCCGTCAAGGCCGCCCACGGCGGTGGAGGGCGCGGGATGCACGTCGTCCACAGCCCGGAGGAGCTCGAGGAGGCCGTCGAGCGCTCTGCCCGAGAGGCGCAGACCTACTTCGGACGGCCCGAGGTCTACCTGGAGCGCTACATCGCCAGGGCCCACCACGTAGAGGCGCAGATCCTCGCGGACACGCGCGGCAACTTCTCGTTCCTCGGCGAGCGAGACTGCTCGCTCCAGCGCCGCTACCAGAAGCTGGTGGAAGAGAGTCCCTCGCCCATCGTTGACTCCGAGCTGCGGTCGAGGATCGGAGAAGCCGCGCTCGCGGTTGCCAAGGCCGCCGGCTACGTCAACGCGGGGACCGTCGAGTTCCTATTGGACGAGGACGGCTCCTTCTACTTCCTCGAGGTCAACGCCCGGCTGCAGGTCGAGCACCCCGTCACCGAGATGGTCACCGGCCTCGACCTGGTGCGGCTGCAGATCGAGGTGGCCGGCGGCGAGAAGGTGGACCTGTCCCCCGACCTCAACGGCCACGCGATCGAGTGCCGCATCAACGCGGAGGATCCCGAGAAGAACTTCCTGCCGAAGCCCGGCCTCATCACCGCTCTGCAGCTCCCGGCGGGACCGTTCGTGCGCGTCGACGCCGGAGTCACCGCGGGACGCGAGGTGCCGCGCGAGTACGACTCGCTGATCGCGAAGCTCGTCGTGTGGGGCCAGGATCGCGAGACAGCCACGCGCCGGATGCTGCGTGCGCTCGAGGAGTTCGTGGTGGAAGGACCCGCGACGACGATCCCGTTCCACCGCTGGGTGCTCCAGCAACAGGCCTTCATCGACGGTACGCACCACACGCGGTGGGTCGAGAGCGAGATCGAGGCGGGCCGCATGGAGCTCCCCGAGGCTACGAAGGCGAGCCACGCTTCCGCTTTACTGGCTGGCACGGATGCGGTGGCCCAGGTGGTCGTCGAGGTCGAGGGCCGCAGGATCCCCGCCAGGGTCTGGGGGGCGGAGCTGCCGACCGCTCCTAGGCCGCCCGAGAGCTCGTCCACCGCGCATGGCGGGGTGGCCGGCGCGGTCACCGCGCCGATGCAGGGGACGATCCTCAAGGTGCTCGTCGAGACGGGTCAGACGATCGAAGCGGGTGACGTGGTCTGCATCCTCGAGGCCATGAAGATGGAGAACCACATCGCGTCCACCAGCAGCGGCAAGATCACCGGTGTCGCCATCAAGGCCGGCGACGTCGTGGAGGGCGGCCAGGCCCTAGTCACGATCGAGTAACCGCTACGTCTCGCAGCCCAGGATCGTGTTGTCGCCCGAGCCTCCATCGCACGCGTCGTTGCCGGCGTTCCCGTTCAGGTCGTCGTCGCCGCCGCCGCCTCGGAGGTCATCGTTGCCCTTGTTGCCCTTGAGGTCGTCGTCGTCCTGGC
>JBOGVX010000159.1:0-4918 GCA_050693165.1 Actinomycetota bacterium | reverse complement strand
TGGGCCGGCCGCCTCTTCGTTCTCAAGTGCCCCGGATTTGGGCCCGTGTCGGCATCGAACCCGTCCTGCCGGTACTGATGAAAGTCGTTTCGGACAGGATGATCGGAGGCTCGTGGTTCAGCTCAGGGTCGCGTTCCAAGAGCACCTCTCTCTGTGCTAGAAGTTCACTCGTTTCCGGGTCGAAGACGAGCTCTAGCCGGGAGAGAGTCCCCGTCTCGTTAGACTCGATCGCCACGGCGGTGCCGCGCCGACCCAAGGCGTCAGACGTTTCCCCAACCAGTTCAATGGATGGGATGCGAGACGCAACCTCGTAGAGAGCCTGCCGCAATTCGGGAGTCGGAGCCTCGCGCAGAAACTCGCCGACGCTTGTCAACAGAGCCCAATCGTGTGTAGTCGCGGCGTTTCTCGCTCGGTCCGATAGCACCGAGTAGAGCTCATCTCCGTTTGCAGGGAGGCCGTCGAAATTCTCATACGAAAGTTCGCCTGGCCCAAAGGACTCAGTCGAGGTCCCTGGGCCAAAATCGGGTTCACCTGCTGCCTTCCAGACTTGTTCATCGCGGTCGCTCAAGAACTCGGGTTGGCCGGCAACCGTATGGATCAGCCCAGATCCGTCCGGCGCCTTCCATATTTCCCGCGTCGTTGGAATGGTCAATGAGTAATGCTCCTCGCTAACGTCGAAATTGACCCCGGTGACGAGGTTGGTCGCGCGTGTCTTGGAGTAGATGTATGCACCTTCCTCGCTCACCGCTGGCATGGCCGCCGCCGTGTCGGCAGCGTCTGTCAGGGCTTCAACTGCGCCCGCGTGCGACGATAGCTGGGACGTCGGCCAGAGAGTGAGGCCCAGAACAAGAGCCATGACTGATGCAGCCACCGAAGCCCAGGCCCAGTGCCATCTCCGCCAAGACGGACGGGAAATCATTGGCGTCGGCACGGCTCCCGAGTTCGTCTCGGCATCGATCAGCGCCTTAAGGCGCTCGCGAGCCTTGGCGACGTCAGCGGCCCTGACCGACTCTATGTCCGAGCGGGCTTGCTTGAGGATGCGAAGTTCATCCACGGGAAAGCCTCCCTTCATCGGCGACCGTAAGTGATCCGCTCTGGCTCAGCCCTCGAAGGGCGGTCTTCACGTTGGCACGGGCTCGATGCAATGCAGACCTAACGGTCCCGAGCGGCATTGAGAGGGCTGTGGCTATCTCGGAGTAAGACAGATCCTCCCAGGCGTAGAGGAGGAGGGCATCTCGTTGAGCGGGTTGGAGCTGGGCCAGGGCATGACCGAGAGATCCCATCCAGGCCGCAGCGTCGAGTCGCTCATCAGTCAAGGTTCCCTCGTCCACCTTGTGATCGTTGGCTGAGGCATGAGCCGTCCAAGCCATGAGCTCGCGTCGCTCAACACGAAGATGCTCCCGAATAAGATTTGAAGCGATTCCTAGAAGCCAAGGGGCCGCGTCGGGTCGGCTTTGGTCATAGCGGCTACGTGCCGAGAAAGCCCTGGTGAAAGTCTCGGCTGCGAGGTCGTCGGCGACTTCCATCGGCAGCCGCCTGCGCAGGAAACGACAAATCCTGCCGAAATGTCGGTCGAAGACTCCAGCGAAAGCATCTGGGGCTCCAAGCGACTCTCGAATCAGAGCGGCGTCGGAGTTCTCTCTGGTCATCTCTACCCTTCATTGTCTAGGGGACCGGATGCGGTTCCCATCGTCAGGGCGTCGCCCAAGACTGTGGGGAAGGCTCCTCTGAGCCCCAACGTAGGAGAGCAGCGACGGTGATCAGGGCTTTCTACCAGAGTTGCACATCTCGGGGGCCGATCTTCGCTTCTATCTGAAGGTCGACCGAGGAACGCAGAGCCTCATCTCCCCTCGAGCTCCGCCCTGATGCGCCTGGCTCCTCAGGGGGCTGGGCTCTGAGCATCGAACAGATCTCAACCTCGAGCTCGGCGGAATCCGGCCCGGAGAGCGGTGGGGCCAGCGGGTCCTGTCCTCGAAGTCCTCGGCCATCGTCACCACCCTCAACGGCCACACCCACCTCCTCGATCGGTCTAGGTCAGGGTGAAGCCCATCTCAGGCGATGTCAGGCATCTCCCCGGAACGTCGGGGATGTGTCCGGAACACTTCGTCCGGCATCTCCCCGGTCAGCACAGAAGAGTTCAACTCGCTGTGTCGGGAATCTGTCGGGAATCTGTCGGGATCCTCTAGGGGCCTGACACGAAAAGGCGGCCCCCTTACACGAGAAATCTGTCCACCTTCGGCCCGTTTTTCATAGTTGGTGGGTATGGACCGCAGCAGAGAAAGATCAGCCGCCGAATGCCTGCGCGCGGAAACACCCTCCCTGCCAGCAGCCCTGCCCACCAGCATCTCCAATCTCCCGCAGGGCTCCGGCCCTCCCTTTCGCCTTATCGCTGGGGAGGACCCGATCCGCCCCTACGCACCAAGCGCGGCGTGCGGGCAGCTCGGAGGAGGAGGCCGCCTGACCAGGGGCCGAACTGCGTGGGACCTGGCGAATGGCGGCGACCTACAAAAAACCGACACGCCCTGCGAGTGGCGACCTACACGAAAAGAGGGCGGACCTACACGAAAAAACCGTGAACCTAAGAGCCGTTGCGCACATTTGTATGGCGACGATGAAGGACCCGGAATCGCCGAACACGGCATCTGGAAGCCTCGCCGGAGACACAGCGCAGGGCCGCTCTCTCACGCGGGAGAGCGCCCTTGGCGTCCGGCCAGGCCGGATGAGCATGCCACGCTGTCAGATCGCCAGAGGAGGCGGTCGCCCTCCTGCGCCCGGGCACCTCGGAGGAGGCGCGCTCGGGAACGTCGGGTCAGGGGGACCGTCGCCGGCGGCGGGAACTGCACCGGCACTGCCTTCACCCGGAACTGGCCGGACGCCATCGGGTGCCAACCAGCGAGTCGGAGCGCCACAGCATGCCGGATCCGGCGAGTGGGCAGACGAGTGTGATCGGCGGAAGGAGGTGAGAGCGGCACGTAGCTGAACACCCGGACCGAGGCGTCCGTGCTCCATCAAGCTGCGCGGTTGTGGCGCGATGCCGCATGGGCGGCGCGTAGGTGGCGCGAATACCGGGAAGCGGGAGCACGAAACCGCAGGTAGACGCCTGGTTCGGGGTCACCGACCAACCGAAAGGGGGGTGGATTGTGCCCAAATCATGTCCTCAGCCGAGAGAAAAGCCGACCTTCGAAGCCTCGCCTTCTCACTTGACGAGAGAGACCGAGCGATCCTCCAGGGACTCCTGGAGCACAAGGTTCTGACCACTCGGAACCTCAAGAGCCTGTTCTTCGCTTCCCTCCGCAGGTGCCAGGACCAGCTCAGCGAACTGAAGTCGATGGAGCTCGTCGGATCGTTCCAGCCGCCTGAGGGGTTCGGACGCGGAAGATCTTCCGAGCACCACTTCCTCACCGGCGTCGGACTGTCGGTGCTCGCATACCTCGAGCGGGTCCCCCGCGGTCAGCTCCCCTGGGTCCCCGACAAGGATTACCGCTCCAACCGCAACCTCCGCCACCGGATCGGCCTCAACGACTTCTTCTGCTCGCTGGTCGAGACTTCACGGAACCACCCGGACCAGGGCCTTCACCGGTGGCTGCCCGAGCGGAAGGTCCGCACGCGCGCTGGTGAGATTCAGCCTGACGGATTCGGGCGATACCTCCATCCCGGTGGGGCCTGCGAGTTCTACCTGGAGTACGACCGCGGGACCGAGGGCCCCGCCGCCGTCTCCGAGAAGCTCCGGGGCTATAGAAGGTTCGCCGCGGGGTGGGGCGACGCTCCGGGGTTCCCGAACGTCCTGGTGCTCGTCCCCGACACCGCGCGGGAGGAGAAGATCTCCGCCTTGGCCCGCCCGAGACGAGGGGGGCGCGGGGGGAAGAAGCCAGCCCTGCCGGTCTTTCTCTCCAGCGAGGAGCTGATCGCGGCCCGAGGAGTCCTCGGCTCTGTATGGGCCGCGGCCGGGACGTCCGAACGCCTTTCCCTCGCCGAGCTCCCGGCGAAGGACGGGAGCCCATACGACGTCCGCCACTGTCTCGGCCGCGGCTGGACCGGAGGCGACGGCCGATAGAGGCCCGCAGCGACCGAGCGAAGGTTCCGTCACCTCCCCGAGGTACGCTCCAAGACTCGCGGTCGCGAGGAGATCCGCTCCGTCAGGGCCCCGACCTCGACCGGGTGGCCGCTGTGTTGGTGGCCGTGGGTCTCCGCCTCGTGACCGACAGGGAGAACGGGGAGGACCGATGCTGACGATCGCATACTGCCGGGTGTCGACCGAGGAGCAGGCCGCGGAGGGATTCTCCATCGAGGGGCAGGCAGAGAAGCTCCGCTCGTACGCCAAGCTGCACGAGCTCGGCCCGGTCACCGTCGTCGAGGATCCAGGTCGGTCGGGGAAGGATCTCGAGCGCCCCGGACTCCAGCAGCTCCTGGCCATGGTCGAGCAGGAGCATGTGGCCAACGTTCTGGTCTGGCGACTCGACCGGCTCTCCCGGAACCTCGGGGACCTGATCCTTTTGGCCGAGACGTTCGCCGCCGCTGGGGTGGGCCTCCATTCGTTCACCGAGAAGCTCGACCTCTCCTCGGCCACCGGGCGCATGTTCTACAACATCCTCGGGTCGTTCGCGCAGTTCTACCGGGAGCAACTCGCCGAGAACGTCCGCATGGGCATGCACCAGGCGGCCCGGCAAGGCAAGTGGACGAACCGGCCGAAGTTCGGCTACGACCTCGTCGACGGGGAGCTGGTTCCCAACGCCGACGCCCCCACGGTCCGCAGGATCTTCGAGCTCCGGGCCCAGGGCCTCAGCTTCCCCCGGATCGAGCAGCTCACCGGCGTGAAGTACTCGATGGCCCGAACCATCGTCTGCTCCCGCATCTACCTCGGGGAGGTGCTTCTCAACGGGAAGTGGTTCCCCGGCAACCACGAGCCCCTCGTCACAGC
>JBOGVX010000158.1:0-21135 GCA_050693165.1 Actinomycetota bacterium | reverse complement strand
CCCTGATCGTCAACAACAACGCGGCGGCGCTCATGCTCGCGCTTTCGGCGCTTGCGCGGAGGCGAGAGGTGATCGTCTCCCGAGGCGAACTGATCGAGATCGGCGGCGAGTTCCGGCTCCCCGACATCCTGGCGGCGTCAGGAGCGAAGCTCGTGGAAGTCGGGACGACGAACCGAACCCGCGTGCAGGACTACCGGGCGGCAGTCTCGAGTCGCACCGCTCTCCTGCTCAAGGTACACCCGAGCAACTACCGGGTCACGGGATTCGCGGAGTCGCCGGGAGTCGAGTCGCTGGCCCGGATCGCAAGGAGTGCCGACGTCCCTCTCATCCACGACACCGGGAGCGGGCTTCTCGATCGACGGCGCGGTGTGCCCGCGGAAGAGCCCGTAGCGACGGAGTCGCTCGGCCAGGGGGCGGACCTAGTCTGCTTCTCCGGCGACAAGCTACTCGGGGGTCCCCAGGCCGGGGTGATACTCGGACGAGCCGAGCTCGTGGAGAAGCTCCGCCGCTACCCGCTGGCTCGCGCTGTGCGCGTAGACAAGATGACCATCGCAGCGCTCGAGGTGGTGCTGAGCTTGCACGCACGGGGTGAGGAATCCCGGTTGCCCATCTGGCGAGCCCTGGAAGAGCGACCGGCGGCTCTTCGAGTGCGTGCGTCGGCCGTGGCGGACATCCTGCCGGGCGCGTCGGTGGTCAAGTCAGAGGCGATTGTGGGTGGCGGCTCCCTCCCCGGCTACGGCGTTCCGTCACACGCCGTTAGGCTCAAGTCGGGCCGCCCCGAGGATGTCGCCGCCCGGCTGCGCGCCGGCAACCCGCCGGTGTTCTGCAGGGTTGACGAAGACGAGCTGCTCTTCGACCTGCGAACGGTCGTACCGGAGGACGACGACCGTCTGGCTCGGGCTATCCGGTACGCGTTGAGCCAGGGATAGGCGTTGACCTTCCCCCTTCAGGTCGTGGCGACCGCGGGACACGTGGACCACGGCAAGTCCTCACTCATCGCCCGACTCACCGGCATAGATCCGGACCGATGGGAGGAAGAGAAGCGCCGCGGGTTGACGATCGACCTCGGGTTCGCGTGGTTGACCCTCCCCTCGGGTCGCGAGATCGGCTTCGTCGACGTCCCCGGTCACGAGCGTTTCGTTCGCAACATGCTCGCCGGCGTCGGACCGGTGCGGCTCGTGCTGTTCGTCGTCGCGGCGGACGAGGGGTGGAAGCCACAGTCCGAGGAGCATCTCGAGATCGTCGACGTCCTCGGCGCGGCGGCTGCGGTCGTCGCGCTCACGAAGTCGGATCTCGTCGATGGCTACGCGCTGTCGGAGCGACATGACGAGATCCACGAACGCCTCTCGGGCACCTCGATCGCGGATTCTCCGATCGTCGCGTGCTCCTCCACATCCGGCGTGGGGATCGAGGAGCTGGTGCGGGAGATCGACCGCATGGTCGCCGAGGCATCCACGCCCGAGGATCAAGGGCGTCCGAGGATCCACATAGACAGGTCGTTCTCGATCAAGGGTGCCGGCACCGTGGTCACGGGAACGCTGACCGGGGGCTCGCTCGGCCTCGGGGAAGAGGTCGCGATCCTTCCGCAAGGCACCACCGCGCGAGTACGGTCCCTGCAAACGCACAGGAGGTCGCTTGACAGCGCGCACCCCGTGTCCCGGGTTGCCGCGAACCTGAGCGGGATCGACAGGGATGCCGTTTCGCGCGGCGACGTGCTCGTGCGACCCGGGCAATGGAGGCCGTCGTCGACGCTTGACGTGCTCCTGAAGCCGGCCCGATCGGTCACTCATCCCCTCACCGGACGCGGCGCATACAAGCTGTATGCCGGATCCGCGGAGCGCGACGCGCGGTTGCGCCTTCACGAGGCGACCTCGCTCGATCCCGGGCAGGAGGCGTTCGCGCGACTCCGACTCTCGTCTCCGATAGTCGCCCAGCCCGGGGATCGCTTCGTCCTGCGCGAGGCGGGACGGCGCGAGACGGTGGGCGGTGGAGTGGTGCTCGACCCTCATCCGCCGGCGAGGGCGGGCTCGGACGTGACTGCACGACTGCGGAGGCGGCTCGATGCGAGCCCCGAGCAGCTGCCGTCGACGCTCGTGTCCGAGCGGGGAGCGGTCAGGGCCGGGGAGATCGCGGTCCTGACAGGAAGAGATCCGAGCGAGATCGCGGGCTCGAGCCTTCTCGAGGGTTGGTGGATCTCCAACCCCCTTTTGCATCGTATGGAGCGTGCCGCGCTCGGGGGGCTCGAAGAGCTCCACATCTCCAACCCACTCCTGCCCGGGATGGAAGCCGGCGCCCTTCGCGAGCACCTGCTCATCTCGATCTCCGGCGGAGCGCCGGATGAGGTGGTGACCGTGGTCCTCGCCGGGCTCGAGAAGCAGGGCGCGGTCGAGCGGCGGGGCACCCTGGTCCGTCGAGCCGGTCACGAAGTGTCGCTCGGTGAAAGAGAGCCGGAGGCCCGGGCCCTCGTGGAGCTGGTGGAGAAGGGGGAGCCCACTCCCCCCACCCAACGCGACCTCGAGCAGCAGGGGTTCCAACGAGACCTGATCGAGGCTTGCGTGGCCACGGGAAGGCTGGCCCGTGTCTCCGCCGAGGTGCTCGTGACTCCCTCGTTCCTCGCCGGGGCCGAGGAGCTCGCGCGCGCCGAGGCCGGACGACCGGACGGCCTGACTGTGAGCCGGTTCCGCGAGCTGATCGAAACCACGCGCAAGTACGCCCTGCCGATACTCGGGTCGTTCGACGAGCGCGGGATCACCCGCCGGGACGGAGACGTCCGCCGCCTCGCCGATTGAGTTCTACGACCGGCTAACCGCGAACGCGGTGTGCGACCTCGGCGATCATCTCGACCTCTACCGGAACGCCGAGCGGTAGCGCGGGGACCCCGACCGCCGCGCGCGCGTGCTGCCCGGCATCGCCAAAGACCTCGCCGAGGAGATCACTGGCCCCGTTGGCGACCTTCGGCTGCTCGGTGAACGAGTCCGCCGAGGCCACGAAGACCGAGACCTTGACGATCCGGCTCACCTCGTCCAGTGAGCCGAGCTCCGCCTTGAGAGCGGCAAGACCCTGGAGCGCGCACTGCCGGGCCAGCCTGGCGCCTTCCTCGGTCTGTATCTCGTCTCCGAGACGGCCCGTGGCCATCGGCTTGCCATCCTCGAGCGGTACCTGGCCCGCAACGAAGGCCAGGCCGCGAGATACGACGACGGGGACGTACGACGCAACGGGCGCGGCCACAGGGGGAAGCTCGATGCCGAGCTCTGAGAGACGGGCTTCTGCGCTCAGGTTCTCAGCCGGCGCGTCGGGCAGATCGCTCGCGGTCGCGGATGATCGCCTTACGCTCGACCTCGTTGAGGCCGCCCCAGATGCCGTGGGGCTCGCGGTTGCGGAGGGCGTAGTCGAGGCACTCTTCCTTGACGGGGCAGCGTGAGCAGATGGCCCTCGCCTTGTCCTCGCGGGCCTCCTTCTCTTCCTTGCGCTCGAAGTAGTTCGGCGCGAAGAAGAGGTCCGAGTCCTCGCCTCGGCAGGCAGAGTCGTACTGCCATCCGATATCCCAGTCGTAGTACATGGCGTCGGCCAACTGGTTTTCGCCTCCTCGACCCTTATCCGTCGCGGTTCCTCTGAAGGTTTTCACCCCGGAGGGGCGTCCACGCTACCAGCGTCGCCGAGCCCTTGTAAAGAGCCGAAATCACGACGAACCGGACAATCAAGGCCTCCGATCGCGTCCCGGAGGCCGCTGGCTCAGGTGTGCCTAAGAAATGCGGAGCCCTCGGCTACTTCTTCCTGGTGCTGTCCATCGCATCGATGAAGGGGCGGAAGAGCTCGACCGGGATGGGCAGGACCAGTGTCGAGTTCTTCTCCGCGGCAACCTCGGTCATCGTCTGGAGCAGCCGGAGCTGGAAGGCGATCGGGTGCTGCGAGATCACATCCGCGGCATCCGACAGCCTCTGAGAGGCCTGGAACTCGCCCTCCGCGTTGATGACCTTGGCCCGCCGGTTTCGCTCGGCCTCGGCCTGCCGCGCCATCGCCCGCTGCATCGTGTCGGGCAGATCGACGTCCTTGATCTCGACCAGCGTGACCTTGACCCCCCATGGCTCGGTGAGCTCGTCGATCACAGCCTGGAGCTGGTCGTTCAGCTCCTCGCGCTTGGACAGCAGCTCGTCGAGCTCCGCCTTGCCGAGGATCGACCGAAGGGTCGTCTGCGCGATCTGGGAGGTGCCGAGGAGGTAGTTCTGGATCTCGATCGTTGCCCTGACCGGATCGATCACGCTGAAATATATGACCGCGTCCACCCTGACGGTCACGTTGTCCTTCGTGATGATGTCCTGAGGAGGCACGTTCATCGTGACCGTCTGCAGGTTCACCTTCTGCATCCGGTCGATGAACGGGATTATGAAGAACAGGCCGGGCCCCTTCGCGCTGGACAGGACACGGCCCAGCCGGAAGATCACTCCCCTCTCGTACTCCTGAACTATCCGAACCGCGTTCAGCACCAGGATCAGCACGAGGAACGCGATGACACCGAGAACTATCAGGCCTTCCATTCAGTCACCCTCCTTCTCTGACTGCTCCTCCTGAACTATGAGCAGGAGCCCGTCAACCCGTCTGACGCGGACACGAGCGCCGCTGGCGATGGGGCCGTTGAGCGCCCTAGCGCGCCAGAGCGCTCCCTTGACCCAGGCCTGGCCCTCCGGCGCAAGCTCGGACCGCGCCTCGCCGGCGAGCCCGATCATCCCCTCGGAACCGGTCATGGGGCCCCTCTTCCGGGCGCGCATGGCCACCGTCATGGCGAACCCGAAGAACAGGAAGCTGGCCGCGACGACTATCCCTATCACCCACGGCGAGACCTCGATCGCGGGCGAGACACCGCCGAACAGGATGATCGATCCGAAGAGCAGCCCGAGAGTTCCCCCGGCGGTCCACACGCCGAGGCCCGCGGTGAAGACGTCGATAGTGAAGAAGGTCAGACCCAGGAGCACGAGCAGCAGGCCCGCGATGTTGAAGGGCAGGACGGCCAGCGCGGTGAAAGACATCACCAGGGCGATCAGCCCCGCAACACCTGCAACGCCGACGCCCGGCTGGCTCAGCTCGAACACGATGGCCCAGAAGCCGAGTATCAGAAGTAAGTACGCGATCGTCGGGTCCGTGATCGCGTGAAGGATCCTCGTGAGCAGTCCCGGCTGATGGAAGCGGATCGTCACCTCGGGCCCACTCGTTGTCAGCGTCACGGGGCCGTTCACCGTCTCGACCTGAGTGCCCTGCAGGGTCCCGAGCAGAGCATCGATGGTCGATGTCGTCTTGGGATCGAGGTCGATGACGTCCTCCTCGTACGCTTCCTCCGCGCCGAGAGCCCGGCTCTCCCGCACGGTGTCGTCGGCGAACTCGAGGCTCCGGTCTCGTGTCGTGGCGAGCTCTCGCAAGAGCGCCGCCGCGTCCTCCACGGCCTTGGTCTCCTGCTGGTCGGCCAGGTCGCCACCGAGGTCGACGGGGTGGGCCGCTCCAAGATTGGTGCCCGGTGCCATCGCGGCAACGTGCGAGGCGTAGACCAGGAAGACTCCTGCGGAAGCGGCGCGCGCGCCCGGAGGCCCCACCCAGACGATCACGGGCACCGGGGAGCGCAGGATGCGCTGGACCATGTCTCGCATCGAGATATCGAGCCCGCCGGGGGTGTTTAGCTGGATGACGACCGCCTCCGAGCCGTCCTCGGCCGCGGAATCGAGCTTGGACTCGAGATAGGCGGCGGTGGTCGGGTCGATCACGCCCTCGAGCTCCACGACCTCGACGACTGGGCTCTCCTGCCCGAAAGCGGGCCCGGCGAGCGCTAGGGCGAAGAACATCGCAGCAGCCGCGAGCCGGGCGATCGCGAAGCGTCTCACTTCGGGGCGATTCTAGCGATAGAGCGAAGATATCCTTGCCTCGGATCCCTGATGGCACCCTCCTCACCACCCGGTGCGGTCATCGGCCGCGAGCGGGCAGCGCCCTTCGCGGCACTCAAGCTCGTCCTGTTCCTGGTCGTTCTGTCCCTCGGCTCCCTGACGTTCGCCCTGGCCCTGCTGGCTCCGGTGGGGGCCGCGGGCCGCGCGCTGGATGAGTTCTCGCGCGAGTTCGAGAAGATCGGCGCCGACGTCGACCTGGCGTTCCCGCGCATCCCCGAGCGCTCAACGATCTTCGCCGCCGACGGCTCGGTGCTTTCGACCCTTTACCTCGACGAGAACCGGAAGATCGTCCGGCTGAACCAGGTCAACCAGGTGACCATGGACGCGGTGCTCGCGATCGAGGACTCGCGCTTCTACGAGCATCCCGGCATCGACGTGCAGGGGATCCTCCGAGCGCTGATCGCCAACATCCGCACGGGAGACATCACCCAGGGCGCCTCGACCATCACCCAGCAGCTCGCCCGCAACGTCTTCAGCGCGATCGGCACCGAGCAGACGTTCTCCCGCAAGCTCCAGGAAGCGCGCGTGGCCCTGCGGCTGGAGCAGGTCTATTCGAAGGATCAGATCCTCGAGCTCTACCTCAACGAGGTCTACTTCGGACGAGGTGTGTACGGCATCGGGACCGCGGCCGAGTACTACTTCGGCGCGAAGCCCGGCAAGCTGACCGTGCCGCAGGCAGCGATGCTGGCGGGACTTATCTCCTCTCCCGAGACCTACTCACCCGTCAACGATCCCGATGCTGCGCTGAACAGACGCAACGTGGTGATCGCGCGCATGGAGAACCTCGAGAAGATCACGCCCGAGGAATCGGCCGCGGCGCAGGCGTCTCCTCTCGGCCTGCATATCACTCAGATCGGGAACGAGGAGGCGCGCTTCCCGTTCTTCGTCGAGTACCTCAAGTCCCAGATCCTGGGCGACCCGCGCTTCGGCAACACCAAGGAGGCGCGCATCAAGACGTTGTTCCAGGGCGGGCTCGACATAGAGACGACCCTGGAGACGGACATGCAGCGGCGCGGCGAGCAGATCGTCCAGGGCAAGTTCGGGAAGGACGCGAAGGGAGCGACCAGCGCGATCGCGGCCGTGGACACCGAGAGCGGGGCCGTGCTCTCGCTCGTCAGCGGGGCCGACTTCCGTCAGTCGCAGGTCAATCTCGCCACCGGCCAGGGTGGCACCGGCCGTCAGTCGGGCTCGGCGTTCAAGCCGTTCACGCTGGTGGCTGCACTCGAGAACGGCATCCCTCTGGGCAAGGTCTACAAGGCGAATAGCGGACAGATCGTGGACTGCACGCCCTACGGCCCCCCCAACTACCGGGTCGTCAATGCCGGGGATGGCGGCGGCAGCGGTTATATAGACATGTCGTCGGCCACGGCGGGCTCGGTCAACGCCTACTTCGTCAACCTCGCGATCGAGGTTGGCCCACCGAACATCGTGGAGGCCGCGCAACGGATGGGGATCGAGAGCCCCCTCGACCCGTTCTGTACGATCACCTTGGGCGTGGAGGAGGTCACGCCCCTCGAGATGGCTAACTCGTTCGCGACGCTCGCGAACCAAGGCGTGCACTGCGAGCCGTTCGCGATCAGCAAGGTCACGGCGCCCAGCGGCAAGGTTCTCCTCCGGCAGAAGCAAGGCGCCTGCGAACAGGCGATACCGCGCGACATCGCGGACAAGGTCGCCGGGCTGCTCGAGCTCGTGGTCAGCGGGGGAACCGGCACGGCGGCGAACCTCGGGAAGTGGCCCGTTTTCGGCAAGACGGGAACGACCAACGACTCGGCAGACGTGTGGTTCTCGGGGTGCACCAGGCAGATCTGCGCCGCCACGTGGGTGGGACATCCCGCCGCGAGGGTTCCGATGCCCGGTGCATACGGCGGAACGGTTGCCGCCCCGATCTGGCACGACTTCATGCTCGTTGCGATGCAGGGGCTTCCGGTCATGGCATTGCCTCCCGTTCCCCAGCCCGAGTCGGCTCAGGTGCCAGACGTCGTGGGGTTGACGAAGCAGGAGGCAACGGAGGTTCTGGTCAGGGCGTACTTCACGCCGACCGTCGAGTCGATCCCCTCTGCCGACCCGCTCAACCAGGTGGTCGGACAGGACCCGCCCGGCGGCTCGACCGTTACGGCTGGAGGTGCGGTCACGATCCGGGTGAGCAACGGCAAGATCCCCACGGTCAAGGTGCCGAGCGTGGTCGGACTCGCGCAGGCAGCCGCGACCGCCAGGCTTCGCGCTCTCGGCTTCGAGGTTGAGGTCGCTTTCCAGGACACGCAGATCCGGCGCGAGGATGGAAGGGTCCTGTCGCAGGCACCCGGCGCCGGGGTCAAGCTGGAAGAGGGCTACCCGATAGCGATCATCGTCGGCCGGTACACCCCTGCTCCCGTCCCGCCAGCCCCCAGCCCGTCGCCTCCGCCGGGCGATCGTCGCTGAAGAGACCCTCACTTCTCGGAAGCAGGAGAATCCGAAGGAAGGTCGAAGCCTCTGTTAGCGAATTAGCTGCCGTGCCCTCGGCAGGGAGGAGTGCCCGATGAAGATCGCAGCCCGCATGTCCAGGTTGATCCCCTTGCTCGTCGCCTTCGCGGTCCTGACACCGTCCGCCGCGAGCGCCCACCTCGAGATCGAAGGCACGGTCGTGCCCGGCACCCCGTTCACCTGGGACGGAACCCGGGCCGTCGCGGTCAACATCACCGGCTTCAACAACAACAACGTTGCCACGTGCGGAGAGGCCCCCGACAACTACTGCGAGTACGCACACGTCCGGTTCGACCTGCCGTTCCCGGCGGGGTCGACCGCATTGACCTACAAGAAGAACGCCAACGTGACGATCGACCAGTTCGACCCGGCCAGCGCCACGGACTTCGACCTGCACGTCTTCGCCAGCGATGCGGAGGGTACCGAGCTGGACCAGATAGGGGAGTCGGCTCAGCAGATCACGGACCCCCTCGACCGGCCCGAGACGGTCCAGTGGCAGCTCCAGAGCAAGCGGACCTACAACCCCGACGGAACCGTGAAGACGGAGGACATTACCACCTACGTGCTTGTTCAGGTGGTGTACTTCTTCTGCCCGAACTCGATGTACAAGGGGACCGCGAAGATCCTCTGATCGAGCCAAGCGGGTTGGCCGAGACTCCGCCTACTCGGGTGAGTCGAGGCGCTCGCGCGCGAGCCTGCCGACGGTCGAGCCGTCCGCCTGCCCCTTGAACTTGCCCATCACGTGGGCCATGACCTTGCCCACTTCCTTGGGGCCCGCCGCGCCCGTCGCTTCGATCGCTTCGTCAACGATCTTCGCGAGCTCCTCCTCCGAGAGCTGCTCGGGAAGGTAGACCTCCAGGATCGCCTGCTCCTCCCGCTCCCGGGTCTCGAGCTCCGGCCTGCCGGCCGACGCGTAGGCCTCCGCGGCCTCCTTTCGCCGCTTGACCTCGCGCCCGACCACCTCGACGAACTCCTCCTCGGTGAGGTCGTGACCCAGCTCCACCTCTTTGTTCCGGACGGAGGCCGAGAGCATCCGCAGGGTGGACAGGCGAGTCTTCTCGCCGGCCTTCAGTGCTTCCTTGATCTGGGTCGAAAGCGCGTCCGCTACCTCTCCCATGCCTCCCCCACACCTCTCTCTTACAATCCGCTCCCGTGATCTGGGCCTTCGCTCTCCTCGGCGCCGCCGCTGCGGCGATCCTCTACGGCATCTTCGTCGAGCGACGCTGGTACCGGGTCGGGCGTTACCGCCTCGACATCCTACCGGCGGGCACCTCGAGCCTGAGCGTCCTTCACCTCTCCGACCTGCACATGCTCGACGGCGACCGCCGAGCGGAGAGGTTCCTGGCCGGATTGCCCCGAGCCGACGTGGCCGTGTTGACGGGCGACATCGTCGGGGAGCCGGAGGCGGTCGAGTTCGCCTCGAGCGCGCTGCGAGCCGTGCGGGGCCGGGTCGCCTCGCTCTTCGTGCTGGGCTCCAACGACCTCTACGCGCCGAAGCGGATGAACTGGTTCCGCTACTTCAGCAGTAGCGTTCGTTACCGCCGCATCGTCCGGCGGAAAGGGCGGGCCGGTGACCTCGTGAGGCACCTGGAGCAGGACGGCTGGGTGCACCTCAAGAACCGAAAGTACGAGCGCCGGACCGACGGGCTGCGGATGGAGGTCGTCGGGCTCGACGATCCTCACATCCACCGGGCGGACATACGGGTCGCCGCCCGAACGGACCCGACCGCGTTCGGCCTGGCGGTCGTCCACTCCCCGGATCCGACACCCGAGCTGGCCGCGCTCGGCTATGACCTCGTCGTTGCCGGTCACACCCACGGTGGCCAGGTCCGGCTGCCCCTGGTGGGAGCGCTGGTGACCAACTCCTCGTTCCCGAATCGCCTGGCCCGGGGCCTGATGAGGCTGGGGAGGTCCTACGTCCACGTGTCCCCCGGCATGGGAACCAGCAAGTACGCGCCTTTCCGCTTCCTCTGCCGGCCGGAGGCCACGCTCCTCGAGCTCCGAGCTCCGGCCTGAGCCAAGTCGCCCGAATGGGGGACTATCCGCGCAGGTCAGAGCCCTTTAAACTCCTCCGGCCATGAGCAGCGACCCGAGCATCCGCTGTCCCAGATGTCATGCCGCCGTGCTGGGCGAGGTCACGCCAGATGGCGTGGTGACGGTCGAAGGAGAACTGGTGCCCTTCCAGAGGAAGACCGATTACGTGATGTGCACCTGCCTAGCGACATGGCGCGTCACCGACCTCCGCGACGCCTGGGCTCAGCTGGCTGACAGCACTCGCTCGTAGACCGCCTCGTAGCCCCCCACCATCGCATCGGCGGAGAAGCGATCCTCCACGTGCTTGCGACACGCGTGCGGGTCGATCTCCCCGGTTCTCTGTAGCGCTTCCGCAGCCGCCTCCGCATAGCCGTCCACGGGAACGATGAACCCCGTCTCGCCATCGACCACGACCTCGGGAACCGCACCTCTCGGTGTGGCGATCACCGGCGTGCCGCACGCCATCGCCTCGGTCATGACCAGCCCGAATGGCTCCTCCCAGTCGATGGGGAAAAGCACCGCCTTCGCCTTGCCCAGGAGCTCGACCTTCTCGTCGTGCGGGATCTCGGACAGGACCACCGTGCCGTCCGGAAGGATGGGCTTGACGTCTCGCTCCCAGTGCTCGCGCTCGATCCTCTCGGCCACCTTGACCGCCATGACCAGCGGCAGGCCGGCCGCGCGCGCAGCCTTGATGGCGCGGACCGGGCCCTTGTCCGGGTTGGTACGGCCGAGGAACAGGAGGAAGTCCTCCTTCTCCTCCCGCAGGGGGTACTGGTCGAGGTCGATCCCGTTGTGGACTACGCCCGCGTAACGGAGCTCGGGCATCAGGGATCGCTGGTTCTCGCTGATGGCGACGAACCACAGGCGATCGGCGACGAGCTCGTAGATCTTCCTCATCTCGGGCGTGAAATCCCGATGAAGGGTGTGGACCACGGGTGTGTCGCTGGTCAGGGCCGCGACGAGCCCCGACCAGTAAGAGTGCTGATGGATCAGGTCGAATCGAGACACATCCTGGTGGACGAACAGCTGATGCACGGTGTCGTGCCAGATCGCGTTGATGTAATTGGGACCGGGGGCCGTCTCGAAGACGTACTCGAGGTTCGCCTTGGTCTTCGAGTCTCCGGTCGCGAACAGGGTGACGTCGTGCCCTCGCTCCGCCAGGCCGTCCGCCAGCAGGGACACGACCCATTCGATCCCGCCGTAACCGGACGGCGGGACTGCGACCCATGGAGGCGATACCTGAGCGATCCTCATCTTCCGTGGCGCGGGCGCGGGTATCCTACCCATACCCGAAGTGCCCACATCAGGAGCCGCCGACACACCACTCCCCGCGGATGCAAGCGAGCGCGTTGCCCGGATGGGCGCCGCGGACATCGTCATCGGCATCCCGGCCTTCAACAACGCCGAGACGGTCGGGAGCGTGGTGATAGCGGCGGAGGTCGGGCTTCGCAAGCTCTTCCCCGGCATGAAGGCCGTCATCTGCGTCTCCGACGGTGGCTCCACGGACGGGACCCGCGACCGGGCGGCGGCTGCCGCGGTGGGCGCTCGCGCCGAGTCGCTGCTCGTGCCGCTCGATAGTCCGGAGCCGGAAAAGCTCGTCTTCGAGTACGGGGGGGCTTCCGGCAAGGGAAGCGCCCTGCGCGCGGTGTTCGAGGTCGCGAGCCGACTCGGGGCCGGGACGTGCTCCGTGATGGACTCGGACCTGCGCAGCCTCACCCCGTACTGGATCGACCGCCTGCTCAGCCCGGTAGTCCACCACGGATACGAGTTCGTGGCGCCGCTGTACGTACGGCACAAGCACGACGGAACGATCACCAATGCGGTCGCGTATCCGCTCACGGCTGCGCTGTATGGACTGCGCATCCGCCAGCCGATCGGCGGCGACTTCTGCATCTCGGGCGACCTTGCGCGCGAGTACGCCGCCTCCCCTGATTGGGAAGGCGACGTCTGCAGGTTCGGCGTGGACGTGTGGATGACGACCTCCGCGCTTGCCGGTGGCCGAAGGGTCTGTCAGACCTTCCTCGGCGCCAAGATGCACGACCCGAAGGAGCCCGGCGCGGACCTGGGCCCGATGTTCCGAGAGGTCGTCGGCACGCTCTTCCGCCTCGCCGTTCGCCACAGCGACCGCTGGTCGGAGGTCGAGGGAGCCAGCGCTCCCCCGACGTTCGGCTTCCTCTCCGAGGCCGGCGCCGAGGCCATAGGTGTCTCGCTCAACATCCTGCGCACCGCGTTCGCGGAGGGGCGCGACCGGTGGGAAACGACGTGGCAGCGTATCCTGAGCCCGGAGGCGGCTGCGGCCGCGCACGAGGGCGAGCTGGACGCGCAGAGTTGGATCACCCTCCTGTACGACTACCTGACCGCCTACGCCATGGGAACCGAGGACCGCGGCGAGATCATCGAGTCGCTCATCCCCCTGTACTTCGCCCGAACCGCAACCTTCGTGGAGGAGACGCACGGAGCCTCGGCCGCCCAGGCCGAGCTGTCGGTCGAGGCACTCGTCGACACCGCCGTGGAGCTCAAGCCCTATCTGGTGGATCGCTGGAGCTCCGTGCCCGCGGCGGGAACACTTTCACCTCCCTGAGCCGTCCAAACCTTGAAGCGTTCGCACGGACGCAAGGAGGTTTCCCATGAGGAGGGCCATTCTCGGACTCACCGTCTCGCTGCTCGTCATCACTGCCGGCCCGGCCTGGGCCTGTGGCGGTCTCATCGCTCCTAACGGGGCCGTCGGCCTCGTTAAGACCTCGACCCTCGCCGCTTACGTGAACGGGATCGAGCACTACGTGACCCAATTCGAGTTCGCGGGGGCCAAGGGCGAGTTCGGCTCGATCGTGCCCCTACCCGACGTCCCGACCAAGGTGCGGAAGGGCGGCGACTGGACCCTCGACCGTCTGGCGATCGAGGTGCAGCCGCCGGTCGCGCTCGCGGCCGCGGATGGCGCGCTTGCCGCCGAGGCCTCCAGCGCTGTGGTCCTCGAGCAGAAGCAGATCGGCGCGCTCCAGGTGACCATCCTCAAGGGCGGCGGATACGACGTCGGGCAGTGGGCCGAGGACAACGGATTCTCCCTGCCACCCGACGCCCCCGAAGTGCTCGACTTCTACGCGAACAGGAGCCCGATCTTCATGGCCGCGAAGTTCGACGCGACCGAGGCGGCGCGGCGCGGGCTCCAGGTCGGAGAGGGCACCTCGATCCACCTTTCGATCCCGACCGACGAGCCCTGGGTCCCCCTGCGCATCCTGTCGCTGGGACAGGGTGGCGAGGCGGTCGTCAAGGCCGACGTGTTCCTGCTGACCGAGAACCGTCCCGCCCTGCTGCCGGGACCCGCCGGTTCCGACACGCAGCTGCGCGCCGACGGCTTGAGCCTGCTCCGCGACGAGGAGGCAACGCAGTTCCTGCTCTCCGACCTTCGGGGGGACCGGGGCATGCACTGGCTCCCGGCCGAGGGCATGTGGTTCAGCTACATGACGCTGCAAGAGAAAGCCTCGGACCTGACGTACGACCTGGCGATGAACGTCTCGGGTGGCCGGCCCTCGCCGGTGGCTGCAGGCCTCAGCGACGTGGTCATCCCGCAGTCGTTCTCGCCGTGGCCCGTGGCGGCCGTCATCGGCGGCATCGGCCTGATCGTCGGCGCGGCCCTGCTGCGCCGCCGCGAGATCGCGGCCTGAAACAGGCCTGAACGAATGAGGGGTCCGGCCCTCGCCGGGCGGGACCCCTCTCTTCGCCTCCACCGCTCTCGTCGCCGCTGAGCCGGACCGTTATCCTTTGCTCATCGGGACGTAGCGCAGCTTGGTAGCGCGCCACGTTCGGGACGTGGAGGTCGCGGGTTCAAATCCCGCCGTCCCGACTAGACTCCAGCAACGTGCGGCTCGCCGAATTCCAGGACTTGATGCGACGCACCTACCTCGAGCGCGACGAGCGTCGCGGCCTCGATGCCTCCTTCAGACGCCTGGTCGAGGAGATCGGCGAGCTCGCGAGAGCCCTTCGGCGCGACGACTCCGCCAACAAGGAAGAGGAGTTGGGCGATGCGCTCGCGTGGCTAGTGTCCCTGGCGAACCAGGCCGGCATCGACATCGAGGCCGCGGCCGGGCGCTACGCGGAAGGTTGCCCGAAGTGCAACGCCATCCCCTGTGAGTGCCCGTTCGGGCCGTGAGCGACGACCCCTTCATCGACCTGCACCCCGACGATCAGCGCTGGGGGCACGCCCACACGACCGGCGTGGATGGCGTGAGTATCCACTACGTCAGCCAGGGCCGTGGCGAGCCCGTCATCTTGCTCCACGGCTGGCCGGGCTTCTGGTACGACTGGCGGCGAGTCATCCCTCGAGTCGCTGCCGAGGCCACCGCGATCGCTCCTGACCTCCGCGGCTTCGGCGGCTCCGACGCTCCCGACCTCCCTCCCGAGGAGGGCTACAACCCCGTCGCGCTCGCCGGCGACGTCGTCGCCTTGATGGACGGCCTCGGCATCGAGAGCGCGGTGTTCGCCGCTCATGACGTGGGCGCCACCGTTGCGCAGGCGCTTGCGATGGGTGTTCCCGACCGCGTCCGAGCACTCGTGCTCCTGAACCCCCCGTACCTCGGGATAGGGAAACGGCGGTTCGAGTACAGGTTCCAGCGGGAGGCCTGGTACCAGCACTTCCACGCGAAGCCGTGGTCGCACGAGCTGGTCGGCTACAACCGCGACACCGTCAGGATCTACCTGTCCCACTTCTACGATCACTGGCTCGGCCGCAAGGAGGCGCTCCGCCCGGCCGAGCTCGAGGCGATCGTCGACGTATACGCCCGGCCGGGCCGCGTCGAGGGCGGCTTCAACTACTACCGGGCTCGCATGATCCAGCGGGCCGGCGAGTCCGAGGTCGATCCAGCGCAGGTAGCGATCCAGACCCCCACGATCGTCAGGTGGGGCGAGAGCGATCCGATCATCCCGCCGGAGTTCGCGGACCGCCTGAAAGAGTTCTTCCCGAACAGCAGCCTCGAGATGCTTCCCGGCGTCGGCCACTTCGTTCCGTTCGAGGCACCGGATGACGTGGTCGTCGCCATCCGCGAAGCACTGCGCCGCTGATAACGCGTCCTCCCGGACCACTGTGCATCCGCCCAAAGGAGAGTGGCCGGGCGGCCGGGAATCCTTGTGCATGCTCAGATCGGCGGCCCTTGTCGGCAGCGCCTTCCTCCTTCTCTCCCCCGTGCCGGGCGTCTCGGCCCAGACGAGCGAGGTGCCCGAGCCCTTCCCTCATGTGGTCGTGGCCACGCTCGACACCGGGACGAATCCCCTCCATCCCTCCTGGCGGCGCGAACAGCCCTACCACCCCTCCACGTTCATACCGGGCTATCCCGCCTCCGCTGAGGCGATCCAACTCGACTTCCAGGACACGTTCGAGGACACCCTGGAGGGGTCGAAGCCCGCGCTCTCCACGCTGAAGGAGAAGAGCTTCCCGTACTGGTTCCCGGGAACGAACCTGATCGGGACGTGGTCCGCACCAACAGATGCGATCCCGATCTTCGACACCAGAGCGCAGGCCGGAGCCACCCACTCTCACGGCGCGTCGGCATCGAGCCAGATCGCCGGCCTGGATCTCGGCATGGCTCCCGATGCCTTCCTCGTGATCGTGGACCGCACCCTGAACAACGCGGCGGGCGGCTCGACTAACGCGGACGTGTACCGGACGAACGGTGAGGCGCTGCGCTGGGCCGCCGACCAGCCGTGGATCGACATCATCCACACGAACATCCAGAACGTCGTGCCCCTCGCGGGGAATCAGGTCCCGTACGAGCCCGGCTACCACGACGCCGTCGAGTACGCGTTGTCCAAGGGGAAGCTTGTGATCTCGGCCGGCGGCAACTGGTACGCGGAGCCCACCGAGACCAGCCCGCACGCCGGTCCCTCCGGGGTTCTGGCAGCGGGGGCCAACGACAACTGCGGCTATACGGATTACTCCAATCCCGACCCCCACGTGGTCATGGACGGCTACGGAACCGTCGCCGCCGCCCCGAACGGCTTCGGAACCGCGACCTTCAGCGGCACGTCGAGCGCGTCGCCGCGTATCACCGGTTACTCCGCTCAGCTGCTCCTCGAGATCCGGAGGCGCTTCGGATACACGGATGGCATGGTGGACGGAGCGTTGATGGTTCTCCCGCCGGCGCAGACCCCCGCGGAGGGCCCGCTATCCGACGGGCGCCTGACCGCCGATGAGCTTCACGAGGTGATCCGAAAGACCGCGGACCCGAACCCTCATGCCTCGATGTGGGACGGGACCCAAAGCATCTGCGTACCGCAGCCGGCCGACCTGCCGTTCAGCTTCTACCCGAAGATGGGTTACGGAGAGGTCAGCGAGCACACGTTGCCGGACGCTTTGGGGGTGGCGCTCGGCGAGAGCCCGATTCCGGAGCGGCCAATCGAGGACGCGTTTTACTCCGGGTCGGAAGCTGCCCGGCACGCCTTCTGGGATTAAGCCGAGCCTAGACTGGCTCGGATGGTTCATCGACCACGTCACGTTGCCGCGTCAGTCACTCTGCTCACGGCTCTTGGAACCGCATGCGCGGGCGACATCGGCGCGGAGCAGGGCCCGCTGCCGACGTGCAACGCGAGGCCCGTCGACCCCCCCGGTTACCAGTCGGTGGCGACAGAGAAGGTCGAGAGCTCCGACCACTTCGGGCACCGATACGCGTACCTGGGGCCCGACGGACAAGAGCTCGAGTTCCTGTTCGGCATAGCCAGCGACGCCGGATCGGGCTTGCCGAAGAAGGCGCAGCTTCCGCTGGCTTCGGTCGGTACGGGCACCCTGCACGGCGACGGCGAGCAGTGGGCTTTCCTTTGGAACGACACGTTCCCGTGCGACCCGATGTCGGTGACGGGAACCGGATTCGACCGGAAGGCATTCGTCGATGTGCTGGGCTTCACGCACGTGACTCCGCCAGTGGAGGAGGAGGGCGCGGGTGAGGGCGGCATCGAGGGAGGGGTCGAGGAGCAAGAGGAGGAGGGGGAGGTCGAGGGCGTCATCCCCCCAGGAGGCCCGGCCGTCGAGTTCGTCGCCGTGTACGACACCGCCCCGAGCATCGAGGAGCTCGATCCGAGCCCCGAGGAGCTGATGGAGGTGGCCGGGGAGAACGTCGAGGCCTCTCCCGCCTCTTGCTGGAAAGGCCTGCCCCAACGCCTCGGAGTCCCAAGGGACAGCTACGTCGCGGCGATCGTGGCCATAACGAGGAACGAGCTGGACTTCGCCATAGAGGCGTTCGGCACAATCCCGCTGTTCTCGGGCCAGCTGCGGGCTCGCTGCCAGGACTGAGGGCCGCGAGGCCACTGATAGGCTGAGCGACCGTGGGCCGCCCACGTGCCATGACCATCCTGAGAGCTCTCGTTGCCGCCACACTGCTCGCGGGCCTGCCGGCAGCGATGGCCGCGCCCGCGGAGTGCCTCGGCAAGAAGCCGACCATCACCGGCACGAACGGCAAGGATCAGCTGGTCGGCACCGACGGCGACGACGTCATCAGCGGCGGCAAGGGGAACGACACCATCGAGGCCGGGGCAGGCGACGACCTGATCTGCGGTGAGGACGGCAACGACGAGCTGCTCGGCGGCCCGGGCGACGACACGCTCGACGGCGGCCGCGCTCGCGACGTCATGGACGGCGGTGCAGACGTCGACACGGTCTCGTACGCGGACCGCACCGGTCCGGTGATCGCCGAGATCGACAAGGAAAAGGGCGACGACGGCGACCCGACACTCAGAGAAGGCGAGGGCGAGGGCGACACGATCATGCTCTCGGTCGAGAATGTGGTCGGGGGCAGCGGTTCTGACAGCGTCCTCGGTGACAAGGACGCCAACGTGTTCCGTGGGGGGGCCGGGATCGACTCGTTCGCCGGAGGCGCGGGCGACGACGTGGCGATCGGGGGCGGAGACGCCGACTCGCTGCGGGGCGACGAGGGCAACGACAGGCTGGTTGGTGGACCCGGCTCGATGGATCTGCTCTCCGGTGGCGAGGGCAACGACACTCTGATCGGCGGAGGCGGAGAGAAGGATCAGGCCGACGGCGGACCGGGCAGGGACACCTGCGACGCCGAGAAGGAGAAAGCTTGCGAGCAGGAGAAGACGGAGCCTCCCCCACCCACGCCTACCCCGACACCTAGCCCTTCGCCGACAAACGCTCCGCGATCTGCACCGCGTTGAGAGCGGCGCCCTTGCGCAGGTTGTCGCCGCTCGCGAACAGCAGAAGCGTGTCGGGCCTGTCGCCCTGACGGATACGCCCCACCAGGACCTCGTCGCGCCCCGCGGCCTCCAAGGGCGTCGGGAAAGTGTCCGTGTGGGGGTCGTCCACGACCTTCACACCCGGAGTCGAGGCCAGAGCCGCGCGCGCCTCGTCGGGGCTTACCTCCCTCGACAGCTCGGCCAGGATCGACACCGAGTGCCCGGTGAAGACCGGGACCCGGACCACCGTGGCCGCGACGGGTAGCTGCGGCAGGCTCAGGATCTTCCTGGTCTCCTCAACGAGCTTGGTCTCCTCGGTCGTCCAGCCGTCGGGATCGAACGAGCCGCCCCTGGGCAGGACGTTGTAGGCGATGGTCTTGCCGAAGATCTCGCCGCTCGGGAGCGATTCCGGATCCGGCGCCAGCAGGTCCTGCTCCCGGCCGGAGAGCTTCTCGACCTGCTCGATCAGCTCGGCTATGCCGCGGGAGCCCATCCCGGACACCGACTGATAGGAGGACACCACAAGGCGCTCCAAACCGCCGAGCTTGTGCAACGGAGCCACGGACATGAGCGCGGTGATCGCGGTGCAGTTCGGGTTGGCGACGATGCCCTTGTGCCTTGCGATGTCGTCGCCGTTTATCTCCGGCACAACAAGTGGCACATCCGGGTCCATGCGGAACGCGGAGGAGTTGTCGACGACGACCGCGCCGGCATCGACGGCCTTCGGAGCCCACTCACGCGAGACCATCGCACCGGGCGAGAACAGCGCCACGTCTACGCCGTCGAAACCTTGTTCGGAGACGGCGCGGACCGTGACCTCGCCACCGTTGAAGATCACCTTCGTCCCTTCCGAGCGGGCAGAGGCGAGAGGGATGAGCTCGTCGACGGGGAAGCTGCGGCGCTCGAGCGTACGCATCATCTCGCGCCCGACGACTCCACTGGCTCCCAGGATCGCCACTCTCAAGCTTTCCACCTCCACGACGCCAGCATCTCCTCGAACGCGAGACGCGCTTCCTCGTACGACTCCTCGGTCGCTATGAATCGTATCTGCCACGCCCCGTCGGGCCGTACGGTAATCACGTCTCGCACGTGCAGCGAGCTCTCTCCCTGCGGGCCCGTTGGGCTGGCGAAGTCCCACGCCACGGCCTGCTCGCCATCGATAAGGACCACTTCCGGGTCGCTCGGGTTGAGGCCGTCGGCTTCCTGGCTCGTGCGGAACTGCTGCGCGTACTGCTGCGTCGAGACGGTTGGATCGAGCACCATGTTGACCTCGACCGTCGTCTCGGCGCCGCCCGGCTCGGCGCCGTCCGCGCCAAGCCTCTGGTAGCGATCGAGGGGGCCCTCCGGCTGGAACCGGCTGCCGCCCGCCCAGCCCTCCGGGATCTCAGCGCAGTACGCGTACAGGACGCTCGAGTACTTGCCGGCGCATGGGTTCGGACGGAGGGCCGCGAACAGCCCCCAGCCGAGCAGGATCAGTCCGACAACGAGGCCGGCGATCACCAGAGGCCAGGCGCTCGTCCTGCGCGCCGGCATCAGGTCGAGCTGGGGCTCCTCCTCCATGGACCGCTCGGCTTGGCGCCGCATCGGCGAGGACGTGGCGTCGAGCCCGTTGCCGCAGTGGCGGCAGACCGAGGCGCCCTCGAGGTTCTCGGCCCGACAGTTCGGACAGACCAGCATGTCAGTGCTCCCTGACCGTCTCGGGCAGCGCGAACTTCGAGTGCAAGGCCTTCACGGCGCCCTCCACGTCGTTCGCGCGGATCACGCAGGAGATCCTGATCGGAGAGGTCGAGATCATCTCGATGTTGATATCGGCATCCGCGAGGGCCGAGAACATGTCCGCGGCCACTCCGGGGTGGGTCTTCATGCCGGCCCCCACCAGGGAGACCTTCGCGATCCCCTCGTCGGTCGTGTAACCCGCGGCGCCGATCTCCTCGATCACCGCCTGCATGACCTGCTTGGCGTGCGGCACGTCCGCCTTGGGGACCGTGAAGGAGATGTCGGTTGACCCGTCGTGAGACACGTTCTGGACGATCGTGTCCACGTTGATCGCCTCGTCGGCCACGGCTCTGAACACCGCGGCGGCGATCCCCGGGCGGTCCGGGACGTTCTGCAAGGTGATCTTGGCCTCGCTCGTGTCGTGAACGACGCCGGAGATGATGGCCTGCTCCATCCGTTCGTCCGCCTCTCTCACCCAGGTCCCCTCATCCTGCCCGAACGAGGTGCGGACGTGGAGCAGCACGCCCGCATTCCGAGCGTACTCCACGGCTCGCAATTGGAGGACGCGAGCACCGGCCGCCGCCATCTCGAGCATCTCCTCGTAGCTGACGGCGTGCAGCTTCCTGGCCTCGGGAACGATCCTGGGGTCGGCGGTGAAGACCCCGGCCACGTCCGTGTAGATCTCGCACAGCTCGGCCCCGAGCGCGGCCGCCAGCGCGACCGCCGTCGTGTCGGAACCGCCGCGACCCAGGGTGGTGACGTCGTAGGCGGTGGAGACGCCCTGGAACCCGGCGACGATCACCACGGCGCCACGCTCCAGGGC
>JBOGVX010000157.1:0-21773 GCA_050693165.1 Actinomycetota bacterium | reverse complement strand
AGATGATCAACCGGCTCATCGAGCCGTCCTGGGGCACCATCGAGGTGAACGGAGCGGACGTTATGAAGCAGGACCCGGTCCGGCTGCGGCGCGGCATCGGGTACGTGATCCAGTCGATCGGCCTGCTCCCTCACCGCACGGTGGCGCAGAACATCGCTACCGTCCCCGGCCTCGAGGGCTGGGACAAGGCTCGCATCCAGGCCAGGGTCAAGGAGCTCACGGCAACCCTTGAGCTGGACGAGGAGCTCCTGCCCCGCTACCCGGCCGAGCTCTCCGGCGGCCAGCGCCAGCGGGTCGGTGTGGCGAGGGCGCTGGCGGTCGATCCGCCTGTGATGCTGATGGACGAGCCCTTCGCGGCCGTAGACCCCATAGTCCGCGAGCGCTTGCAGAACGAGTTCCTCGCCATCCAGCAGCGGATCAAGAAGACGATCGTGTTCGTCACTCACGACATCGACGAGGCGATAAAGCTGGCGAACCGCATCGCGATCCTCAACGTGGGAGGGATCCTCGAGCAGTACGCGCCGCCCGAGGAGATCCTGCGAGCCCCGGCTAACGAGTTCGTCGAGCGCTTCGTCGGCGAGGAGCGCGGGCTGAAACGGCTCGCGCTGATCAAGGTCTCGGAGATCGATGTGGAGGAGGGCCCCGTCGTATCCCCATCCGACTCGACGGAGTTCGCCCTCGAGCTCATGAGACACACCGGCTTCGCGTGGGTCAGCGTGATCGAGGATGGCGAGCTCCTCGGCTGGGTGGACGAGGAGGCGCTTCGCGGCACCGCGCGCGTTGGTGACGCGACGCCGAGGAAGTTCGGCGCCTACGTGACGAAGGACGACTCACTCCGTCAGGCGCTCGACGCGATCGTCACCTCGCGCACGAACGTGGCAGTCGTCGTGAGCGAGGGCCAGCGATACCTGGGGATCCTCACGCTCGGACGGATCTCGAAGGAGATCGTGTCGGTGTGAGCGATCAACCGTTCATCGACTGGGAATGGGTCGGCGGTCACCTCGACCTGATCGGCGAACGGCTGCTTCAACACGTCTGGCTGACGGTCCTGGCCGTTAGCATCGGCCTGCTCATCGCTCTCCCCGCATCCGTCTACGTCCAGCGCCGTCGGCGTCTCTATCCACCCACGGCCGGGTTCGCGGGGACCCTGTACACGATCCCGAGCATCGCGTTCATGGGCCTGCTCGTCCCGTTCACGGGCCTGTCGACGATCACGGCCCTCGTACCGCTGGTGAGCTACACGCTGCTGATCTTCCTGAGGAACATCGTCACCGGTCTCGACGGTGTGCCCGATGACATGAAGGAGGCGGCCGTCGGTGTCGGCTACTCCGACCGTCAGCTTCGCTGGCAGGTCGAGATACCGATGGCCTTGCCGGCGATCGTCGCCGGTGTTCGTTTGGCCACGGTCTCCACGATCGGCCTGGTGACGGTAACAGCCATGATCGGGAAGGGAGGCCTCGGCTACCTCCTGTTGGCCGGGTTCCGCAGCCTGCTTCCGAGGACCACCGCCGTGACTATCGGCGCCGTGCTCTCGGTGGGCCTGGCCGTGGCCGCCGACATCCTCCTCCTCAGGCTTCAGCGAGCCCTCACCCCCTGGGCAAGGGCATCCGCAACGAGGCTGGTCGGTTGAGCGAGCCCGGCTTCTTCGGCCAGGTGGTGGAATGGTTCTCGGATCCATCGAACTGGCAGGGGCCTGCCGGCGTGCCGACGCGTTTGATCGAGCATCTCGTCCTGTCCGCGATACCGATACTCATAGCTGCCGCGATCGCTCTGCCGGCAGCCATGTTCGTCGGCCACACTCGCCGATTCGAGGTAGCCATCGTCACCATCGCCAACATCGGGCGAGCCATCCCCTCGTACGCGTTGCTCGTGATCATGGTGATCCTGACCGGCCTCGGCGACTGGCCGATCATCGTCGCGCTCACGCTGCTGGCGATCCCTCCGATCCTCACCAACGGCTATGTGGGCATCCAGAGCGTGGACCCCGACACGATCGAGGCGGCGCGCGGCATGGGCATGCGCGAGCGAGGGATCCTGCTCGGCATCGAGATCCCGCTCGGCGCTCCGCTGATCGTCGCGGGGTTGAGGATCGCCGCGCTGCAAGTAATCGCGACGGCAACGCTGGCGGCGCTCGTCGCCGGAGGGGGGCTCGGGCGGATCGTGGTTGACGGCCTCGCAGTTAGGGACTTCCCACAGGTCTTCTCGGGCGCTCTGTTGGTCGCGCTGCTGGCAGGGCTCACTGAGGGTGCGTTCGCCCTGCTCCAAAGATGGGCATCGCCGAGACACGGCTTCCTTCGGCCAACCCGCGGGCTGTCGGCCGAGCAGCCGCCCGTACCGCTCATACGGCCTGCCGATCAGTTCTGAGCGGAATACGGCTTCAGGGGCTCGGTTGGTAAGGTGGCGTGCGTTTGCCGGAGGAGGGTTCGGCTCGAATCCTCCACGAACGAGAGAGGGGAGGAGAAACCCATGCGGATATTCCGCAGCACTGCCCTCGGGGCGGCTCTCCTCGCGATGGCGCTGCTTGCAGCGGCTTGCGGGGAGGAGTCGGGTGGGGGCGGAGGAGGCGGAGGTGGTGGAGACACCATCGCCAGCCAGCTGACGCTCGGAGGACCCCCCGAATGTCCCGAGCGACCATTCTGCATCCCGGGTCTCAGGGACACCTATGGGGTCGAGTTCGGTGAGTTCAAGCCTCTGGACGTCGGCGGTCCCCTGACCGTGGAGGCATTGCGTGGCGGGGACATCGATGTCGGCCTTCTGTTCTCGACGTCGAGCGTTATCGGCGACGAGGGCTGGGTTGTGCTGGAGGATGACAAGAGCCTTCAGAGCGCCGAGAACATCACTCCGGTCGTGCGTACCGAAGTGCTCGACGAGACGATCACCGAGCGGCTCAACGCCATCAGCGCGGCCCTGACCACCGATGGCATCACCGCCCTCAACGGGCTGGTCGAGATCGACGGCCAGGACCCGGCGGACGTTGCGGCGGGCTTCCTCGAAGGCGAGGGCTTGCTGGGCGGGGCGACCGGAAGCGGCGACCTGACGGTCGGCGCGGTGGCATTCGCCGAGAACCAGATAGTGGCGGAGATGTACGCGCAGACCCTGGAGGACGCGGGTTACACGGTGGACCGGCAGACGACGCTCGAGTCCCGAGAAGCCTTGCAGCCGGGCCTCGAGAGCGGGGATATCGACATCGCCCCCGAGTACCTGAGCTCGCTTCTCCTGTTCCTCGATCCAGAGGCGACCGCGAGTGGCGATCCCACCGAGAACCGTGCTCTCCTCGAGCCGTTGCTCGCAGATGCGGGACAGACGCTTCTCGATTCGTCCGAGGCGAACGACACGAACGCGTTCGTGGTCACGGGCGAGACGGCCGAGCAGTACGGCCTGGTGACGACGAGCGATCTCGCGAAACCTGCATAGTTAGGGCGCTGACGAAGGGGCTCGCCAACGTGCGGGCCCCTTCGGCTACCCGTACCGCTCCCCCGCGCGTATCTCGACCTTCAAACGGTTGTCCGGCGGCGCGAGCGGGCACGCCCACTGAGGGTCGTAGGAGCAAGAGGGGTTGTAGGCGAAATTGAAGTCGAGGATCAACTCGTCCCCCTCCCGCCCAAGGTCGGCCCCCTTAACCGTGTCGAAGAGATACCGGCAGGCGCCATACGTCTCTTTTCCACTGGTTCCGTCGCGGAAGGACACGAAGAGCCCGCCGGCGTAACCGTCGAGCCAGTACATGCCCAGGTCCAGGTCGTCTCCACCCAGACGGAACGAGGCCTTGGCGAAGCGGGTTGCGCCGAACGTCGCTCCCGCGCTCCCCGGGAGCTCCATCCGCTGCGGCTCGGCGCTCTCGATCCTCGCTGTAACCCGGTAGTCAGGGTCGTAGTCGAAGTAGGGAACGCCCTTGAACCCATCCCTCGAGTCGGCCGCCAGAGGCGACTGCGGGTGGCTCGCGAACATCTCGTCGCGCACCTCGCGCCATATCCACCATGCCTTCTCCGGGTCCTCGGCCGCACGAACCTCCGAGTACAGGACGGATACGCGCCGGCGCCAATCGAGGAGGCTCAGGGTGCCCTTGGTCTCGCCGGTCACGGTCAGGATGAGCCGGTGGCCGGAACGGCCTGCTCCCCCGCCTCGCCCTCCTTCTTCTTGGGGTTACGGATGCCGAAGCCGTTGATGGCCGCGCCCGCGAACATCAGGCCCGCAGAGACGAGCGCCGCCAGGTGGAAGGAGTCCGTGGACGAAGTCCTCGCGGCGGAGATCAGGGCGGGATCTTCCCCCTCTTCGGCCAGCTTGCGGACGTTCAGGGGTGCAACCCGTTCCCGGAAGGCCCGCGAGCTCGTGTCGACCCCGGGGGCCTTCTCCGCGATAGCGGTGTAGAAGGTGGACACGACGGCCACGAAGATCAGGGCGGTAACTAGCGGGGAGCCCACGCGCGAGATAGCGTTGTTGATCGCGGAAGCCACCCCCGAATTTTTCTTGGGGACCGAGGTCATGAGGGCGGTCGTGAGCGGAGCCACCATCACCATCAGCCCGGCACCAAATACGAGCAAAGCCGGAAGAAGGTCGACGAAGTAGTCGCCCGGTGGAAGGATCGACTCGCCGGCGCCGGTCCCGACAACCCAAGCCTCGCTGTCCGCCGGGAACCGAGCCAGGTATAGGAGTCCCAGGCCCATCACGAAGGGCCCCGCGGCCATGAACAGTCTGGGGCCGTAGCGAGCCGCAAGCTTCCCGAACCTGGTTGAGAAGAGCACGAGGAGCAGGGTCGCCGGCATCCCCGCGATCCCCGCGGCCGGCTCGCTGTACCCGAGAGTACCGATCAGAAAAAGTCCCTGGAACGTCAGGAAGACGTAGAGGGCGCCGTAGATCACGAAGGTGGAGACGTTCGTGACCGTGAAGTTCCGCGACCGGAAGAGAGAAGGTGGTACGAGGGGATTCCGCCGCTTGACCATCATGACGGGGAACAGCACGGCCGCCAGAGCACCGGTGCCCAGAGCGACGTATGCCTCGACGCCTTGCCAGTTCGTCTGCTGGCCGCGGATGGTGCCAAATGCTAGCCCCCCGACCGCCAGAACCGCCACGAGCGAGCCCAGCCAGTCGAAACGACCCGATGACTCCTCGTCCCGCGACTCCGGGACATTCCTCATCGCGAAGAGCGCGATCAGAAGGAACGGCACGTTGATGAAGAACGCGGCGCGCCACGAGATCGAGTTCACCAGGGCGCCGCCCACGGCCGGCCCCAGTATGGTGGTCGCGGCAGAAGCGCCCGCCCAGACGCCGAAGGCTCGCCCCTGCTGCTCGCCCTCGAAGCTGGAGGTGATGATCGCGAGAGAACCCGGGACCACCAACGCGCCGGTCGCGCCCTGAAGGATCCTGAACAATATCAGGAGCTCCATGTTGGGAGCGATCCCACAGAGAACAGACGTGGCCAGGAAGCCGACGAGGCCGATCGCGAACATCCGCTTGCGGCCGAAGTAATCGGTGAGTGCCCCGGCCAGGATCAGCAGCGCCGCAAGTGTGAGGAAGTAGCCGTTGGTCACGTAGGACTGCGCTTCAAGGGGCGCCAGGCCGAACAGCGGGCTTTCGAGCTCCTCCGCGATCGTGGGGAGAGCGAGGTTCACGACGGACGTGTCGAGGAAGACGATCCCGGAGCCCAGGACCACGGCGATCATCGTCCAGCGCTGCCAGGTGGAGAACCGTCCGCCCCTCGCCTTCTCCCCCGCCACGCGTCCTCCTCAGCCTGGGTTCGGACCTCTAGAACAACCCGGCGGAGGCTAGCATTCCACGCCCCTGCTTAGAGATACGACCGGCACTCGTAGCACCAGGTGAAGCCCTCCCCCAAAGGGAGCGAGCGGATCACGGGGTGCCCCGAGGCACGGAAATGGGCCGTGTTGTGGGCCTGGAGCGACTCGCAGCAGCCGACGTGGCCGCAGGCGAGGCAGGCCCTCAGGTTCCGAGTCTCGCCGCAAACCTCACAGGTCGCCGCGCGAGGCTCGGCAAGCTCGTCGGGCACGTGCATGCACGTCGTCGTTAGCTGCATGCTTCTCTCCTACCTATCCGCTGGTTCTATCCGACGGTCAGGGCCCTTCCGGACCTGAAGCAGAAATAGCGCTCCAGCGACGAGGCGGGTCCCGGACCACGCCGCTCGTAGTTCCGCAGGTTCCACTCCCAGGACTCGTAGAGCTCTCGATCAGAAGGAGCGGGAAGCGAATCGTCGAACGCGAGGATGTCGATGCCGCGCGCGTAGTCCACGTTGTAGACGATGTCGAGACCCTGGAACTCCCCGATCCAGTGGGCGGCTCCAGCCTCGGTCACGACCGGCTGGTAGTAACCGACCTGAGTGATGTGGCCCGTGCCGGGATCGACGTCGAAGAACTTGACGCCGTGCTCGTACCAGGACGCGGCGACCTGATTGCCCTTGACCGTGAACCAGTGGCCCGAGCAACCGAGTGCGTTGACCGCCGGGTTGCCGTCGGCCCATGTGCCGTTTGTGGGGCGGAAAGCCTCGATCTGCTCGAGTTTCGCCCCCTTGTCGAAGTCGACCATGCTCCAGGTGGACAGGCCGCCGGCGTTGCTGCACGTCGGGTTGACGTTGCTCTCCGAGTTTCCGATCAGAAGCTCTCCCGGCCGCAGGGGGAACTCCGGGGCGGGAGGCTCTCCCGGCGGGGTGGGCTCACGAGGCACCCACTGTTCGGCGCGCGGGCGAACGTTGTTGTGCTGCAGGAGGCCGTCGGGGTTGAGCTTGGAGCTCCCGCTGGCGAGGACTGTGGGAGTTGAGGGGTCCTGGCGCGGGTCGATCACCAGGCGGGGGTTCGAGTCGCTCACGAGCAAACCCGACGCGTCTCGGTTGAAGGCGTGTCCGCCAGTGGGCGCGTTGCCCACCCGAACGATGCTGGCGGGATTCCTGGCGTCGTAGAGACCACCGCCCGATCCGTACAGCCACTCGCACTTCGGATCGGCGCACGTGGTGGTGTGGTTGCTCTGCCCGATGAAGCCCACCTGCGTCGGGAGGGTTGGATTGGTCGTGTCGATGATCCGGATCCCGTTCCCGAATGTGCCGCTGGGACTCGCCGATACTCCGACCGTGTCCACCGAGATGATCACGCGGCTGCCGTCGTCGCTGACGTCCACGTCCTCGTTCTGGAAATGCGGAAGAGGCAGCTTGCCGAGGAGGATGGGCGCGATCGGGATCGTGACGTCGTAGATCGCAAGCCCCTGAGAGCCGGTCATGTAGAAGCGGGTCTGGTTACCGACCTTGACGACGCGGCCGCCGATGCCCGGGTTCTCCGGGATCGTGCCGAGGTACAGGACGTTCTCGGACCTGATGCCGTTGGGAGGCATGTACTCGACCAGCGATCGTCCCTGGCCCGTTCCGAGCGGGATCGCCGTCGCGGGAACCGCTCCCGCGACCACCAGGCACACTGCTGCAATGGCACCACGCATCTTCATTCGCGAACCCCTCTCTAGTCTCAAGCTACTTCCAACTTGAAGGTTGTTGACTGGGTCACCTGAGGCCACAGGTTGTCGCCGACCGTCAGGGTGATCTCGTACGCCCCGGGCGCCGAGTAGGTGTGCTGTGCGTTCGCGCCATCTCCGGACGTCCCGTCACCGAAGTCCCAGGTGAACGCCGACAGCTGTCCGTCCTCGTCCGAGGAGGTCGAGGCATCGGCCGAGACAGAGAGTCCGCTCGTGCTGATGGCGGCGGCGGGAACCGGAAGATGATTGTCGAGCGCCAGCGTCGTGTAGTAGACGCTCTTGAGGAAATTCTCGACGCCCTGCTCGTAGTAGGTCTCGCCACCCGCCTCGGCGTTGATCGTCTCGATCGTATCCTCCGGCTTGTGGTAGGCGACGTAGTCGGCGGCATTCCTCATGCCCGCCCACCTCAGCGTGAAGAAGCCCTGCTGGTTGAACGACTGCTCGTCCGAGTTCCTCGTGTTGTTACCGACCAACCGGGCCTGCCTCGAGGTGGGCACGCCCTTGCCGGGGAAACCGAGGAAGTCGTAGTTCACGTACGACAGCAGGGGCTGCGCGATCTCCGCGTCGTCGGCCCCATGGAACATGCACATGCAGTTCCTGGCCAACGGCTGAGCCACAGGGAAACCGATCCCGACCATGTCGAAGCCCAGGACCGCCGCGATCTTGGCGTTGCTGTTCTTCAGGTATTGGGCGTGACGGGCCGAGGCGAGCAGACCCTCCTCCTCGCCGTTGTACCAGACGAACTGCAGTGACCGGTTGGTCGGGACGTTCGCCAGCTCCTTGGCCATGAAACGTATGAAGTTGGAGCCGGCCCCGTTGTCGTAGGCGCCGTAGATCGTCTGCGGCACCGTGTCGTAGTGGCCGATGAACATGATGGTCTCGTCAGGCCTCGTCGTCCCCCTCTTGGTAGCTACGATCGCCTTTAGGCCGGCCCCTGCCCCGCCGGAGTCACATACAACCTGGGCGTTGGTAGGTAGCGAGCAGGTCTCGACTTGGTAGCCGAGCCCCTCCATCTCTGTGTGCAGGGCAAGGCCTGCGCGGATCTCGTTGGGGGTGCCCGTGAGTCGGTAGGGGAAGTCGGTCACGAACTGCTTGAGGCCGTCGTAGATCTGCTTCCCGGTGAAGTCCGTCGCCGGTAAACCGGCGAGATCGAAGTACGGCTCGCCGGCGTGACCGGCGGATGCTCCCGGGGCCGGCGAAACGATCAAGCCGGCGAGGACAGCCGCGGCCGCGATGCTTCTTCGGGTTCTGGCTCTGCTCATCAGGGTTCCGTCTCCTCCTGGCAGCGGCGGCCGGCGCTCGGGGTCGCTCGGTCTCGATAGGCAGTTTCGCCGGGGAGGGTGGCCTGGCCTTCGTGCATATGCACAAAGCGGACAGGAGGGCCGGGAATGACGTAACTGGCGACCCCGTTCAGAATGACCGCCTGGGCGGAAGGAGGCAGTAGTGGAACTCGACCTGGTTGTTGTCGGTGCGGGAGCGGGCGGCGAGGCGGCCGGGACCCTTGGAGCACAGCTCGGCGGGAAGGTCGCCGTGGTGGAGCGAGACCTGGTCGGCGGTATCTGCAGCTTCTGGGCGTGCATGCCGTCCAAGTCGCTGCTCGACTCGGCAGGCAGGCGCCGGGTCGCGGCCGACTATCCCTGGTCGCGAGCGGCTGCCCGCCGGGACTGGATGATCTCCAGAGAGAACATCGATTATCCCGACGACGCGGGCCATGTACACGGTCTCGAGTCGGCGGGAGCCCAGCTGATCCGGGGCTCCGCCCACATCACGGGGGCCGGGTCCGTCGAGGTCCGGGAGATCGGCGGCGACACGCGGACGCTCGAGGCCCGCGCGCTGGTGGTCGCGATCGGCTCCGAGCCGGTCATCCCGCCTATCGAAGGGCTCGCCGATGCCGGCTTCTGGACCAGCAATGACGGAACGTCGCTCCGAGACCTGCCCTCCAGCATCGTCGTGCTGGGTGGTGGCGTCGTCGGGGTCGAGCTCGCCCAGGTCTACGCGCGGTTCGGAGTCAAGACAACCGTGGTGGAGGGCAACGATCGGCTGATACCGCGCGAGCATCCGAAGAGCTCGGAGCTCGTCGAGGCTCAGCTTAAGGAAGAGGGCGTCGTCGTGAGGACGGGAGTTCTTGCCCAGGCTGTTCGGAAAGGCGGTGCGGGACGCGTCGTCGAGCTCGGCGACGGGACCTCGGTCGAAGGAGCAGAGATGATGGTCGCTGTCGGAAGGAGGGCCCGCGACCTCAGTGCGTTGGGGGTCCAGGAAGCAGGGGTTCAGCTATCCGACAGGGGCACACCCACTCCCGACGAGCGCATGCGGGTCGCCGAAGGCGTCTACGTCGCGGGAGACTGCGCCGGGGGGCTCCAGTTCACGCACGTGGCCGATTACACGGGAAGGGTCGCGGTGCGGAACGCGCTGGGGCGAGAGTCCGTCGCCGACCTCTCGGCCGTGCCGCGCACCTCGTTCACGGATCCCGAGACCTCTGGGGTCGGATCCACCGTCGAGGAGGCGCGAGAGAAGGGCATCGATGCGTTCGAGGTCACTGCCGACTTCTCGACGAGCGCCCGAGGTTTCACGATCGAGCCCCGCCGGGACTCCAAGGAAGCGATCCTCGAGGGATCGCCGGGGCACGTGACGGCGGTCGTGGACCGGGGGCGCGGGGTCCTGGTGGGCGCCTTCGCCGCCTGCCCGAGCGCCTCCGAGCTGATCCACGAGGCCGTCCTCGCCATCAAGCAGGACATTCCCGTTGCCGTCCTGTCGGACGCGATCCACGCGTTTCCAACGGGCGCACGGGTGTTTGGCAACTTGATGGCGGAGGCCAGGGACAAGCTCGACTCACGTGAGGACTGACGTTCGTCGGGCTGAGATGATCCACCTCGTGCGGCCCGTGCTTGTATCTACGATCCTCATCGGCGCCCTCCTGTCACCCGCCGGCGCGGGAGCCCAGCAGCTGATCGGCGCCGACATGAGCTCCACGGCTCGAGCGAACCCCACCTCGGCGGTGAGCGGTGAGGAGATAACGCTGATCGTGGGAGCCGCAAACGCGGGGCCCGAGCAGGCCAACGACGTCACCCTGACATTGGGGATCCCCCAGGGCCTGGTCCCCCAGTCAGTCGAGGACTCACCGGGACCGTGCTCGCTCGAGGGTGATGTGGTCTGCAGGGTCGGTGCCCTCGGGCCCGGAGCCTCCGTCCAGATACGCGTCCTGACGGCGGTCACCCGCGAGGGGGCTCACACCGTTCAGGCGAACATCGTCGCAAGGCAGGACGATCCCGTGCCCGAGAACAACGCTTCCACAGCAGAGCTCTCGGCATCCGGCCCGAGCTGTGGACGGATCGGGACCATCGAGCCCGACCTCCTGAGGGCCGGGCGAGCCGGTGCCGTCCTGTGCGGTTTCTCGGGGGACGACACGCTCATCGGCGGTCCGCGGGGCGACACGTTGATCGGCGGCGGCGGGCGGGACGCGCTGGTCGGCGACGCGGGACACGACGATCTCGACGGAGGAGCAGACACCGATGCGTGCGCCGGAGACCCCGGGTCGGGATCGAGGCGTGGTTGCGAGATGGATGTCTTCGCCCTCGCCGGCCTGCTGCCCCTGGTAGATCTCGGACCCGGCACCGTGGGCTACGGCTATCACCAGTCGCTCTTCGGCACGGCGATCGGCCTCCGTCCGTTCGGTGAGCACGTCGTGATGAGCAGCCGCAGTCGCGGAACGGGTTCGACCACCGCAGCCGACATCGTCGTCGGGAACAGCGCTCGCGTTCGCGCTCCGGTCACCGGCGAGGTCGTGGCCGTCAAGAGGTACCTCCTTTACTGCGAAAGGCCTGACTGGAAAGTGGTGATCAGGCCCGCGTCCGACCCGAGCCTTCGAGTACTTGTGCTGCATCTCGGCCGGCCCTCTGTGGATGATGGCGACGAGGTGACCGCGGGTGTGTCTCGCATGGGACGAGCGCGGACCGCCGACTGGCCGGACTCACAGAAAGATCGATACTTCCCCGCTCGCTACCCCCATGTTCACGTGGAAGTTGAGAAGAACGGGGCCTCCCCCACACCCGGTTGCGCGATCTGATGCGCCAACGATGCGCCGCGCTCGCTGGGTTCTTTCAGGTGACGGATGGCTTCCGGAGGACTGGCAGGAGCAACGCTTACAGGGGCGGGCGGAGCCGATTGAAACCTGTGGCCTCCTGGTAGGCGTGGGCGATCCTCAGGAGCCCGACCTCGCCGAATGGGCGGGCGGAAAGCATGAGTCCCACGGGCAGCCCCTCCGCCGTGAGACCGGCCGGAACGGAGATCGACGGACACCCGTTGAAGTCGAAGAACGACGTGTAGTTGACAAGGTCGAAGACCCCACTGCCCTCGGCCTCCTCCTTCAATGGGGCCGGCCGGGGTGTCGTCGGGGTGAGAACCGCGTCCACGGTGTGGAAGACCTCGAGCCATTCCCGGACGTTGACCGTCCGGATCCGCTGGGCTCGGAGATAGTGCTGCCCGTGCCAGGCGGCACCCAGGCCGAAAAGGGCCTGAGTCTGCTGCTGGTAGTCCTGAGGACGCCGCCGGAGATGATGCTCGTGGGCGGCCAGTGGCTCGACCAGCTGCATGACGAGGTAAGCCGTTCCCGCGACGCGCTGGCTCGCCGGCATCTCAAGCGGAACAACATTCGCCCCCTGGGACTCGAACACGCCGGCGGCCTCGTTGACGAGCCGCTCGGTCTCCGAGTCCGCCCCGTCGAAGAACACCGACGTGGGGACGCCGATCACCTTCCCCCGGACGCTCTTGCCCAGGCCCGAAGTGAAGTCGGGTGGAGGCGCCGCCGCCGTGGTCGAGTCGGCGGGATCGGGCCCGGCCATCACGTTGAGCAGCAACGCGCAGTCCTCCACGGACCTGGCCAGGGGGCCCGCGTGGTCCAGGCTCCAGGCCAGTGGAACCAACCCGGCCTTGCTGACCCGGCCGAACGTGGGCTTGATGCCCACAGCGTTGCACAGTGACGACGGGATCCGGATCGAGCCACCGGTGTCCGAGCCGGTGGCTCCCAGGGCCATGCCCGCGGCTAGCGCGGCCCCCGATCCCCCGCTAGACCCACCCGGGATCCGGGAAGGGTCCCAGGGATTCGACGTGGGCGGGGTCCACACCCCGAATGCGAACTCGTGTGTGTTGGTCTTCCCCAGAACGATGACCCCGGCATTCCGGAGCCGCCTGACTACGGTCGCATCCGCTGGCGCCGGCGGCGCATCCGCCCGCACCCTGGAGCCCGCGCTCGTGCGAACCCCCTTCACGTCGTACAGGTCCTTGTGCCCGAAAGGGATCCCGTGCAAAGGGGAGCGGGGCCCACTCCTGGCGATCTCGCCCGCGGCCTTCCTCGCGTCGGCCCGGGCTTGATCCGCGAGCACCGTGACCCAGGCTCGGATCCCAGGCTCGAGGCGCTCGATCTGGGAGAGACATGCATCCACAAGCTCGACGGGAGAAAGCCTTCGCCTGGCGATAAGGTCCGACGCCTCGGCGATCGTCAGGTAGGCCAGATCGGCCTCGGAACCGGGAAGCGCCGCCGTCGCCGGTCGGAATGGCGGTGCGGCCGCGGCCGCCCTGCCGACGAGGCCGGCCACAGAGGTCCCGCCCAGCCAGACCCCGGCCCCCGTCAGCCCGGCTTTCAGCACGGCGCGCCGGGAGACGGCCTTGCTCATCGCTCAGCTTCCGAGGGGAAGTCGAAGCCGGTGGCGGGCGGGGTGTCGAAAGGGATGTCGTCGGCGAGGAACTCCGCCATGGTCTGGGGGTCGAGGGGTGTTCCCCGTTCGCGCTCGGGCAACGGACCGGTTCCGGAGGCGGATCGTTCCCTCCGGAGGAGATACGCGATCAGGTCTCCGGGCAACATGCGAGGGCGCCACCTACATTACCCTCGGGGAGGAATCCTCAAACGCTCGTTACGGTCGGCATAAAGGTCGGCTGGCTCAGGCTTCGAGGATCAGTGTAACTGGGCCGTCGTTGACGAGCTCGACCTCCATGTGCTCGCGGAACGCCCCGGTCGACACCTTCGCGCCGAGCGCGCGGAGCGCCTCCGCGAACTCCTCGACCTTGGCCGAGGCCACCTCGGGCTGCGCCGCATGGATCCACGACGGGCGCCGCCCCCTGCTCGTGTCGCCGTACAGCGTGAACTGAGGGACGACGACGACATCCCCATGGATGTCCTCGATAGACCGGTTCATCTTGCCGTCCTCATCCTCGAAGATGCGCAAGTGATAGACCTTCTCTGCGAGTCGGGCCGGCTCTCCCTCGGCGTCCTTGTCGCCGATCCCAACAAGGATCAGGAGCCCGGGACCGCCCGACGCGACCGTCTCGCCGCGTACTCGAACCTCGGAGCGGGCGACGCGTTGGACGACCAGGCGCATCTCTAGCCGGGAACCACGCGGTAGGCGTCGAAGACGCCGTCGACCTTCTTGATCGCCTGCAGCACGCCAGCCAGGTGAGTGATGTCCGCCAGCTCGAACGTGAACCGCAACCGCGCGACACGGTCCTTACCGGTCGAGGAGTGCGCGGACAGGATGTTGATCTGCTGGTCGGACAGGACGGTTGCCACGTCCCCAAGGAGCTTCTTGCGGTCGAGAGCCTCGACCAGGATCGCCACCGCGAACGACGTGCCCTTCCCCGGCCGCCAGGTGACGTCGATCAGCCTCTCGGGCTGCTCCGTGAGGGCCTTGGCATTCGGGCAGTCGGTCCTGTGTACCGATACGCCCCTGCCCTGCGTTACGAAGCCGAGGATCTCGTCACCCGGCACGGGCGTACAGCACCTCGCGAGATTCACCCAGAGGTCGTCCGCTCCCGTGACGAGCACCGGTCGGTCGTCCCTCTTGGCAAGGTGCACCGGGCGCGCGGGCGCGACCTCGGCGAGCTCCTCGTCGTTGTCGGAGCCGGCGATCAGCCTGGTAAGGCGCACGACCACGGACTGCGGCGACACGTGTCCCTCCCCCACCGCCACGAGCAGCGCGTCGAGCGACGGATACTTCAGCTCCTGCGCGACGGAGGTGAGCGTCTGCTCGTTGGTCAGTCGTTTCAAGGGCAGTCCCTGCTTCCTGAGCTCCCGCTGAACCGCGTCGCGTCCGGTATCTATCGCGTCCTCGCGTCGCTCGCGAGAGAACCACTGGCGGATCTTGTTGCGGGCCCTCGGCGTGGCGACGATGTTGAGCCAGTCCCTCTTCGGTCCCGCGTCCTGCGCCTTCGAGGTGAGGACCTCGACCGTGTCGCCCGTCCCAAGCTGGAAGTCGAGCGGCACGAGCTTCCCGTTGACCTTTCCGCCGATGCACCTGTGCCCGACCTCGGTGTGGATCGAGTACGCGAAGTCGAGCGGTGTCGCGCCGCTCGACAGGCTAACAACGTCCCCCTTCGGCGTGAACACGAAGACCTGATCCTGGTACAGGTCGATCTTCAGGCTCTCCATGAACTCGCGTGGGTCCTGCATCTCGCGCTGCCACTCGAGCATCTGGGCGAGCCAGGCGAGGTCATTCGAGTCGTCCTTCTTCTTCGACCCCTCCTTGTAGCGCCAGTGGGCGGCGATCCCGAACTCCGCAGTCCTGTGCATCTGCTCGGTCCGGATCTGGATCTCGAGCGGACGGCCTTCCGGCCCGACAACCGTGGTGTGCAGGGACTGGTACATGTTGAACTTGGGCATCGCGATGTAGTCCTTGAAACGCCCGGGGATCGGCTTCCAGATCGAGTGCACGGCGCCGAGCGCCGCGTAGCAGTCCTTCACGGTCTCGACGAGGACACGCAGCCCGACGAGGTCGTAGATCTCGTTGAACTCCTTGCCGCGCAGAACCATCTTCTCGTACACGCTGTAGAGATGCTTCGGGCGGCCGTCGACCTCGGCCTTGACCTTGACCTTGCGCAGCTGCCCGTTCACCGCTTCGAGAACATCCTGCGTGTACTTGGCTCTCTCGTCCTCCGCCTTTCCGACTAGGTTGCCGATCTCTGCGAAACGTCTCGGATGAAGCGTCTTGAAGGACAGGTCCTCGAGCTCCCACTTGATCTGGAAGATCCCGAGGCGATGTGCGAGCGGCGCGTAGATCTCGAGGGTCTCCGTCGCCTTCTCCTCCTGCTTCGGCCGTGAGAGAGGCTCCAGGGTTCGCATGTTGTGCAGCCTGTCCGCGAGCTTGACGATCAGCACGCGGATGTCGCGCGCCATCGCCACGACCATCTTGCGGACGTTCTCGGCCTGCTCCTGCTCGCGCGATCGGTACCTGATCTTGTCGAGCTTGGTGACCCCGTCCACCAGCCTCGCGACCTCTGCACCGAACTCTCGCTCGATCACCTCGAGGCTGAGGTCGGTGTCCTCGACCACGTCATGAAGCAGGGCGGCTACGAGCGTCGAGGTATCCATGCCCAGGTCGGCGAGGATGTATGCGACCTCCAGCGGGTGAAGGATGAACGGCTCGCCCGACTTCCTGGTCTGGCCGCGATGTGAGTCCGCGGCGAACTCGTAGGCCCGCTCGACCTCTCGAACGTCGGCCTTCGGGTTGTAGGCCCTGACCTTCTTGAGGAGGCCCTCGATGCTCTTGGGGCGAGGGTCCGGGCCTGAGGAGACGAAGGGCAGCCGCGAGAGGAGACCGCCCCGTCTCTCGGGCGTGCGTACCTCCTCCACGCGTGCCTCCCTTCCTTCACCACATTGTACGAGCACCGACCGATGGTCATTCCCGTTCGGGCTAGCAGGAAGAAGGCGTGAAGCTGTCGAATCCCCCCTCATGCCTTCGCCTGGGCTACCCCTCGTGCTCGCAGCCTCGCTAGCGCTGCTCGCTTCAGGTCCGGTGAGTGCCGATCCGGCGCTCGACTGCCCCCTGGAGGACTACGACGACAGGTGCGAGACGTGGGTCCAACTCCAGGACGACCCGGACGGGCTGGCCCCCTCCCAGTTCCCGAATGCGCTGGTCGCGAGCCCGAACGGCCAGGTCGTCTACGTGGCCCTGATGGAGACCGCCGGATCGGGCTTCGACGCGAAGGGAAGGTGGGCGATCGAGGCCAGGCGCGCGGACACGGGCCAGGTCCTGTGGTCCTACAGGGACCCGGGAGCTCCCACCGAGTACGCCTTCCCCACCTCCATAGGGGTCTCCCCAGACGGCTCGCGCGTGTTCGCCAGCGGCTCGAGGAGACCCACGTTCTCGGACCCGGACAGCCACCTGAACACGAGTGCCTTCGATGCTGCGACCGGCCAGGTCCTGTGGACGTCGATCTACGACGGACCCGGCAACGGGACCGACAATGCCCGGAAGATGGTCGTGGCGCCGGACGGATCGGAGGTCTACGTGGCCACGATCAGCGGGCCCGGCGCCAACCTCGACTACGCGGCGATCGCGTACGACTCCTCGACCGGCGATGAGCTCTGGGTCAACCGGTACACGGGCATCGACAAGGACCTCCTCGACTCTCCCTTCGACGTCGCCGTCAGCCAGGACGGCGAGACGCTCGCGATGACCGGCTGGTCGGACGGTCACGGTGAGTTCGACGTGGACTTCGCGACCGTGGCCGTCGCGACACGTGGACCTGAGGCGGGGACGCTGAGATGGGCGAAGCGGTACGACGGCAAGGGCTACCGAGCCCCCGACCGGGCCAACGCCATCGCGTTGTCGCCGGACGGAAGCATCGTCTATGCCGGCGGCATGAGCGGCGAGGACGACGACGGCCCGCCATTCGATATCGACTACCGCTTCACTACCGTCGCGTACGACGCGCTCACCGGCGAGCAGCTGTGGGAGTCGCGTCGCGGATACGAAGGAGCGACGATGACTGAGGTCCTGGATCTCGCCGTCGCCCCGGACGGATCCCTCCTCTACGCGACCGGGTACGCGAACGGTGGAGGCAACACGGACATGGTCACCGTCGCCTACGACCCGCTAACGGGAGCCGAGCGCTGGTCGATCCGGGAGGCGTTGCCCGAGCACGACGCCGAGCGCGGGCGAACCCTGCTCGCGACCGCGGACGCGGTGATCGTCGGCGGCGCGTCCTCGACCCATCTCTCCGAGCCGCTGTTCCTGAACCAGAGGAGGCTCGTCGATCAGACGACGACGGCTTACTCGCCCAGCGGCAACAAGCTGTGGACGGCACGGTTCAACGCGACGGACATCGGTCAGACCTCGGCGGTCGCCATGGTTGTTGCGGGAGGTCGCCTGGTCGTCCTGGGACAGGACTCGGACAACGTGAGCGTCGAGACCGACATCTACGACGGCGTCCTTGCAGCCTACGACCTGGCCGCCTGAACGGGTCAGTAGGTCAGTAGCGCGAAGAAATCGTAGTTCTCGAGCTTCTCGCGGCCCTTCAGGAAAGACAACTCGATCAGACATGCGATGCCGACCACCTTGCCGCCCAACCGCTCGACGAGCCCGGCGGTCGCCCTGGCAGTCCCGCCGGTAGCGAGGACATCGTCGACGATGAGCACACGCTCCCCAGGTTTGAACGCGTCCTTGTGGATCTCGAGCGTCTCCGTGCCGTACTCGAGCTCGTACTCCTGCGACTCCGTGTGCCAGGGCAGCTTGTCGGCCTTGCGCACCGGGACGAACCCGGCCCCGAAGTGGTAGGCAACGGGCGAGGCGAGGATGAACCCGCGGGCCTCGATTCCCACCACCTTGTCCACGTTCCCGCGTCCGTAATGCACGACGATGATGTCGATGACGCTCGAGAAACCCATCTCGTCCGCGAGCAAGGGCGTGATGTCCTTGAACACCACCCCCTTCTTGGGAAAGTCGGGGACATCACGGATAAGCGACCTGAGTCTCTCGAGGTCCGAGTTCACCGCTTCTTCCGCTTGGCCCGCGACTTCTTCTTGGGCCGGCGTCTCGCCACCGCAGACCCTGTTGGCCTGGCCGCGGCGGTCACCAGCTCGCGCTTCGCGGGCTCCGGCTGTGGCGTCTTCTCAGCGCGAACGGCCGTCAGCTCCTCCCGGCGAGTGGCGCGGTCCTTGATCTCGGCCAGCCTTGGCTCCCTCTCCTTGAGGACGGCGACCAGCGGCGCGGCCAGGAACACCGACGAGTAGGCGCCGAGGAGGAGCCCGACGAAGAGCGCGAACGCGAAGCTCTGCAAGGTCTCTCCCCCGTAGAGCATCAGGGTCCCCACCGGAAGCAGCACGACCAGGCTGGTGTTGACCGAGCGCATGAAGACCTGGTTGAGCGACAGATTGACCATGCCACCGTACGTCTCGCGAGCCACGAGCGCGACGGACTCGGCGTTCTCCTTGATCTTGTCGAAGATGACGACGGTGTCGTAGAGCGAGTAACCGAGGATGGTCAGGATCGCGATGACGGTCTCGGGCGTGACCTCCCTGCCAACGAGGGCGTAAACACCCGCGGTGATGATGAGGTCATGGAAGAGCGCGGCAAGTCCCCCCATCGCCATCTTCCACTCGAACCGGAACGCGATGTAGATGGTCACCGCGACAAGGAAGATGACGAGACCCAGGAGCGCCTTCTCAGAGATCTGCTGGCCCCACTTGGGGCCGACGTCCTCCACGCTGATGTCCGCCGGCTCGATCCCCGCTTCCTCCGCTAGGGCCTCGAGCAGCTCGGCCCGGTCGGCACCGAGCGACTCGGTCCTCACTCGCACCTCGTCCTCTCCAGTCAGCTGGACGGTTCCGCCCGGGTGCCCTTGCTCCTCAAGGACCGCCTGGATCTCCTCGACCGAGACGCCGCTCTCATGCGGGAAGGTCAGCAATGCTCCACCGCGGAAATCGATGCCCAGGTTCAGGCCCGGCCCGATAAGACCCACGATCGAGATGACGACGGCCGCGCCGGAGATCAGGAACCACATCCGGCGCCGGCCGACGAAGTCGATGTGGAACTCGTGCTCGCCCCGGAAGACGGCTATGGCGCGCCGGAGGCTCATTTCGACCCTCCCCGCACCGGTCGCGGCTCGAGCTCAGCGACTCCCACGGACGAGCGCAATCCCATGCCGGGAAGCTCCGAAAGGAACTTGCTGCGAGCGATCAGGAACACCGACGGACGCTTGTAGAAGTACACGACGAACATGTCGAGCAGGGTCGAGATCCCCAATGTCAACGCGAAACCCCGGACCGATCCGATGGCCATGAGGTAGAGGATCACCGCGGCGATGATCGTGACGATGTCGGCGGCGATGATGGTCTTCCAGGCGCGCGCGAAAGCCGGAGCCACTGAGGCACGGACTGTCTTGCCCTTGCGTACCTCGTCCTTCAGACGCTCGTAGAACACGATGTACGAGTCGGCGGTCACCCCGAGAGAGATGACGACTCCGGCGACACCTGCCAGCGTGAGGCTGTATCCGACGGCTCGACCCAGCAACGAGATGAGCCCGAGCGCGAGGACCGCCCAGATGGCCATCCCGAACCACGTCACCACACCCAGGAGCCGGTAATAGAACGCGAGATAGATCGCGAGGGCGATGAGACCGACCAGCCCCGCCAGAAGCCCCTGGTTGAGAGACTCCTTCCCCAGCGTGGCGCTGACGGTCTCGACCTGGGACTGCTCGAGCTCGACCGGGAGAGCACCCGTTCGCAGGACCACCTCGAGGTCTTTGGCCTCGCGCTCGGCCTCGGGAGCCAGCCCGTTCCCCAGTGTGATCTGCCCCTGGGTGCTGATCGCGTCCTGCACCGTGGGCGCCGACTCGACCATGGCGTCGAGAACGATCGCCATCTGCTTGCCCGTCAGCTCGGTGGTTGCCTGCTCGAACAGGTCGGCACCGCTTGAGGTCGTCTGGAAGCTCACGATCCAGCCCTGGGATCCAGCGTCGGTCACCGAAGCGGGATCGTTGAAGGTTGCCGTGGCCTCGCTGATGGCTTCCCCGGTCACCTTCACCGGACCCAGCCGGTAGAGGAGCGGGTCCTGGCTTTCGGGCGTGTCCGCCTCCGGGAAGATGACCTCCTGATCCTCCAGCTCCTCCGAGGTCTCGGCGGTCGAGATCTCGAGCTCGTCATATCCCGGAGAACCCGGCGCGATCTCCTCGAGCACCTCGCGGAACTCGAGTCGGGCCGTCTTGCCGATCAGCTCCAAGAGCCGCTCCCGACCTGCTCCCCCGAATCGAGGGATCTGAACCTGGATATTGAGGTCTCCCTGGAGGGATATGTCCGGCTCGGCGACGCCGAGTGCGTCCACGCGGGCCCGGATGGTTTCCAGCGTCTTCTCCATCACGGGCGCCGTGGTTCCATCAGGAGCCGTGAGGACTACAGAGACGCCTCCGACCAGGTCAAGACCGAGCTGCGGTTTCAAACCCGTGAGGAAGCCGTAGACGGAGGCTCCGACCAGGGCGAAGACCATCACGATCGAAACTACGAGCCCGCGGGTCTTCACGGCCTGCTTCTTTGGCGTGCGAGTCTGGAGGTCATGGCGGCTGCCGAGTCTACTAAGTCGGGCAGCTTCCGCGACAAGAGCTCCCAGGAGGGGCTAGAGCAGCGACGCTCCGTTGATGTCCAGGTGGAAGGAGCACTCGAGCTGCTCGGCGGCCCGGCGGCACATCATCATGCGGCCCAGGAAGATCTCGAAGTATTCCATGACGTGAGAGATCGCGGTGTCGATCTTGAGCTCGAGGGTGATGGTTCGGGCCGCCGAGTCGACCCTCAGGAAGGACTGCTCGGCCGCGTAGTTCACCCTGTCATGGATGTCGAAGTCGATCTGGGCGGTCTTGCGGACCCGCGACCTGTGCACGTCGGACTTGTCGGCCAGGATGACGGCGGCCGCAACGGGCCCCGCCCCCATACCGTCGTCCTCCTCGTGGTTCCCGACGGCGGCCATGACGACGCCGAGCTCGGGTGCAGGCAGCCTGTCGGATAGCAGCTGATGGACCAGTACCGCACCCGTCTGGCCGTGCCCCCACCTGCTGATCGCGTTGCCGATGTCGTGCAGATATCCGCCGATCGCGGCGAGAGTGGTGTCGCGCTCCGGGAAGTCGAGCCGGCTCATCACGTTGAACGCGATCTTCGCGCTCAGGTTCGCGTGGCGGAACCCGTGCTCGGTGAAACCGAGCCCATCCATCACCCGGTCGGCCTGCGTTATGTAAGCCGATATGACGGGGTCTTCCTGGATGTCGTCCAGCGTCAGCGAGGCTTCGCCCGCAGGCGCCTCCTCCTTCACGACTCCTCGCCCGCCTCCTCGTCCTCGGTCTCCGTCTCCTCGACGAACTTCCGAGCCACGGCCTGCCTCAAGTAGCGAAGCCGGGTCCCGGCGCCGGCGTCCAGGGTGATGGTCTCGTCGTCCATCTCGAGGATAGTGCCGAACATGCCTCCGATCGTGATGACCTCGTCTCCTATCCGGAGGCTGTCCACCAGCTGCCTCTGCTGTCGGACACGCCGTTGCTGCGGCCGGATCAGCAGGAAATAGAAG
>JBOGVX010000156.1:0-7932 GCA_050693165.1 Actinomycetota bacterium | reverse complement strand
GACAGAGGCCGCCCTTCGGGGCGGCCTCTTCACTTGGTGGCCGTCTTCACCTCGAAGGTGTTCGCGTTTCGGCCGCGCGCCATCTCAGTCTCGGCGTTCTGGGCCACATCGATAGCCCGGGAGTAGGCCGTGTAGCTCCGGATGCTCCCCTTGCTCGGGCTCAGCTGCCGGAGCCGGAAGTAGAAGAAGTCGGCCTCGTACTGGCCATCGCTCGGTATCCACCGCGGCTCCCCGCAGTCCCCCTTCCGGAACTTGTTGCCCGTCAGCCACGAGCAGACCCCTCCCTTGCGGTTCATCCGGATGGCGATCTCCGCCTCCGACACCACTCCTCCCCCACCCTTCTCCGTGAAGACGTGTATCTCCCGGAGCCTGTAATCGTCCGGGGGATAGCGGAGGCGCTGCCGCGGATGATGGAAGCGGCTCGATGGCAGCGCATAGCCGCCCGGTGAATCGACGATCTCGATGGTGGCGCTGAGCGGATCGGTGGGATCGACGGTGCTTGGCGAGGTGATGACGACCGTTGCTTCCTCGGTGGGCTCGGCCATGCCGTCCGCGCGCACGGCTAGGTCGATGAACTGCAACCGCTCTCCGGGTCCGAAGACGAGCGGCTGGGGCGAAAGAACCGTGAAGTCCTCTCCCGGCATCGCGGGGCTGGCCGAGCTGCCGGCGAACGAATAGTCCACGCTGAGGGGTGCGCCGGCGTCGCCCGCTCGAAACACTGGTATCTCGATGTCGCGGAACAGCTCCTGCTGCTGGTACGGCCCAGCGGATTCCAGGGAAGCCCTCGACAGGCCGTCGCTGTCCACGATCCACAGGGGAACGTCCTGCGGGATCTGAGGCTTGGCGTCGGTGAGCGTGATGTGAGCCCTGGCCTGTTCCACTACCGGCTCCGGCAGCGGCGCGTCCGAATGAACGGTCACGTCGAAGACGTGCTCGTTCGGAGGCTGCCGGTGGTCGTAGAGCGGGCCGGTGCTTCCCGCGAGGATCGCCTCATAGTCCTGCGATGGCGCGGCGGACCTCGGCGTCCCCACCGGTGGCGGCTCGACCGCGTAGGTGGCCGTGGCCGGCTGGGCCGGGCTCGTACAGCTGCCCTCGGGGTCGGCCCGGATCGTCAGCTCGACCGTCGAGTCGCCGCTTGCGGGCTCCTCTACCCAATAGAGGTAGACGGGACCGAAATCGTCGCCGGGCGGCTGGAATGCGGCCCACCTCAGCCCGAGGTGGCCCGTCGCACAGGCCCGGGCCGGTGCGGGAACGAGGAGGCCGGCGACCGCCGCGACAACGGCGACCCGCGCGCGCGCCTTCATCTCGCCTTCTTCACCTCGAAGGTGTTGGCGTTGCGGCCGACCTCGAAGTCCGATTCGACGTTCTTCGCGCCGTCGATCGCCCGCGAGAACGCCGAGTAGTTCTTGATCTGGCCCACGCTGGCCGCGAGCTCATTCATGCGGATGAAGAAGAAGTCCGTCTCGTACTTGCCGGTCTTCAGCCAGCGTTCCTTGTCGCACTGGCCCTTCTTGAACTTCTTGCCCGTCCACCACGCGCAGGACCTGTCCTTCATGTTGCGCCTCAGGGCCAGCTCCGCGGCGACCGTCCCCGCTCCTCCCTCGTCGGTGGTGAAGATGTGGATCTCCCTGATGAGAAAGTTGTCGGACAGGTAGCGGCGCCCCTGATTGGGGTGATGGATCGAGCTGGCCGGCGGAAGGGTTTCCTCGTTGTCGGTAATCGTCATCGTCACCTTCGTCGTGCCTTCCACGCCGGTGCCGCTGATGTCGACGTCCACGGTCTCGGGCGACTCGACGGCCGCGTCATCCATGATCTGGATCGGCACGAGCTCCATGCGATCACCCGGCTGGAACGTGAGCGTCCCGGAGGTCGGTCCCGTGTAGTCCGATCCCTGCGTCGCCGTCCCGCCGGAGATCGTGTAATCGACGGTCGTCGTGCCGGATGCGTCGCCCGCCCTGAACACAGGCACACCCCCGGACGGTGTGGTGATCGCGCTGGACTCGTTCTCCTCGTATGGCCCGTCGGCCAGCGAGACTCGAGAGGTGGCCCCGTCGTCGTCCACGATGATGAGGGGCGCCGTGGTCGGCGGGATCAGGCTGCCCCCCGACGCGCTGGTCAGCTTGATGGTGGCCACCTCCACGGCGGCATCGACGGGCAGCAGGTCGTCGGTTATCGACACGCTCCTCGTCTGCGTATCCGGGTGACCGACCGTGTTCACGAACGTTATGGGCTGGTTGATGTGCGAGTAATCGGCCGGCGTCGTCGCGCTGCCCTGCTCGACCGCGTAGTTGATGGTAGAGGCGGAGCCGTCGCAGCCCGATCCGATGATCCGCACCGTGAACGTCGACTGGCCGCCGTTCTCGGCCACCCAGTAGAGCGGCCGCGACAGCGAGCCCTCCGAGAAGACCTCCAGGCGGGCCCTCATGTGGTTGGTGGCGCACGCCTGTTCCGCGCTCGCCGGGACGGCGAAGAGCACAGAGGCCAGGACAAGGAATGTGGAACGCAGGGACACGACAACATCAATGATACGACCCGCCGAAAGATTGGCCCCCGGAGTGTTTCCGCTGGTCCCGGGTATAGTTTCTGCGGAACCCCTATCAGGAGGAACAGCCCGTGCGCTCGAGATCGATCCTCGTCATCGCCGCATTGCTCGCCACCATGCCGCTGATCCCGGCGTCTCCGGCGAGCGCCGACCACTCTCAGCCCCTTCTCGATCCGACGCAGATCGACTACACGCCGATCGGCTACTACGGTCCACCCGATGAGGTGACAGCCGCGCCGGGTAGCGCCACTATCCCCAATCCCAGCGGTGGACCGCCTGCGCTCAACGACCCCAACCCGACGGGGAAATTCGTCACCTACGACACGAATGTGTGGGAAGCGCTCACGCTCCCGCACCGCCATCCCGGAGACAACTGCAACGCCCTCCAACCGGAAGATCAGCACCCCGACTGTCTCGAGGGAGACATGGACGACGACGCGAGCGATCCGGTTGCTCGCACCGGTTACACGGGCTACTCCGGCCCAGGAGGGACCTCGACCGTGCACGGGACCTGCCCCCCCAGCCCCGACCTGCCCACAGCCGGCGAGTGCTTCAACAACCAGCTGGAGTACCTCGATTACTACGAGCACTCGATGGAGACGCTGCTCGCCGACTTCGGTGGGACCGTGCACCGGTACCCCTTCGTCTCCCCCGGCGCGGGCCGGGGAGGCGTCCCCGGGGGATCCCCGGGAGCCTCCGGTGGCCAGGCCTACAACATCGCCGCGGTGGTACCCGGCGCCGATCACCCCGAGGAGACGGTGATCGTCGGCGCCCACTACGACGTCACCGACACCGCCCCGGCGCCCGCGTGGGACTCGGCCGAGGGACACGCCGAGATCATGCGGATGGCGTACATCATGTCGGACTACTGGAGGAAGACCGGCACCCGGCCCTCCGCGACGATCAAGTTCATGCCCTGGGACTCGGAGGAGTCCGGGACGTTCGGCTCGATCGACTACGTCGCCAACAACATCCCGCCCGATGAGGAGGACCAGGTCCGGGCCTACTTCAACGTCGACCCGTGTGCAGGGGCCTACCCGGCGTACAAGGATGGCAACTTCGCGCAGAGGACCCCCGAGGTGCTCCAGCTCGCGAACCCGGCGAACTTCAACGATCAGCCAGAGGTCAAGACACGGATCGAGACCTTCAACACCAAGGCCGAGACGGTGGTGGACGAGGTCTTCGAGTACCTCGACGACTCGCTCACGACCCCCACCGGCGAAGAGCCCATCTTCGTGTCCGACGCCGAGGCGACGGCCGGCAACGACGGCACGCAGCCGGTTAGCTCTTCTGACCGGGGCAACATCGTGACCGCGCTGGGCGGCCTGGCGATATTCGGAAGCGACTACTCGAACTTCGAGGCCATCGGCGTGCCGATCTTCAATCTGTTCCCGGACTACTTCGGCCCGCACGCCGACGGTAGTCCCGGCTCCGCGGAGGGGATCACGATCCTCCACACCAACAACGACAACCTGACCCGCATCAACCGGCTCACCAGCGCGCTGGCCAGCCCCCTCCCGCTTCCGGACCCGACCGGCATGTTCGCCTCCGAGGGTTGGGCAAAGGGGCAGGAGATGTGCGCACAGGTCGAGGCCTGGGGGATGCTCCAGCCGGACAACGCAGGAGCTCAGACCTCGAACACGGATCCGGTTGCGTACTTCGAGGCGCTGCCGAACGAGACCCTGGTAAACCAGGCCGTGAGCTTCGACGCCGCAGGTTCCTACCAGTACTCGAACACCACGACCCGGGCGCTTCAGCCGGAGAGCGCCCTGACCTACGAGTGGGACTTCGGCGACGGAGCGACGGGAACCGGCAAGAACACCACGCACGCGTACGACGCCATCGGCAAGTACACCGCCACTCTCACCGTTAGAGGAGCCGGCGGGACCCAGGACGTGATGACGATCCCGATCACTGCGATCGGCTCGAACTTCGCCGGCCCGGTGCTCGACGCCATCGCTCAGGCCGACGCCGAGGACGGCAACTTCGCCCTCAACTGGAACTTCGAGGGCACCCGTGATGGGTTCGAGCGGTTCCGCGTCGAGGAGTCGCCCGACTTCCGGGCCCTCTTCGAGGAGCCTGCGGAGACTCTGGACAACTGGGAGGTCACCCCACCCGACACGGCCGGCATCGAGCCGTGGCAGCCCAGCGACAGCGGCACTACCAAGTTCCGGGGCAACCAGAGCCACGGCGGGGAGCGAAGCTTCTGGACCGGCGTGACGCCGGACAACTTCCCGGCCCCACCTGCGGGCGGCCACTCGATCATGACGCTCAAGAACCCCATATCGATCCCGTCGCAGGGCGATCCCGAGCTGGCGTACTGGTCGCTGTTCCAGAACGAGGGCGACGACACGGGACGGGTGGAGATAGCGCTGGCGCAGCCCGGCACCCCGCCGGAGCAGCTCCAATGGGAGTCGCTGGACGTCGTCGTGCCGACTCCGAGCAGCGTGGGAGGAACCCCGAGCCACGAGATCTGCGACCCGACCAACCCAGATGTCACTCTGACGGAGGGCTTCCAGCTGCGGCGGGCGAGCCTCGAGCAGTTCAAGGGCAAGTCGGTCCTGCTGAGGTTCGACTACACGCCCGGGCCCGACGACCGCGCCGCGTCGCAGCCGTGCGGATGGTACGTGGACGACCTGGCGCTGTACACCGGAACGTGGTCGACGCTCGGTAACACGACCAACGAGAACCTCCTGGTGACGGACCGGCCCAACGGGACCTTCGCGTACAGGATCAAGGGCGTCTACAACGACGGCGTGACCACGTCCTCGAGCAACGTCGAGATAGCGAAGGTGACCAGCTCCAAGGCGCTGCCGAAGAGCGACATAGCCAAGTGCAAGAATGCCGCGGGGAACATCGTTCTGGGCTCGGCCGTGAAGGACGTGCTGAAAGGCACGAACGGCAAGGACGTGATCTGCGGCTCGGGCGGCAACGACAGGATCAACGGGAAGGGCGCCAACGACCGCATCTACGCCGGCGGCGGCAACGACAAGGCCAGGGGCGGAAGCGGCAACGACAAGATCTACGGCGAGAAGGGCAAGGACACGCTTGCCGGTGGCAAGGGCAACGACACGTTGAAGGGCGGCCCGAAGAAGGACGTCCTCAAGGGCGGGGCCGGCAGGGATCGCTGCGGCCACAACAGCCAGGACACGATCAGCTGCTAGGCGGAAAGGTGGGGGCGGCTGCGGCCGCCCCTACTCGTCCTCTCCGTAGAACACTCGCTCCATCGCGGCGCGAGCGCGCCTGGTGATGCGCCGGTAGTCCTCGAGGAAGGCCGCGCGCGGGTACTGCTCGTATCCGAGCCTGCGTGCGAGCGACAGCTGTCCCTCGGCGCTCGGCGGTATCGCCTCGGCCCGCATGCGACGGTCAACCTCCAGCGCGTTCTTCACCTCGTTCAGGAACACGTACGCCTCGCCGAGAGCGAGGCTGACGCTGTCCTCGACCAGCCTCTCTCTCGCGAGGGCTTCCAGAGCTTCGAGCGTGTTGCGCGCGCGGATCCCGGGCTTGTCGAAGCCATGGCGCAGCTGTGACAGCTCGACCGCGAACTGGACGTCGGCCAGGCCGCCGCGCCCCAGCTTGAAGTGGTACCGCCGGGCGTCCGGCGGCTTGACGCGTTCCTCCTCCATGCGCACGCGCATCCGGCGGATCTCTGCGACGCGCTCGAGCGGGAGGCTCTCTCGGTACGAGAAGTCTTCCGCGGCAAGGACGAAGCGCTTGCCGAGGAGCTCGTCGCCGGCAACGGGCCGGGCCTTGAGCAGCGCCTGGAACTCCCACGTCTGCGCCCAGCCCTGCCAGTACTCGAGGTACGCGGCCATGGACCTGGCGAGCGGGCCGCTCTTCCCCTCGGGCCGCAGGTCGGCGTCGGCCTCGAATCCCGCCTCCGTCACTCCGGCTATGACCTTCTCGGCGACGCGGGCGGCCTCGGCGAACGCCTCGGATCCCTCGCCCTCGTAGACGAACACGACGTCGAGGTCGGAGGCGAAGTTCAGCTCCTCGGCGCCGAGCTTGCCGAGCCCGATCACCGCGAACGGGATCGTCGGGTTCGCGGCCTCGAGCGCGGCGGCTATCGCGGCATCTCCGACGCGCGCCAGCACGCGTCCCACCTCGGGGACGGCCAGCTCGCCGGCCGCGTACGAGCCGACGACGGTCAGGGGGTCGGGCGCGCCCTCGGCGGGCTTACTCTCGAGCCGCGAGGCCGCTCCGGGCTCGGAGGCGAGCACGTCTGCCGCCCAGGACGAGACCGCGACGGTTCGCGCTATCCGCACCCCGAGCTGAGGATCCGACGCGATGCGGTCCGCGATCTCCTCGTCCTTCGCGAGGAACTCCGCGACGCGCGCGAACCGGACGAGCGATGCGTCCGGATCGGATGCTAGCGCCACGGCGGGCGCGATGACCGGGAAGACGTGGGCGAGCACCCGACCGAGCCGCGTGCTCGAGGCCACCAGCCCCTCGAACCGTGTGTACGCGGCGGCGGGGTCGGTGAAGCCGAGACCGCTGAGCAGCTCGACGGTCGCCTCGCGGTCGCGACCCGGAGCCGGGGTGGGCGCCGCGAATGCCTCGAGCAGCGGGCGGTAGAAGAGCCGCTCGTGGAGTCCGCGCACGACGCCGGTGTGGTCCTCGTACGCGTGAGTCAGAGCGTTCGCGTCGGCGAGGCCCATCGAGCGGGCGAGACGCGTGAGAGAAGGAGCGTCGGAGGGGAGCTCGTGCGTCTGCACCTCTCGCTGGAGCTGGAGCCGGTGCTCCAGCCTGCGCAGGAAACGGTAGGACTCCGCGAGCGCCGCGGCATCGGCGCGCGCGACGTAGCCGTGCTCCGCCAGCGCATCGAGAGCCGCCAGCGTCCCCGGATGCCTGAGCTCGGTGTCCCGGCGGCCGTGGACGAGCTGAAGCAGCTGCACCGCGAACTCGACGTCGCGGATGCCTCCTCGGCCGCGCTTGACCTCGGTCGCCTCCTTGCCGCTGGCGCGGACGTACTCCTCGATCCGGGCCTTCATCGCCCGGACCTCCTCGATCGCGGAGGGATCGAGCAGCTCCGGATAGATGAGCGGCTCGAGCCCGCGGAGGACCTTGCGGCCGAGGACGATCGCACCGGCGACCGGGCGAGCCTTCAGCCAGGCCTGCTTCTCCCACGTCTCCGCATGCGCGCGGTAGTACTCGAGAGTCGCCGCGAGCGACCGGGAAAGTACTCCGGCTCTCCCCTCGGGCCGCAGGTCGACGTCCACGCGGAGGGCGGTTCCCTCCACCGTCGGCTCGGAGAGCAGGCGGATGATGGCCGCGGCTCTCTTGCCGGCCTCGGCTTGAGCGTCCGGCCCGCTCTCCTCGTGGACGAAGATGACGTCGACGTCGCTCGCGTAGTTCAGCTCTTCTCCCCCGAGCTTCCCCATCCCTATGAC
>JBOGVX010000155.1:0-8722 GCA_050693165.1 Actinomycetota bacterium | reverse complement strand
CGCTTCGCCTGCCCGACCGCCCCGCCGAACTCCTCGACGATCGCCTGATGCCCCAGACACACTCCGAGCGTGGGAACGCGAGGTGCGAGGCGGCGAAGGATCGAGGGCATGTTTCCGGCGGCAGCGGGGCGGCCCGGGCCGGGCGAGATCACCAGGTGCGTGGGCGAGAGCGACTCGGCCTCATCCTCGGTGATCGCGTCGTTGCGCTCGACGCGCACCTCCGCTCCCGACTCCGCAAGGAGGTGCGCGAGGTTGTACGTGAAGCTGTCGTAGTTGTCGATGAGCAGGATCACAGCTGGCCCTCCGCCTCGTCGATCGCTGCCTCGAGGGCCGCAAGCTTCGCCAGGCACTCGCGGTGCTCGAGCTCCGGATCCGAGTCGGCCACGATCCCGGCGCCGGCCTGCAGGTGCGCGACGCCGCCATTCAGCACGATCATCCGGATCGCGATGCACGCGTCGAGCGTTCCGTCCGGCAGGCAGTACGCGACCGTTCCGCCGTAGGCGCCGCGCCGGTAGCCCTCGATCTCCGAGATCAGCTGCATCGCCCGAACCTTCGGCGCCCCCGTCACTGTCCCCGCGGGGAAGCAGTCGACCAGCAGGTCGAACGGCCGGACGCCGTCGCGGAGCTCGCCCACGACCTCGGACACCAGGTGCGTGACGTGCGAGTAGGCCTCGGGCTCCAGGTACCGCTCGACCTGAACGGTTCCCGGCCGGCACGCTCGCGATAGATCGTTGCGAGCGAGGTCGACGAGCATCACGTGCTCGGCGCGGTCCTTCTCGGAAGCGAGCAGCTGCTCCGCCGCGCCGGGCCCGGTCGGGGCGGTGCCCGCGATCGGGTTCACGCTCGCTCGCGATCCGTCGAGCTTGACCAGAGCCTCCGGTGAGGACCCGATCAGCGAGAAGCCCCTCAGCTCGAGCAGGAACAGGTACGGCGAGGGGTTGATGCGTCGCAGGCTCCGGTAGATGTCCAGCGCTCCCGCCGAGGTGGCCCGTTCGGCCCGCTGAGACAGCACGATCTGGAACACGTCGCCCGCGCGGATGTGCTCCTTGGCGACGCGGACCTGCTCCTCGTACGTCTCCTGGTCGGGGAATCGCTTGGTCGCGCGCGCGGGTTCCTCGGCCTCCCCCTCAGGCCGCCCGATCGGTGCGGCCAGGATCGCCTCGGCACGCTCGGCGTCGCCGACGATCACCTCGGCGGTGCCGAGCAGGTGGTCGAACTCGAGGAGCAGGTCGGGCACCACGAAAGCGGTCACCGGGAGGTCCCCGCCGCGGTCGGGGAGCACCACGGGCTCGAGGGCCGCAACGTTGTCGTAGCCGAGGTAGCCGATCACCGGAGAGCCACCGGCCACGACTTCCCGAGCCTCCTCGAAGCCGACCAGCCGCGTCCCGTACCCGGCGAAGCTGTGCCGGCCGAGCCGGCCCTTCTCTACGGACTCGAGCAGGAAGCTCGGCCCGAGAGAGCGCAGGCGCACGTACGCACCCAGCGGGGTGATGAGGTCGGTGCTTATCCGGTTCGCTGCTACGGCCATGACGCTCCCTTCGGGAAAAGAAAAAGACCTCCGAGATCGGAGGTCCTCAGATGGTGCGGGGGGTGCTCTGGGCTACATCAGGCCACGCCAGACTCCCGCCCCATCTGAGGGGCGCCAGGCCCACCAGTAACCGGTTGCGAGAGTCGTCTTCATGTGGTCGCTCACCTTATGAATCGGCAGTATGGCTGTCAAGGGTTAGTTCGCCGCCACGGCGGCGAAATCCTCTTCCGTCAGGGAAGAAACCGCCTCGCGGTCCATGTCCCCCTCACGGACGACCCGGTTCGCCTGCTCGGCGACCACGTCCTCGAACAGGTTCCGTGCCATCCGGGCGTTCCCGAATGAGCGATCCCTCTTCTCCCACGCGGCCTTGAGCATGGCCCCGGCCCTCTCTTTCGCCCGGGGCTCCATGCGGTACTGAGCCTCGTCGCAGAACCGCTCGAGGATCTCGACCAGTTCTCTTGGTGAGAAGCCGGGAAACTCGATGGTCTCCGGGAACCTGCTGGCGAGGCCAGGGTTGGAGGACAGGAACTCCCGCATCTCCTCGGGATAGCCCGCGACGACGACGACCAGGCGGTCGCGATCGTCCTCCATCCGCTTGAGCAGCGTCGCGATGGCCTCGTGTCCGAAGTCCTCGTCGGTGTCGGAGGCTAGCGTGTATGCCTCGTCGATGAACAGCACGCCGTCGAGCGCGCGCTCCACGGCGGCGTCGGTCTTGATCGCTGTCTGTCCCATGTAGCCGGCCACCAGGTCTTGGCGGCCGACCTCCACCACGTGCCCCTTGTCGAGCAACCCGAGGGCGCGGAAGATCCGTCCTACCAGGCGAGCCACCGTGGTCTTGCCGGTGCCGGGCGGCCCCACGAAGACCATGTGACGGGCGGCCGTCACCTCGGCCAGGCCCAGCTCGAGCCTCCGAGCCTGGACCCGGAGCAGGTTCGAGAGCGTCGTGACCTGGTCCTTGACGTCCCGAAGGCCGACCAACGCCTCGAGGTCGGTGAAGATCCTCTCCAGCGTCTCCGCGGCAGCTTCAGGATCGTTGGACGAGGGCTCCGCGTCGGTTACGGTTGCCAGCCGCTCCTCGAGCGACTCCCGGAAGGTCTCCAGGTCGGCGGATTCGCCCGGCCCGATGCCGTCCAGAGAGTAGGTCGCCTCGGCCAGGTCGATGGCCGCTCGGGCGAACCGTCGGGCTCGGTCCTGGGCGTCCATCACCTCGAGGCCGGCGATCCTGCCGAGCCACTCGGTCGCTCCGGCGAGGGCTCCTTCTAGAGCGGCGGGAACGCCCCCTGACGTGGCTGGGTCGCCCCCGTCGCCCTCCGCTGCCCACAGCGCCACCTGCTCGGTGCCGCTCACATGACCGTCGGCTTCGGAGAAGGCGGCCACGAGCGTGCGGGACTCGGCGGCCAGAACCTCGTCAACGGGTGGGCCCGGGGTGGGGCGGGAGAGCCGCTCCTCCCTTATGGCAGGGCGCAGGACGTCCTTGTATGCCGTGAGGGCGCGGGCGAACCTCCGCATCGCCTCACGCTCGGAAGGCGCGGTCAGCTGTTCAGACACTGCACAGGTTTAGTCGGCTTCCAGAGGCCCGGCGTTGAGCTTCGGCCGGATGGGGCCGGCTAGGCTGATTTGCCGCGAGTTTGCCGCTGGTCTGAGGCGATCTCGTGGAGGAGACCGTAGGAGGCGGCGCGCGCATCCGCCAGGTCGAGCGAGGCGGGGGGCGGCGAGGCGTCGGGGATGCGGATCGGAGCGGGCTTGCTGAGGTAGTAGCCCTGCGCGTATTGCACCCCGAGCTCACGGAGGGCCATCATCTGGTCCTCGGTCTCGACTCCCTCGGCAACGATCATGGCGTCGAGCTCCAGCCCAAGGCGGACCATACTCTGCGTCAGGGCCCGCAGGACGGCGTCGTTCTCGACCCGGCGCGTGAGCTCGATGTCGAGCTTGATGATGTCCGGGATGAGCTCGAGCACGTGCCGGAAGGTCGCGTAGCCGGCCCCGGTGTCGTCGATCGCCAACGTCCCTCCGTCCTCCCGGAACACTCGCAGCGCTTCGGTCACGGTCGGGTACTCGTCGATCCTCGAGTGTTCCGTCAGCTCGAGGATCATCCGGTCGACGGGCAGCGTCTGGATCAGGTCGCAGAACTCGGTAGCGATGACGGTGTCGGGCGAAACATTCACGCTGAGGAGACATCCGGGAGGTAGCCGGTCGATGTACGCGACCGCACGCTTCACGGCGGCCAGCTCCAGCTCGATCCCGAGCCCCACCCTCCAGGCTTCCTCGAACCACTTGTTGGGACCGCGGCGAGGCTCGAGCGCGAACCTGCTGAGCGCTTCCATGGCGAAGGGCTGGTTCGTCTTCAGGTTCACCAGCGGCTGGAAGACGATCCGGATCGCCGAGGGATCGTCTACCAGGTTGCGTATCCGCTCGATGGCCTCGCCGCGGTCGGCTTCGTTCCCGTGGTCGTGGCTCAGCCGGGCGTTGACGGTGGTCACTCGCCGCCGGGATTTCTCCAGAGCGGCCTCTCCGCGAGGCCGGCCGAAGCACCACGCGGCGAGATGTCCTATCACCTGGAACGACAACGCTCGGCTCAGCCACAGCGCCTCGAGCTGCGCCTCGCCGGTCGCGGGATCGAGCGGCAGCAGCGGCCCGGCCAGGATGGCTCCCGCGACACCGGTCAGCAGCGCGCCCATCGAGCCGAACCAGTAGGCGCTGAGGAGCAACGGAACGTAGAACAGGTGGGTTCCGATGATGTTCGGGCCCACGTTGTACGCAGCCCCCCAGCACGTCGCGAGCAGCGCGGCGACGATCGCGACGCGGATGGGCGGGGACAGCCTCAACTGGCGCGAGGGACGCCGGTCGACCGGAAGGTCGCCGGGTGAGCGGGCTGCGGGGAAGTTGCTCATAGCGGGAGACAGTTCTCTCACCCGCACCGCACCCCAACAAGTCGGCTTTCCGGCGTGTTTTTCCTCTGGGCCTTAAGGCCCGATTTCAGTCTCGGTCTTCTGGGTTGATGTCCTCGAGCTCCCGCTTGGCGGTCTCCGGATAGGCGAGCAGCACCAGTGCGGCGACCAAGAGGGGTGCGACGGAGAGCGGTATCAGAGCGTTCGCCAGACCCCCCGGCGTATCCGCCGCCGCGCCGCCGACCACAAGCCCGATCGCGCTGCCCACCAGCGCGGTGATGGCAAGCAGTCCTCCGACGCGGCCGCGTAACGAGGTGGGGAACAGCTCGGGCCCGTATACGCCGAGCGCGGGCACGGAGGCGGACCCGACGACCGACGCGAGCAGCGTCCACAGCCAGAGAGATGCGCCGACGGATTGGAACGCCAGGACAGTGCCGAGCGTCGCGACGGCGAGCGCGACCGCGCCGACCGGCCTTCGTCCTTTCGTGTCTGCGAGCCGTCCTCCGATCAGCACGCCGATCGCGCCCGGGGTCGCCGTCGCCAGGGTGAAAAGCGAGACCGCCGTCGCCGAGAACCCTCGCTCGTCAACGAGGAACTTGTTCAGGAAGAAGGAGGTTGGGGCGAAGAAGACGTTCGCGAGGACCGCCGAGATCGCGAGAAGCCAGAACCGGGCGGCGTGGCCGGACATCCGCGCCTCGGCGTGGCGCCGCATGAATCGTCGCGTCTCCGGGAGGTGACGGGCCACGCGGAGGAGTAAGGGGAGCGCGACCAGGGGAAGGACGTGTAGCAGCCTCCACCCCCACGGCGCCAGATCGGCCAGCGGCAGGGCGATGATCCCGATCCCGCTGCCAAGCGCGGCCGACATCCCCAGGACGCTGACCGCATAAGCTCGCGAGCCACGCGGCATCTCCTCCGCAGCCGCTATCGAGATGCAGACCAGCAACGCTAGCCCGAGCGGCCGGGCTATCGCCTGGGCCGCGGTGTGCCAGACGAGCGAAGGAGCAGCCGCGCCGATCGCCGTGACGATGCATCCCGCGGCTGCGGTCCAGATGATGACCCGCCGCCGGCCGATCCTGTCCGCGGCGCTGGCCGCCAGGATCAGCGCGATCACGCCGCCGAACCTCGCCGCTATGCCTGCTGCGCCCTGAGCCGAAGCGCTCGCGTCGAACTCCTGGCCCGCGAAAGCGATCGTGTGGGAGAGGAGTCCGCCCACGTAGCCGCCGACAGCCGAAGCGACCGCGAGACTGCCGAGAACCGTCGCTCCTCGGGCGTCGACGCGGTCGGGGGGTGCCCACCACGGGATCTTCGTGTCGCCGCGCTTCAGTGCGCGACGGATCGGGAGGGCGAACAGCCAGCCGAAGAAAGGGATCGCCAGGCGGTACTCGATGGTCTCGATGACCTGAACGTCGTCCCTGTCGCGTTCCTCGATCTCGACGATGCGGCGGTACCCGGTGACCGGGCCGGCCTCTGCCTCGAGCACGTTCGGACTGCCCCCGGTCCGTTCCTGGACCAGCCCCGAGCGCGGGCGGAGCGCCGCCTCGGTTTCGGATCGCGGTAATACCCGCCTGATGGCTATCCGGGCCATGCCACGGGCGGGCCGTTCATCAGGCTGTTCAAGCTCGGTTCGGCTCACCCGTGAGTTCCACCATCGCGCACCGCACCGGTGAGTCGGGCGAGCTCCTCGGTAGCGACCACGCGGTCGTCGAACGGCACGGTGTGATCGCCCCAGTTCTGTTCAGTCTCGTGGCCGTGGCCGGCGATGACCACGGTGTCTCCGTGCGTCGCTTTCCCGAGAGCCATGGCTATGGCGCTTCGTCTGTCGACCTCCACAACGTACCGTCCGGCGGCGGCGCCAGCCTCCCAGTCGGCGATGATGTCCAGCGGATCCTCCGAGCCGGGGCTAGTGGTAGTCATGACCGTGAGGTCCGCTTTCGCGGTGGCGATCTCCGCCATCATCGGACGCTTGCCCCGGTCCCGGTCACCTCCGCAACAGGTCACCAGCAGGATCCGGCCCGGCGTCAGGGGGCGTACCGCGTCGAGCATCTTGTCAAGGCCGTCGGGAGTGTGAGCGTAGTCGACGAAGACGCGGAACTCTTGGCCGACCTGGATGGGCTGAAGTCGCCCGGGCACGGGCCGGACGGTCTCCAGCCCTTCGGCGATGACGTCATCCTCTAGCCCGAGGCATCTCGCGCCGGCTGCGGCCGCCAGGCAGTTCTCCACGTTGAACAGACCGAGCAGGGGGGAGCGCAAACGCAGATCGCCCACGCGGAACGAGACTCCCTGCGCCGTTGTCTGAACCTCGGTCGCATTCAGATCCGCCGGCCTGGCTATCCCGTAGGTGAGGACGGGAAGATCGGACCTGACGAAGAGGAATGATTCCGGCGCGTCCGCGTTCAGCACGATTCGGTCGGTGTACTGCGGCGTGAACAGCTTGGCCTTGGCTCTCAGGTACCGGTGCATGGTTCCGAAGTGCCGGAGGTGGTCGCGCGTGAAGTTCGTGAAGATCGCGCATGCGACGTGCAGGCCATTGAGCCTGTGCTGTTCCAGGGCATAGGCCCACGCTTCCATGGCCACCGCCAGCGCGCCGCCCTCGCGAAGTTCGTGGAGCCGGCGATGGAGGAGCGGTGATTGGAAGGAGCGCTGTGCACTCGGGGGATGGAGCAGCTCCCCATCGAGCCAGACGCCGGTGTTTCCCACAACGCCCGGTGTCAGGCCGGCGGCCTTGAAGATCGATTCGAGCAGGTAGGTGACCGTCGTCTTCCCGTTGGTGCCGGTCACCGCCGCGACGACGAGCTTGTCCGAGGGCCTGTCGTAGAACTCGGAGGCGATGCGGCCCATGTAGGTATGTATCGAGGGCACCCGGATCTGAGGGATCCGTAGGGGGAGCCACCTGCTCGCCACTATCGCCCTCGCTCCGGACGCGCTCGCTTTCCTGGCCACCTCGGTCTCGGTCTGCCCCCTATGAGGGGCGCAGAAGAAGAGCGCCCCACCGGGGTCCTGACTCGAGCGCCAGGCCAACCGCTCGATCCGGATGCGGCCGTCGCCTCGCAGTGGGGCGTTCACGGCTCGAGCAAGGTCGCCGAGCAGCGCTGTTCTGCCGGTGATCTATCCCTCCGATCCTCTAAGCACAAGGATTCCCTTTCGACCGTTGTCAGGTCAATGGCATGGATCGACTATTTCGTCAGAAGATCCAGGGGCACCAAGGCGCCACCGCCGACGAGAACATCTCGTCGGCAGTCTTCAGCGCCCCCTGCTTGTTCTCCGTGACGCGACCGGCCGCGGCTAGCGAGCGGAATGGGACCGCGCCGAGGTATGCGGCGGCGAGGTCCTCGACTCGCATCGAGAGATCGGGCGCAGCTCCGCTCTGCTGACACGCCGCGCCGTCGGGCCCGCCCGAGAGCTCGTAGGTCCCGTCGTTCCACTGCGCGAACTCGTCGCGGATCTCGAGCACCAAGCTTCCCTCGTGCGAGTAGCGCCGTGCCTCCAGTGCTCTCGCCACATCCACGAGTCGCAGCCATGTCCCGTCCCGGATCTGGAAGCGGAGGGCGCGAGGCTCGAGGAGCATGTTAAGGAGAGGTTCGTCAACGGGCCGCTTCCATCCCGTGACGGTGCGGACCAGATCGACCTCGAGACAGTAACGCCACAGGGCCGCGTATGCGTCGCCCGAGGCCCACAGCAGCTCGTCGATCACCAGCTCCTGGTTCGGGCCTTGATCATTCCACGTGTCCTTGATCGTGTACGAAACCGTGCCCTGCGCTCCATCCGAGGTCTCGTAGATTGCGAAGAACGGGTCGCTCATGTCCTTCTCGCGGTGGTGCGCGTCGTGGTGGAAGCGGTACTCGGGCCAGGGACCCGAGCGGTCGGTCATCCCGGGTCGAGTGGGGCGGATCCTCTCGTAGACGTCGCCTACGACCTTCAGCGCTTCGTCCTTCTGGACCAAACGGATCCTCCCCGGGGTGTCGATCTGACGAAGGAACCCGGTGTTCTCTCGGCGGATCTTGAACGTTCCCGTCATCGCTCCGGCGCCGTAGCCGTATCGCTGGTAGATCGCCGCCTCAGATGCCCAGAGGTAGGCCACCGGGTCGCCGCGCTCGTGTACGTCCCCGAGCTGGCGTTCCATGAGGGCCCGGCCGATCCCGCGGCGACGATGGGTGGGCAACGTGACCACCGACGTGATGCCGGAGCAGGGCACGAAATCCCCCCCGGGGACCGTCAGCTGGAAGGCCGCCGAGACCGCCGAGGCCACGATCGCCTCGCCGTCTATCGCGATCAGGGCACGGTCCGGGTCCACCACGCTGCGCTGGAC
>JBOGVX010000154.1:0-1932 GCA_050693165.1 Actinomycetota bacterium | reverse complement strand
CTGTACACGCAGAGGCCCGAGGAAGACGGCTACTTCATGCAGCGCATCCGAGTCCCCGGCGGTGTGCTCAGTGCCGAGCAGGTGGAAGCCATCGGCCGTATCAGCGAAAGGTTCGGCAGGGACGTGTGCGACGTGACCGACCGTCAGAACTTCCAGCTTCACTGGATCCGCATCGAGGACGTGCCTCAGATCTGGGCTCGGCTTTCCGCGGTCGGGCTCACGACCCGTCAGACCTGCGGTGACGTGCCGAGGAATGTCCTCGGCTGCCCTCTCGCGGGGATCTCGGCGGCCGAGCTGCTCGATGCGACCCCTTATGTGCTCGCCGTCAACTCGAGGCTGACGGGAACGAAGGAATTCTCGAATCTGCCCCGCAAGTTCAAGGTGTCCATCTCCGGATGCAGGGAGCAGTGCGCGGTGCACGAGGTGATGGACGTCGGCCTGGTCGGCGTCGAGCGGGAAGACGGGCGGCGAGGCTTCGACCTGTGGGTCGGCGGCGGCCTCGGGACGAACCCGATGTTCGCGCAGCGCCTCGGAGCATTCGTGCCCACCGATCGTGCCGTGGAGGTGACCACCGGCATCACTCGGCTCTTCCGCGATTACGGGTACCGCCGTTCGCGGACGAAGGCTCGTCTCAAGTTCCTGATGAAGGATTGGGGGCCGCAGAAGCTGCGTGAGGTCCTGGAGACAGAGTACCTGGGCGCTCCGCTTGAGGACGGACCCGCGCCGCCGGCGTCTCCGTACGCGCACCGCGAACACCTGGGAGCTACTCGACAGCGAGACGGTCTGCTCGCCGTGGGACTCTCGCCGGTTGCCGGGCGGATCTCCGGCTCTCAGCTCGTGCGGGTGGCAGAGCTCGCTCGTCGGTTCGGCCGTGGGAGGGTTCGGAACACGACCCAGCAGAAGATGCTGATCCTCGATGTCGCCGAGGAGGACCTCGCGCCGCTGACCGCGGAGCTCGAGGCGATCGGCCTGCCGAGCTTCCCGGGAGCGGTTCGTACGGGGATCATGGCCTGCACAGGGATCGAGTTCTGCAAGCTCGCGGTCGTCGAGACCAAGCATCGCGCGGCATGGCTGATCGAGGAGCTGGAGCGTCGTCTGCCCGGGATGTCGGAGCGGGTGCGCATAAACCTGAACGGCTGCCCGAACTCGTGCGCCCGCTACCAGATCGCGGACATCGGACTGATGGGCTCGTTGTTGCCCGACGGCAACGGCGGCAGGACCGAGGGATTCCAGGTTCATCTCGGCGGTCACCTCGGCGGCGAGTACCGCTTCGGGAAGAAGGTGAAGGGCCTGCGAGTCGCGGCCGACGACCTACCCGACTTCATCGAGCTCCTCGTGCGCTGCTGGCTCGCCGAGCGTGAGGAGGCGGAGGACTTCTCCGCCTGGGTCAACAGGCTGCCTCAGTCCGAGGTGGACGATGTGTTGGAACTGGCGACGGCATGAGCGACCCGCGCAGCCCGAGCGCGACGCCAAGAGCGGAGCCGCTGAACTGCCCGTACTGCGGGCTGGAGGAGCTTCGTCCTTACGAGCAGGAGGGAACCTGGTGGTGCGAGTCGTGCACCCGAGTCTTCTTCCTTCAGCTGATACGGGTGGACCAATGACGAAAGGGAGGGCTTGACTTGCCGTTCGCGTATCCGGTGAGCCTCGAGGTGTCTCGCCGTCCCGTGGTCGTGATCGGTGAGGACGCGGTCCGGCACGGCAAGGCCGATGCTCTGTTGGCTGCCGGGGCGCGTGTGTTCGTCATCGCGTCCGGCCCCGTTGAGTCTCTGGCGCGACTTGTCGAAGGAGGAGCAACCATCCTCCGCCGCGCCTACCGCCCGGGAGATCTGTCGGGAGCTTTCCTGTGCGTTGCCTCCTCGAACGATCCACAGGAGCGGGAAGCGATCTTCGAGGAGGCCGAGGAGAGCCGCGTGCTGGTCAACGTGATGGACG
>JBOGVX010000153.1:0-3571 GCA_050693165.1 Actinomycetota bacterium | reverse complement strand
GGCGTAGCGCTCGTACCGGGTATGGGACGCTGCTCTCGTTGTCGTCGTCATCCTCCGTGTGGTACCAGCTCTCCTCCATCACGACGTGGCGCAGGGCGGTGACGTGCGCGACGCCCCGGACGGCCTGTAGCTGGTCCTCGTCCAGCGGGACGTGAGCCGTCCCGATCAGGTCGTAGCCTCCGCTCTGGCGAGCAGCGGCGACGTCGGTGGCGCTTCCGAGCACGGCGAGCGCAGCAACCATGAACAGAACGGTGGCGATGGAGCCGATGACGGTCCCGCTCCTCGAGCGGTTGAACGACGCGAAGGATCCGGCCGTGCGCAGGGGAGCCTGCATGCTGCGGCCGGGGATGTAGAGCCGCAGCAGGCGCATCACCTTCGGTAACCTGGAGGCCAGGAGGACCGTGGCACATGCCACGGCTCCGGCGCCGGCCATGGCCAGCAGGCCGAAGCTCGACTGGACACCCTGCCCGAAGTCACCCAGGACGGCGGGGGCAAGCAGACACCAGGCGAGGCCTCCGATGGCGGCCCAGGTGTCGATCCGCTCCCTGGCCGGTCCTCGAGGCTCCCGTCGTCGCCGGCGCAGCCATGCCGAGACAAGCAACAGGCTCAGCCCGAGGAAACGGAGCAGGTCCCCTGCGTCGCTTGCCGTCAGCCCCATGCCCAGCAGGAACAGGGCAGTGCCCGTGGTGATCCGTAGTCGCCTCTCGCTGCGATCCTCGGCCTGAAGTGCCGGGGGAGCGCCCCGTAGGGACGCGTCCATCTCGAGCGCCGCAACCCGGCGCCCCGCAGACCGGGCTGCGAGGATCGCCACGCCGATGACGATCAACACGCCGATCGCGATCGTCAGGGGCCGGGCGTCCAGGACCAGCTCGACCTGTTCGCGGCCCCGGCCGGCGCTGATGGAGGCGAAGTGGTCGGAGATGCTGCGGGCCAGCCAGCCTGCGACGGGGATGGCGATGGCGCTTCCGAGCGCGGCGGCCACCAGGGCATAAACGGTCGCCTCCCAGGAGAAGAGGCGCCTGAGCGACCGGCGCCGTATCCCGAGCGCCCGGAGCACGGTCACCTCCCGGCTCCGCTCCTGGCCGAGCAGCACGATGAGGTTCGCGGTGACGGCAGCCGAGGTAACGACCACGAGGAAGGCGAGGGTCAGCAAGATCCCGCGGAACAGGCCGCCCTCGTCCCGCGCGATGTCGAGGGCGTCCTCCTTGACCGGCAGCTGGATCAACCCGACCTGGCGGTTGAACTCCTCGAAGTCCTCGGCGACCTCCTCCGCTTCGTCCCGGCCGGCGAGCCGTGCCGAGACGTACAGAGCGCTCACCTTTCCCGGGAGCTCCGCGATGCGCTGAACGGTGTCGAGGCGCGTCAGAAGGTTCGGGGTGCGCCCGAAGTCAGCGACGCCTCGGTCCTCCACTATCCCCGCAACCGTGGGCTGCCAGGGGAAGGCCTCGGCTTCGTGCGTGACCTCCTGTGGACCGGCCTCCTCGACCCACTCCGGCGCAGCAATGGTTAGCGAGATGTGGTCGCCTATCTCGAGCTGTATCCGCTCCGCGAGCCTCTCGTTGACGATCACCTCCTCGGGGCCGAGGGTCACGTAATCCGTATGGCCTCGACCCACCACCGGATCGGTCAGCTGCTGCTCGTCCACGGACAAGCCGAGGAGCTTTGCGGCCGGCTCCCGATACCCGCCCTCGACCGCCACGGCATCGAGAACGAGACGGCCCGCCCATCCGGCCGGACGCGTCCCCGCCTCGATGCCCGAGATGCGCGACAAGCCCTCGTCTATGACGGCCTCGCCCGGCGTGAAGGCCACGACGTCCACCGCTCCCCACTGGGCTCGCGCGTCGGCGATGAACAGCCGCTCGAGGGAGTCGGCCGCCACGAGGGATGCCACGGTCGCCAGCGCCGTTGCCAGCAGCCCTGCCGCCACCAGGAGGCCTCGGAGAGGGCGGCGGAGAGCACCGCGCACCCAAAGCCCCGTGGTTCTCGGCGGGCGTGGGACTCGCATGGCCGGGGAGCTACCTGATGGTTCGGCTCATCCCTGGGATGACGATCGCCGCGGTCAGAAGGTGGAGGGGCAGGAGACCGAGGACCGCTTCCGTGCTCTCGGCCCAGGTGAGCAGGTAGAAAGAGGAGAGGAGGATGAGGATGGCGCCCCCGACGAACAGGGATCGCGGGGTCATGCCCAGGACCGTTCCGCTGCGTCGACGTCTGAGGATCGCCGCCGCGAGCCAGGCCAGCAGCGACGCGCCGCCGGCCAGCAGCAGGACGCTGTGAAGCTCGATGCTCTCGACCACATCCGAGCCCGGCATCGTTCGAGCCCTGAGGTCGAGATCGAAAAGCCTGGTCTCGATCAGGTACAGGAGAGTCGCCGCCGTGGTGGCCGCGAGGGCAGCGATGCCTTGCGCGGCCCAGGCCGGGGCGGGCTTCCCGGTTCGCTCCTGTGCACTCAAGCCGAGCGAAAGATATACCAGCGGGGGTTGCTCCGTTAGCTGCGCTTCCAGTATGATGCCGGTCGACATCAAGAGAGGCGCGAGGGATCTGGCCCTGTGACCGCCCGGCAACCTGGCGAAGCCGCCAAGGTGCCACCGCCAGCCCGGTGAGAACCCGGGGACGATGGGGCTCGACGTTAGAGCAACCAACGGCCCTCCACTCACACCGGCGTTGACGGTTGTGGGCCCGATCCCTCCCTTAGAGGAGGAGCAACGGCCATGCCCGTCACGATCGAGAAGCTGGATCAGCCGCCGCCAACCGAGCCGGGGCGAGGTGCTGAGGAGCTTGGCATCGCGCTCTTGGGGTGCGGGACCGTTGGATCCGCCGTGGTTCGGCAGCTTGTCGAGGAGTCCGAGCGCTTTGCATCACGCCTGCAAGCCAGGCCCGTCATACGTGCGATAGCCGTACGCTACCTGGACAAGCAGAGGCCCGAGTGGGTGCCGCACGACCTCCTGACGGACGACCCGGCAGCCGCAGTGGACCGCGAGGACGTGGATGTGGTCGTCGAGGTGATCGGCGGCCTGGATCCTGCCGGAGGGCTGCTCGACCTCGCGCTGGCTCGCGGGAAGCAAGTTGTGACCGCCAACAAGGAGCTGCTGGCTCGCCGCTGGCGCTGCCTCGGTCCGGCGGCGACGGGTCCGCACCCGAGGATCCGGTTCGAGGCCGCGGTGATGGCGGGGGTGCCGGTCGTGGCGCCGCTGGCCGGACTGGCCGCGAGCGACCGGGTCCATTCGATCGAAGCGATCCTGAATGGCACCGCCAACTACTGCCTCCACAGGATGGAGGAGGACCGGCTCGAGCTGACCGAGGTTCTGGAGGAAGCGGAGCAGCTCGGTTTCACCGAGCCTGATCCGGCCAGCGACCTTGATGGACGCGATGCGGCCGCGAAGCTCGCGCTGCTCGCGAGCCTCGCGTTCGGCCGGGCAATCGGCATCGAGGACGTCGTCACGTCCGGTATCGAGGAGGTAACGCCCGCCGACCTGGTCACCGCGCGCGCCCGCGGCTCGGTTCTCCGGCTGCTGGCGGCGGCCTGGAGGGATGGAGACGAGGTGGTCGCAAGGGTCTCGCCGCGGTGGGTGCC
>JBOGVX010000152.1:0-10041 GCA_050693165.1 Actinomycetota bacterium | reverse complement strand
TCTGGACCTCGCCCATCGCCTTGCCGTCCCAGGGCTGCTCGGTGCCGTCGTCGCCGATCAGCCGCAGCTCGATCAGCGGCATCGCGAGCCCCTGCTTCGCGCGCAGCCGCGCGCGCTCCTCGCCCGGCAGCCCGGCGAGGTCGCCCTTCACCCACGACAGCGAGCCCACCGGCCCGGTCTCGGTCATCCCCCAGCCCTGGAGAAGCGGGATGCCGAGCCCGTCGAACGCCTCGATCATCGACACCGGCACCGCCGAGCCGCCGGCCGTGATCAGCCGGAGCGAGGACAGGTCGTGGTTGTGCTCCTTCTGGTCCTGGAGCAGGCCGATCCAGATCGTCGGCACGCCGCTCGAGAACGTGACCTTCTGCTCCTCGACCATCGACGCGAGGCTGTGCGGGTCCATGAACGGTCCGGGGAAGATCTGCGTGGCGCCGAGCATCGTGGCGCCGAACGGCAGACTCCACGCGTTGGCGTGGAACATCGGAACGATGGTAAGGATCCTGTCCCTCTCGCTCAGCGCGAGACCGTCCGTCCCGCCGACGGCGATGCTGTGCAGCACCAGCGAGCGATGCGAGTACAGGACACCCTTGGGGTTGCCGGTGGTCCCGCTCGTGTAGCACATGACGCAGGCGGTCCTCTCGTCGAGCTCGGGGAAGGTGAAGTCGGGGTCGTGCTTCTCGAGGAGCGCCTCGTAGGACTCTGTTGGTGTCTCGAGGCCCTCGGGCTGCGCGGGCTGCTCGGTCGAGTCGCCCATGACGATGTACCGCTCGACGGTCTTGAAGTGCGGCGCGAGCTTCGAGAGCGGCTCGAACAGCGTGTCGTCGACGAACATCACCTTGTCCTCGGCGTGGTTGACGATGAACGCGATCTGCTCGGGGAACAGGCGGATGTTCACGGTGTGCAGCACCGCGCCGATGGCCGGCACCGCGAAGTACAGCTCGAGGTGGCGGTGGGAGTTCCAGGCGAAGGAGGCCACCCGGTCCCCTTCCTTCACGCCCATCTCGGTGAGCGCGCGGGCCAGGCGCTGGACCCGCTCGTAGAAGTCCTCGTAGGTGTAGGCGAAGTAGCCGTCCGTCGTCTTGGTGAGGATCTTCTTGTGGGGGAAGTACTTGCGGGCCCGCTCGAGGAGCCGGGTGAGCGTGAGCTGGTGGTCGTCCATCATCAGGCCCTGCATGGGCACCTCCTGGGCGTGTGGGGGCCTCATTCTGCTCCGCTCCGCGTCCGACCGCATCCCGCGTGGCAGCTATCCCTGCCAGAGCCGAGAAGGGGTCCGTCTCGGCCGAGGCAACTATCCCGACCACTTCTCCGCCCGCCCTCCCGCCCCTCAGAGCTCCGGAGTCGTCGCGGGGGCCTGACGCTCGAGCAGGGTGCCCTTCACCACCTCTTGGTACCCATAGGCGAGACGTATCAGCGTCGACTCCGCAAACTCGCGCCCGAGCAGCTCCAACCCGATCGGTAGCGCGGGACGCTCGGGCGTGGCCACCGTGAAGCCCGCGGGCATCGAGAGCGCAGGAAGTCCCGTGAACGGGCTGAGCCGGTTGTTCGGTCCCGTCGTCGGTGGTCCGCCGACCGCTGGCGGCGACTGCAGGGATGGGTAAAGGAGCGCGTCGTACGGTTGACCCAGCTGCGTGCCGGCGAGGTCGGTGTGGTTCATCGCGGCCAGCACCCTCGGTCCCACGTAGTCACTGCGCTCGTGAGTGTTCCTCTCGTAGTCAGGGTTCATGTAACGGGCCGCGCCGCTGACGCCGTAGTCGAGGAAGTTCAGCGCTCGCTCGGTCTCGTACTCGAGACTCAGCGCGACCTCCTCAAAGGTCCGCGCGTGGCCGTCCTGGTCCGAAGGCCAGGACTGCAGGTACTGCGTCAGGTGGTCTCGGAACTCCCAGCGGCTGACGCTCGCGTAGCCGGTGATCGTGGACAGATCGGGGATCACGACGTCCTCGACGGTCGCGCCGGCCTCACGCATGGCCTGGATGGCCTCTTCCATGACGCCGCGCACCTCGGGATCGGGGCCGAACAACGCCCGGACGACTCCGATGCGAGCGCCTCGCAACCCGTCGGCATCGAGCGCGTCCGTGTATCGGTAGCCGGGAGCTAGGCCAGTCTCGGCAAGGTAATCGGCCTCGGAGGAAATCGCAACGGCCTCGTCGTCGCGCTGGAGCGCCTCGGTGTTCTGGCCGCTGAAGGGGCCGGGATCGAAGCCTGTCATCACTGTCAGCAGTGCCGCACAGTCCTGGACCGTCCGGCACATCGGCCCGACGGCGTCCTGGAAATGAGCAAGCGGGATAACACCGTCCTGGCTCAACAGCCTAAGGCTCGGCCGGATCCCCACCAGACCCTCGACACTGGAAGGAACGCGGATCGAGCCGCCGGTGTCGGTTCCCAGACCCGCCGTCGCTAAGCTCGCTGCGACTGCCGCGCCGGTCCCGCTGCTCGACCCCCCCGGGCCGCGTGTCAGATCGTAGGGGTTTCGCACCTGCCCGCCGAGCGAGCTGCTGCCCTTGAATCCCATTGCGAACTCGTCCATGTTCGCCTTCCCGAGCACGAGGGCACCCGCAGCTCGGAGCCGGGCCACGATGAAGGCGTCGTCCGGCGGTCGGGCGCTCTCCAGCGAGCGCGAGCCGGCCGTCGTCGGCAGGTCATAGGTATCGATGTTGTCCTTCAGCACGATCGGCACGCAGTGGAGGGGGCCGACGGGACCCCCGTGCTCGAACGCCGCGTCGAGCGCCATGGCCTCGGCAGCGGCATCCGCATCGACCGAGATCACGCTCTGCAGACTGGGACCCGCGTTGTCATAGGCGGCGATGCGCTGGGTGTACCCGCGGACCAGCGATTCACAGTCGAGCGAGCCGTCCTCGAACGCCCCGTGGATCTCCTCGATGGTCGCCTCGACCCATTCGAATCCGGCCTCACTACCTGGCAGAGCACGTGCAGCTTGTCGCAGAGGTACCGCGAGCGTGATGAACGCGCAGCCGACAACCACACCGACGCGGAGACGAGCTCGGGCAGCGGACAAGGCGGAATCCCTCTCAGATAGGCGCCGTTAAGGATTCCACACGGGGACGCCGACTCCTGCTCCGGGCTCTCGTGAGTCGAGAGCCGGAGCGAGTCGCCTACGCAGTCCCCTGAACCTTTCGGTCGGCGATGTCCGCGATCGGCTGGATGCGCTGGCGGGTCTCGGCGCCCGAGATGTACGCGACCGTGTTCAGCACGTCTCCCCGGCGGATGACAACCTGGGTGGTCTCCAGCGGCAGCTCTCCCACGGTCGCGGACAGCTGGAAGGCCACCAGCTCGTCACCGACCGCCGGCAGCGTCGTCTCATCCAGAGACCAAGTCTGTTCCGAGCCATTGGAGTGCAGCGTCGTCCATTCGTGGCAGCCGTCGAGGAGCCCCCGCAAGCGATCCAGGGTCGCGGCGGCACCACCCTCGGGGAAGGCCACCAGGGTCTGGGCGAGGTAGTCGCCGTCCGGCACCCTGCTGAAGAAGATCCGCGGAGCGGCCGCTCCTCCGGAGGTCACGTCGAACGCGGTCCCGCAGATGGAGTCCTGGGAGCCCTGAGGGCCTCGAACCTCCAGGGACCACCCCGCGGGAAGATCCTCCACGGTCAGGAGGGCTTTCGCGGGAGGGGCCGAGACCGCGGGCGCCTGCTGCGTCTCTTCCGACTCGGCGGCCTCCCCGGATCCGCCGTCCCCGCCACCGCCGCCTCCGCTCGATGTCGAGGACTCCGCCGCCTCGTCCGAGGATGAGGTCAGCAGACCGTTGAACGGCCCCACACCGGTCGCCGCCAGCAGGCTGACCAGCAGGGTGGCCGCTATGGCGACCTTCAGAAACAAGGACCTGAGTTGAGCTCGCTTCATCCTGATCACGCTCCAAACGGATCGAAGTGATCCGGGTCGAAGTGATGCCAACCGTCGAACCTGAACACCGCGTCGTGGTCGACACTGATCCTGGCGTTGCCGCCGGGATCCTCGAACAGACCCGGGATTATGTGGAACGGTGAGTTCTCGGAGTAGTCGGGCGGGTTGGTGAACCCGACCTCGCCGATGAGCGGCACCGTGCCAAGGATCTCGTGCGTGTTCACGGGCGACCACACGTCGATCACGAGGTCACCGGTGAGCTTTGGCGTGAAGTTGATGTCGATCGGGTAGACCGTGGCACCAGGATCGGTCGGGTCGATCGACACGACCAGCTTCACGGAGAACTCGTTGAAGTTCTTCTCGTCGGCCGTCACCAGCGGCACGTACTCCTCGCCGTCCGGGTCAGACGTGCCGGGGGCACCCGTGATCGTGGTCGGGCTCCCCTGCAGCTTGTAGACCCCCACGAACCCGTCGAGCGTCGGCTGGCTCGGGTCACCCGCGATGTCATCCGGGTTCAGGTTCTCGAGCGCGGTCGGGTCGAGGCCGTCCGCCACGTTGTCGATCCCGGCCTTGGCGTCGACCAGCTCCCACTCGATGGGAACTCCGGCGCAGCCGACCAGCGGGATGCATATCTCGATCGAGTCCAGCACGTCGAAGCTGAACAGGTCGATGGCGTACCCGAAGTGCAGGTCTTCCAGGCCCAGGCCGCCGGTGATCCTGTTGGAGCCGTTCTGCGTCAGCAGCAGGGCCTCGATCTCCTCGCTGCTGTCGAAGTAGGCCCCTCCGTTGGGGAAGCCGAACTTCCACCCGATGTCGATCTCGTCGTGGAGCTGCACGTTTGGCGTGTTCGGGTCGAACCGGATCACGGCCCTGGTCGCGTCGTCGTCGTCCTCGGCCATGGGCAGCGGGCCCTGGTAGAAGTCGATCTCGCCGATCGAGGCGTTGGTGTCGTCGTCCGCCTCGTAGAGGATCCGCTCACGATCGTCGACGTCGACCTTGACCTGGTCGGGGATGTTCTCGACCTGAAGCGTCGAGAACTCGTCGGCGCGCTCGAAGCCCCCGAACAGCTCGTGCGTTCCCGGCGAGGGGGCCCGGAAGGTGAACGCGCCGCCGTGGTCGTCCGGGAACCACGAGATCCGCTGGAACCCGGTGAATCGGAAGCTGCCGAAGCCGAGGTCGTCCTCGTCCCCGTCGGCGTCCGTGTCCTCCAAGCGGGCCAGCACGTGGTCCTCGGTCGGGACCAGGTCGCCGTCCGCGGAGAGGATCTCGCTGTCGCAGTACAGCTCGCCGAGCCGCTCCTGGACCTGGCTCTCGCCGGCGCCGGGCTCGGCGTTGTAGTAGTCCCGGTCCACCTGCTGGGTGAAGTTCGAGTACCGGATCCGGCAGTTGCCGAAGCTTCCGGTGTTCAGGACGGGTCCCGAGGCGGCGTCGCCGGGCAGCGTGAACGGCTCGATGTTCGCGTCGTTCAAGGAGTCGTCCGCCGTGCTCGACACGCGGGCCTGGATGATTCCCATCGGGTCGGGGTTCCCGGCCTGATCCCTGGTCTCGAGCAGGAACCGCTCCCCGCCCCAGTTGAGGTTCCACTGCGCGGGGATGTCGGTGACGTTCAGCTCCACCAGACCGAAGTCGGTCTTCACGACCTTGTTCGTGCTGGTCAGGCTGAGATCTATCTCGTCGATCGCCTGGTTGGCCACAAGGCTCGCCCCGGCCACCTCGCTGGTGTCGTCTCCGTCGATGTCGTTGTCGTCGTCGGTGTCCAGCGCACCGCCGATCGTGCGGAGGCCGAGGAAACGGCCGTCGTCGCCCGCCCCCGCGGTCCCGTCACCGTTGAGGTCCAGCAGCCCGTCGATGACCCGCACGCCCGCGAGCATCGCGTCGTCGCTGTTGTCGACGCCACCGCCGTTCACGTCCAGGGCGCCACTCGCCACCGGCGTCGGCGTCGCCTCCAGGTGGAACGCCGCCTGGCTCGGGAGAGAGTCGATCAGGAAATCGACGTTGGTCCCGTTGGTGTCGTCGCTGTCATCCGTATCGTCGATGGTCCCGCCGATAGTGACCGAGTCGATCGAGTCGCTGGCCTCGTAGACGAACTCGGTGGCCAGGTCGCTGGACACGTCGATCGTCTCCGGGACGTCGTCGATCGTGAGAGTCAGGTCGGTGTCGTAGTCGGGGAAGAAGCGGCCGCCGAACGCCGAGTCGAACGTCGCCACCAACCGGTGGTCGAGGTTCGTGTCGTAGTGCGCGGCGAACTCGCCGTTCTCGTCGCTGGAGGAGTAGGTGAAGCGCTCCAGCCCGAAGACACCGCCGGCGAACACCCTCTCGGGCGGGGTCGGGCCGGAGCCCGCGTCCTCGAACCGCAGGTAGTGGTCCTGGGCCGGGTCCGCGACGGGGAGCTCGTCGAGCCCCACGGCGGTGGCCACGGCCACCTGGATGCCGTCGGTGAACTCTCCGGCCGGCAGGACGTCGTAGTCGAACGCGGAGCCAGACACGCTCCCGTCGTCGTTGCCGTCGACGTCCCCGTCGTCGTCCACGTCCATGGCACCGTCGTACACGGTTCGCCCGGCGATCAGGATGTCGTCGTCCCCGCCGATCGAGCCGTTGCCGCTCCCATCAACGAACCCGTCGATCACGGGCTGCGTGGCGAACCGGCCGTCGTCGGCTCCGTCGACGGCGGCATCGCCGTTCAGGTCGAGCCGGCCGTCGATGACGGTGACGCCGGAATCGCTCCACCTGCCGATCAGGCTGGGAGCCTGGTCGACGCGGGCGCGGGCGTCGCGCAGCTCGCCCATCAGGTCCCCTGTCCCGGGGATCCCGGTCCCGTTCTCCCCGACGACACATACCCCATCCATGTCCGGGTCGTCGCAGAACCGGGCCACGAAGAAGCCGACCGGGTCGCTGCCACCGAGCCCGTCCTCGGCGGTGACCGCCACGTGCTCGTCCGGGTCGAAGTCGAACTCGAACACGGGCGGCAGCGCGCCGCCGGCCACGTCGAAGGCCACCGCATCCACGTGACCGAAGCAGTGGATGGAGTCGATGTCGGTCGGCGGAGTGATCTCGTAGCCGATGTTCACGCTGGGCGGCGGCAGGGCGATGTGCGCCTCGATCTGCGCCGCGGGGATGTCCTGCACGTCGCACGTCGCGTCCACGTCCCTGCCCGGCACCAGCGTGGATCCCGGCTCTGTGCTGAGGAACGCCTCCAGAGGCGCCGGAAGCGTGGTCTCCACCACGAACGTGTGGGCGGTCAGCTCGCCGTCGTCGTCGGCGTTGACCGCGTCGTTACCGTCGATGTCGATCTCCCCGTTCATGACGTCACGGCCGTACAGCTTCCCATCGTCGGCACCGTCTCCAGCCGAGTCGGCATTGATGTCGAGCAGGCCGTCGACCACGCCCACATCGAAGGCGACCGTCCCGTCATCGGCGGCGTCGGCAACACCGTCCGCGTTGAGGTCGAGGCGCCCGTCGATCACCGGCGGGGCATCCAGATCCAGCGCTCCCTCGGACAGGTTGACCAGCCGGCCGGCGATCGTGCCCTCGGTGCCCGTGTCGGTCAGAGAGAACAGATGGTTCTGCGGCGCGCTGTCGTACGCGGGGGGAAGCACCAGGAGCGTGACCGCTGCGGTGTCCGTCTCCGTGATCGACCCGTCTCCGCTGAGATCGGCCAGCCCGGCCACCAGTGAGGTTGCCGGGACGCTCCCCGGCACGGCACCACCGTCGGCGATGGTGATCGAGCCGTCGTCGTTCAGATCGATCGCTCCGTCGATCACCCCGAGGCCGGCCAGGGATCCGTCATCATCGGCGTCGGCATCGCCGTCTCCGTCGACGTCGAAGCCGCCCCCGAAGACCCCGACCGGTCCGTCGTCGATGAGGACCTCGACGGAGCCGATCGACTCACCGGGGTTCGTCGCCCTGGCGCGATAGGTGTCGTCCTCGGGATGGAGCTCGCCGGTCAGATCGGGCACGTCCGTGAGCCCAACGCGGAGGAAGCCCACGTCGTAGCTCAGGAAGTCTGCGGTGGAAAGGAACCCGCCAACCTGCGACGCCTCCAGGCTCAGGTCCAGCGTGTTGAAGTTAACGTCCAGCTCGACCGCGCCGTCCAACGCGGCCGTGAGGTCCACCTCGGTCGGGACCTGACCGCCCACCCCGCGCACGGTCAGACCGTCTTCACGCTCCTTGAGGAACGTGATCTCGTTGATCGGCAGATTGCCTCGATGGGAAAGAGTGAGCGACTGTGCCGCCTCGTCGAGCGTCAGCGAAAGCTCCTCGTCCGTGGGCATCTGGTCGACCGTGACCGTGGTGTTGTAGTCGGGGATCGTGAAGGGGAAGTCCTCGTTCTCCAGGTAGTCGAAGATCACCTTGGCCGGCGTCGTCGCGGTCCACCCGAGCTGCAAGGCGGTGTCGGTGGTCGCCGCGGGCGAGACGTCGATGGGCGACTCACCGGTTCCGACCGAGAGGTCGATCGATGCGGGCACCGGGTCCGCCAGGGCCGCCATCCCCGTCGCGTCGAGGAGGCCCGTGTCGACGTTGCCGTCGAAGTGCCCGCCCAGGTACCGGATCGGGTTCTGGGCCATGAGCGTGTCGATCCCCAGCGTGAACGTGTGCGACGTTCCCGCGAGCACGTCGGGGGTCAGTGAGAAGTCCACGCGAAGGGGGGCCACGCCGCCATCGGGGTAGTCCGTGCCGTCGAATGCGCCGTGGGTGTCGAAGCCGATGAACAGGTTCGGATCGCCGGGAAGGTCCGAGTCCTCATCGTTGAAGGCGTCGAACGGGAATGCGATCACCAGCGAGAGGTCGGGAGCGAACGGCGCCGTGCCGAGCCGCTCCACGGTGAGCACGAGATGCTCCGACGGAACGAGCTCGGTGTTGATCTCCACGGAGATGTCGTGTCCGCCCTGCCCCGTAGTCCGGCTGCGATCGGCGTCAACCCTGGTGGGATGGCCGGCGCGATTGTTAGTGATCGTCGGCTCGGCACCGTTCGCGCTGGCCACGACCACGTACGGGACGGGGAAGTTGTCAAGCGCCTTGTCGATCTCGTTGAGGGGAATCTCGTTGATGATCTCGAGGAGTCGCTCCTCGCCCGGGCCCGGATCGATGGGCTCAGGCGGAGTCTGACCGAGACCGGGGCGAACGAATACGAACAACAACACGAGACAGCCGGACACAGCAAGATAGAAGCGGCGCACGCGAGCCTCCCTCCGGGCGACGAACCCTGCGAATCTATGTTCTGGGCAAACCTATAGCGCCGAATCCTGATACCTGGTTCGCTGCGTGTCAATAGGGCAATCGATGGACGGACGAAAGTCTGTGCAATTGCACAACGACGCGAACCGATCGCCGGTCGTGTATCCCACCGAGACTCGGCAGTGACCGGATGCCGGGCACATGGTGCGGCCATACGATGGCCGCCGTGGACCCGTTGGAGCTCGCGGATCGTCTGTGGCGAGGAGAGGTCGCGACGGAGGAGCACCATCCCCTCGCCGGATCGGGCCAGCTTGTGGAGGCGGCGGCCCGGACCGCGTTCCTCCACTCGTTCGCCAACGTGTCGGCGTTCGACACGGACGATGGCCTGGTCCTGGTGGACACCGGGAGCCCCATGACCGCGGAAGCCGTGCACCGGGAGATCCGCGGCTGGACCGCTGCTCCGTTGAAAGTGGCCGTGTTCAGCCACGGCCACATCGACCACGTCTTCGGCGTGGGACCTTTCGACGAGGAGGCCGCCGAACGCGGCGAGACGCCACCGCAGGTGATCGCCCACGAGGGTGTGCCCCCACGGTTCGAGCGCTACCGACTGACCGCCGGCTGGAACGCCGAGATCAACCGCCGGCAGTTCCGTCTGCCCGCGCTCGAGTGGCCCTCGGAGTTCCGCCAACCCGACGAGACCTACCGGGACGAGCACACGGTGACGGTCGGAGGCGAGTCGTTCGAGCTCCATCACGCTCACGGTGAGACCGACGACCACACGTGGGTATGGATCCCCGGGCGCAAGGTTCTGTGCACCGGCGATCTGTTCATCTGGGCGCTTCCCAACGCCGGCAACCCGCAGAAGGTCCAGCGGTACGCGGGCGACTGGGCGGCCGCGCTCCGCGAGATGGCGGCGCTCGAACCGGAGGCGATGCTCCCCGGGCACGGGCTCCCGGTCATCGGCACCGATCGGGTCGCTGAGGCCCTCGGCTCGACGGCCGAGCTGCTGGAC
>JBOGVX010000151.1:0-9622 GCA_050693165.1 Actinomycetota bacterium | reverse complement strand
CTCCGCAGGAGCGCTACGAGATGTGGCTGCGCCTCGATGTCCTGGCTCCGAAGGCGATCCGCAGGATGCGGCGCGAGGCAAAGCGCTTCAACTACCGTCCGGAGATCAGCGTGGTTATGCCGGTCTTCGACCCCCAGCCGGCCTGGCTGCGTGCGGCCATCGAGTCGGTGAGGAAGCAGGCATACCCGAGATGGCAGCTGTGCATCGCCGACGACGGATCCTCGCGGCAGGACGTCAAGCGCCTCCTGGCCGACGAGGCGCGCAAGGACTCACGGATCTCCCTTCGCACCCTGGATAGCAACCAGGGAATCTCCGCCGCGTCCAACGCCGCGCTGGAGTTGGCGACCGGAGAGTTCATCGGGTTCGTGGACCACGACGACGAGCTGAAGCCCAACGCCCTCTATGAGGTTGTAAGGCTGCTCAGCGAGCGGCGTGATCTCGACTACATCTACAGCGACGAGGACAAGAAGGAGCTGGACGGCTCCCTGACCGACGCGTTCTTCAAGCCCGACTGGTCACCCGACTTCCTCATGTCCGTGAACTACGTCACGCACTTCAGCGTGTACCGCGCCGAGGTGCTCAGGGGGGTGGGGGGATTCCGAAGCGAGTACGACGGCAGTCAGGATTACGACCTGGTTCTTCGTGTCACCGAGAGCACCGACAACATCGCTCACATCCCGCTGCCACTGTATTCGTGGAGGAAGGTTCCCGGCTCCGCCGCCGCGTCGCTCGACTTCAAGGACTATGCCTATGCGGCGGGAAAGAAAGCCCTCGAGGCAACCCTGGGCCGCAGGGGGTATTCGGGTTCGGTCGAGCATGGGATCGTGGAGGGCCGGTACAGGGCCCGTTACGATATCCGTGGCGAGCCCCGCGTCGTGATCGTCATACCGACCAGAGATCGCAGGGATCTGCTTGAGCGGTGCGTCGAGTCGATCCGCTCAGCCTCAACCTACTCGCGCTACGAGATCCTCGCGGTTGACAACGACAGCCGCGAGCCCGAGACGCTCGAGTACCTCGAGAGGTTCCCGGGAAGCGTCCTCAGGTATCCCGGGCCGTTCAACTTCGCGGCCATGATGAACGCCGCTGCCGGCAATGCCGGAGAGACGGACATGCTCCTTCTTCTCAACAACGACACCGAGGTCATCGCGCCGGACTGGATCGAGGCCATGCTCGAGCACGGCCAGCGTCCCGAGGTCGCCGCCGTGGGCGCCCGTCTCCTTCTTCCCGGCGGCGACCCGCAGCACGAGGGGATCCTGGTCGGTGCAGGCGAAGCGGCGGCTCAGAACGTCTCGCTCGACTACTTCGGCCTGGGCCGCACGATCCGGAACTGCTCAGCGGTGACGGCCGCGTGCATGATGATCCGCCAGGAGGTCTTCCGGGAGCTCGGCGGCTTCGAGGAACGCCTGGCGGTTGCGTTCAACGATGTGGATCTATGCCTCAGGGCCCGGGAGAAGGGCTACGAGATCGTGTACACGCCGTACGCGCTCCTGTACCACGACGAGGGCAGCTCCCGGGGTGTGGGTGGAACGCAGGCCGCCGAGGACGAGACGTTCTTCCGCGAGCGCTGGGACGGCTATCGCGACCCGTACCTCAACCCGACGGCGACGGGATTGGTCACGTGAGCGGGGGTGACGCTCTGCGCTACGACGTGGTCGTGGATCCGTCGGACGAGGACAGCTCGCACGGGCGCCTCGCCAGGCTCACGGGACCGGGCAAGAAGGTTCTCGAGGTCGGTCCGGCAACCGGATATCTGACCAAGATCCTGCGGGATGCCGGGTGCTCCATAACTGCGGTCGAGATCGACGCCGAGGCCGCCAGTGTCGCTGAGCAGTACTGCGAACGGATGATCGTGGGAGACATCGAGACGCTCGACTTCGAGAAGACATTCGGCGACGAGCGCTTCGACGTCGTTATCTACGGTGACGTCCTCGAGCACCTCAACGACCCGGAAACCACCCTGGTTCGCACCAAGGAGGTCCTCGCTTCGGAGGGTTACGTCATCGCATCGATCCCGAACGTGACTCACGGGAGCGTCCGTCTCGCGCTGCTGGTGGGGCGTTTCCGCTACACGGAGATGGGCATCCTAGACCGTACCCATCTGCGCTTCTACGACCGTCATGGGGTCGAGGAGCTCTTCGCCGCCGCGGGCTACTCGATCGAGGAATGGCGCGACACGGAGAACGACCCGTTCAACACCGAGCTCGAGCTCCGTGAGGAGGACTTCCCTCGCCACCTGGTTGACACCGTGCGCCGGGCACCGGACTCGCTGGTCTACCAGTTCGTAACGCTGGCGAGGCCGTCGGCGGCGGCTTCGAAGCCCCGCTCCGAGCCCAACCAGGGCGAGCCGCTCGCCACCCTGTGGAGCCTCGAGCAGCACGCGGAGAACCTCGAGGGAGCCGTGGAGCACCTCAGAGACGGCCTCCAGGCAGCGCAGAAGGACAGGGAGCGCGAGATCGAGGAGCTCGAGGCCGATCGCGACGCGGATGTATGGAACAGGGACCAGGAGATCCAGGTGCTGAGGGGGCGAGTCGAGCGGCTGGAGAACACCTCTCGGCGCAGGCTGAAGCGAAGGATCGTACGGTTCGTCGACCGCATCGCTCCATGGGGGACCAGGAGGAGATCGGTGCTCCTCACGCCTTCCCGGTTGCTGAGGGCCAGGCGCACCGAGGGCTGGGGCGCATTCCTCCGGGAGCTGGCCTTGGTCTGGAAGTGGGTTCCGAAGATGTTCGTTCCCGCTTACCCTCGCATCGACAGGCTCAGCCCCTCTCAGCTGTACACCCTCTGGCTCGAGCAGACGATCCTGTCGCCCAAGCTCATGCGGGAAGCGAGGCGAGCCATACGTACCTTCCAGGTCCGGCCAACAGTCAGCATCGTGATGCCCACCTACAACACCAGGCCAGGATGGCTCAGGCTGGCGGTCGGCTCGGTCCTCGGCCAGATCTACGAGGACTGGCAGCTGTGCATCGTCGACGATGGCTCGTCCCACCAGGTCACCCTCGAAACGCTCCGCGAGATCGAGGGAAGCCACCCGAGGATCGAGGTCCGCTACCTCGAGGCCAACCGCGGGATCGTGGCTGCATCGAACGCGGGCCTCGAGATGGCCTCGGGCGAGCTGGTGGGGTTCCTCGACCACGACGACGAGCTGAAGGAGAACGCGCTGTACGAGGTGGTCAAGGCGCTCAACGCCGATCCTTCGCTCGACTTCATCTACAGCGACGAGGACAAGAAGGAGGGCAACGAAGGCCTCTCGGACCCGTTCTTCAAGCCCGACTGGTCACCGGACCTGCTGACCTCGGTTAACTATGTGACCCACTTCGCAGTCTACCGGCGGGAGATCCTCGATCGGGTTGGAGGTTTTCGGGAGGGCTTCGACGGTAGCCAGGACTATGACCTGGCCCTCAGGGTCACGGAGCTCAGCGACCGGGTCGGTCACATACCGGTGCCCATCTACACGTGGAGGAAGATCCAGGGATCCGCCGCGAGCGAGATCGACGCGAAGCCGGCTGCCCTGGAGACCGCCCGCAGAGCTCTGGCGGAGGCGCTCGAGCGCCGGGGCCATCCCGGTCGTGTTGACGAGGGACTGGTACCGGGACGCTATCGGGTCAGGTACGAGATCAAGGGCGAGCCCAAGGTCACGATCATCATTCCCACTCGGGACAAGGTGGCCTTGCTCGACCGTTGCATCCGCAGCATCCGGGAGCGAACGAGCTACACGAAGTACGACGTGGTCATCGTCGACAACGAGAGCCGGGAGCGGGAGACGCTGGACTACATGGCCGCGTTCCGGGATACGGTAATCCGCTACCCCTACCCGTTCAACTACGCCAGGATGATGAACACCGCCGTCGACCAGATCGAGGACACCGACTTCATCCTTTTCCTCAACAACGACACGTCGGTGATCGAGCCTGGTTGGATCGAGGCCCTGGTCGAGCACGGCCAGCGTGCCGAGGTCGGAGCGACCGGAGCGCGGCTGCTGTACCCGAGCGGCCGTCCCCAGCACGAGGGCATAGCCCTGAACTATGTGGGCACCGCCGGGAACGTCGACTTCGGTGGTCACGATGGGATGGGGGAGACTGTGAGGAACTGCTCGGCCGTGACTGGTGCATGCATGCTTATGCGTCCCGACGTCTTCGCCCAGCTCGGAGGGTTCGAGGAGCGCCTGGGGGTGGCGTTCAATGATGTCGACCTCTGCCTCCGCATCCGTGAGAAGGGGTACCAGATCGTCTATACGCCACACGCTCTCCTGTACCACCACGAGAGCGCCACGCGGCGCGCGCTGCACCCGGAGGAGGACGAGTTGTTCTTCAGGAAACGGTGGGGCGAGCCCACCACGTATCAGGATCCGTACTACAGCCCGAACTTCGATCCGCAGCGGCCATTCGAGCTGCGGCTGCCAGCCGCCTTCCGTAGGTGAACGCCGAGCTCTAGCCGCGCAGCCTGCGCAGGAACCCGCGCGGGTTGAACGTCAGCAGGAGCTTCTCTCGCTCGCGGTCGATCACGAAGTCCTCGGTCTCCCGCAGGAACTCGTCGACAGCTTCCATCGGCCCGGGCCCAAAGTGGGGCAGCACTGGGTTGCCGTTGACGTTGGTGTCCTCGACCACGACGTAGCTCCCCGTCGTCACGAGGGGAGCGTACGCTCGCAGCTCGTCCATGACATGGTCTCGCGAGTGGTCGGAATCGAGGACCACGAGCACAGACGCTGCCGACTCCGCGTGCTCGCGAACATTCTCGGTTATGGGTGCCGAGGTGGATGAGCCCATCAGATACTCGATGCGGTCGTGGGTCGGCCGCTTGCCTGGGACGTCGACGTCGATTGTGATGATGCGTCCGTTCCCGATGAGGTCGCACATCGACGCCAGGAAGAGTGCGCTTCCTCCCCAACGTGTCCCGGTTTCCACGATCAGGTCGGGCTTTAACTCGTGAAGCATCTCCTGATAGATCCACAGGTCGAGCGGGCATTTCTCCGTGGCTACCCCGAGCCAGAACGTGTTCTTCCAGGTCCCGCCGTGCTCTGCCGAGTCGTAGTAGTACCCGTGGAACGCGTCCACGACGGCGTCGGGCATCCTCTCGGTGGTCCGTTCGATCATCCCGGCATACTAATGCGTGCCGCGAAACTGGAGCATCAGAGGACTGGCGGCGGCAGGGTTGATCGCCTACGCCACGGTCACCCTCTTCCCAGGCCGGTTCATGGCCACGACGCCCGGTCCCGACCCATCCTGGGTCTACGCGCTCAACATTCTCCCGCAGAGCGGCTACTCGTTCAGTGCCGACCTGGTGTTCACGTTCGGACCACTGGGGCGGCTCATGTACCCGACGGTTCCGCCCTCCAGCGTCCTGGCCTCCGCTTTCACCTGGGTCGGGTTCGCGATCATCATGGTGTCCGGCCTGATCTATCAGTATCTGAGGGGGCGAAGCCTGGCCCGGCTCGCTGCAGCTGTGGTCACGCTGATCCTGGGCTTGGCTTTCGGGATTCCGTACGAGTATCAGCTGCTCATCGTCCTGGCACTACTTCTGGGGGTGCCTCCCGAGGATCGTCGGGTCTGGACCATCGCATCGATCATCGCCGCCTGTCTCGGCGCAGGTCTTTTCTACGTCAAGACCACGTCGGGCATCGCTGCCATCGCGATGCTCGCCACCGCTGGGGCATGGTGGGCCTTCAAGAAGGAGGCCTCGCCCACCGCCGTCGCGCTCAGAGTCGCGGTGCCTTTTGCGGCGGTCTTCCTGCTTCTCGGGCTGGTCCTGATCGGCCCGCCGGCCCAGCTTGCCGGGTGGCTGCGGACGACGCTCGAGGTAGCGGCCGGGTACGGGAACGCGATGACGATCGACAGTGCCGGAGCGGTCAAGCTGCTCGCGCTGCTGGCACTGGCCATCTTCGCGGTCTGGGCCGTATCGGGGAGGAAGCGCGACTCGAGGGATCTGTTCCTGCCGATCCTGTTCGCGGGTCCGCTCTACCTGGCCTTCCGACACTCCTTCGTACGACATCACGGCCGGTACCTGATCCCATTCCTGCTCTCAATCACCGCCCTGGGGTTCCTGCTGGGCTCGTCGAGGCGACGGATCGTCGAGACTTACATGGCGGTTGCGCTGATGCTTCCTCTCGCCATCGGTGCCACGCTCGCGGATGAGTGCCTCTGTCCGTTCGAACCGGTTCTCCTTGGCAGGCGAGGGATCGAAAACATCAGCAGGACAGTCAACCTGACGGAGGTCCGGAGGGTCCTGACTGCGGACTCGGAGGAGGCGCTGGAGTTGGAGCATCTCCCATCCGACTGGGTGGAGAAGATCCGGTTAGCCGGGGAGGTCGCGATACTCCCCTGGGAGATCACGTTCGCCGCGGCGAACCATCTGGACTGGCGGCCGGCGCCCGTCATCCAGACGTATCACGCCTACACGGACTCGCTGGACAGGCTGGTGGCGGAGGATCTGGCGAGGAGAGGGCCGCCGCACCTGCTCTTGCAGTTCGTCGAGTTCGATGGCCGTTATCCACTGTGGTCGACCCCGGAGACGTGGATCTCGATCATCACCCACTACGACCTGGTCGACACGTTGGGACCGGGTGAAGGGCGCGAGCCGGTCGCCCTGATGTCCCGGCGGGCCACTCCGCTGGATATCGGTTTGGTGGATGCAGGCACCACATCCGCCCGATTCGATGAGTGGATCGAGATACCCGAGGAGCCGGGCCTGGCCTTCTCCTCCTTCCACTTCCAGCACGACGCGGAGGGCACCCTGGCGTCGTTGCTGTGGCACACCGATCCCGTCTTGATGGAGTTCCGGTTCCAGGACGGGCACGAGTGGGCGGCCCGGTTCCTGCCGGGCACGGGTGAAGGGCGGCACCTCGCCGAGTACCCTCCCCTGCTCTTCGATCAGCTCGTCGCCCTGCTTCGAGGTGATCTGCCTCAGCGAGCGGTGGCGTTCCGTATATTCGGGCCCGGGGCCGAGTCTTTCCGGCCCGACTTCCGCGTAACCTGGTGGACGTCCACCTGGATGGATGAGCCTCTCATCGGGGACAATGGGGACCTCCCATGACATTCGACATCGACGTTGCCGTGGTCGGCGGGTGTGGCCGCGCCGGACTCCCACTTGCGATGGCCTTCGCGGACAGAGGGCTGAAGGTGGCCGCCTACGACATCGACGGCCGGGCCGCGGATGCCGTCAACGCCGGCCGGATGCCTTTCCTCGAGGAGGGCGCGGAGCCGATGATCCGCAAGGTCGTCGGCGAGGGCCGCTTGGAGGCAACGACCTCACCCGATGTGCTCGGGCGGGCCGAGCACGTGATCGTGGTCATCGGGACGCCTGTGGACGAGCACCTCAACCCCGATATCCCGGCGGTCACCTCGGCGATGGAGGCCCTGGCTGTGCACCTCATGGACGGACAGGCCCTTGTCCTTCGGAGCACCGTCTATCCGGGCGTCACGCGCAAGGTCGAGGCGCTCCTCGATAGTCATGGCCTCGACATCGATGTGAGCTTCTGCCCCGAGCGGATCGCGGAGGGTAAGGCCCTGTCGGAGCTCTTCGAGCTTCCGCAGATCGTTGCGGCCAGGACCGAACGCTCGCTGGAGCGTGCCGAGAAGCTCTTCCGAAACCTCACTGCCGAGATCGTCCGCCTGGAGCCCGAGGAGGCCGAGCTCGCCAAGCTGTTCACCAACGCCTGGCGCTACATACGCTTCGCGGCGGCGAACCAGTTCTTCATGATGGCGAACGACTTCGGGCTGGACTTCGAGCACATCCGCACGGCGCTCGCCCACAACTACCCGCGAGCGGCCGACATGCCGGGCGCCGGCCTGGCGGCGGGGCCCTGTCTGTTCAAGGACACCGCGCAGCTGGCGGCGTTCAACAACCACAACTTCCACCTCGGCCAAGCTGCGATGTCGATCAACGAGGGGCTCCCGCTTTACCTCGTCTCGCGCATCGAGCAGAGCCACGACCTGGCGGACATGACCATCGGGGTCCTCGGTATGTCGTTCAAGCGGGGATCCGATGACCCGCGGTCGAGCCTCAGCTACAAGCTGAAGCGGATCCTACGCTTCAAGGCCCGTGGGGTGCTCTGCACGGACCCGTACGTGACGAACGACACCGATCTCGTTCCGCTCGACGAGGTCGTCCGCGCCGCGGACCTGCTCATCATCGCGACGCCGCACGATGAGTACCGCGACCTGAAGACCGATACACCGATCGTAGACATCTGGGGCGTTGCCACCAACTCGGTTCGCGTATGAAGCCGCGCGTCTCGATCGTGATCCCCGTGTACAACGAGGGCGAGTCGATCGTCCCGCACCTCGACAGGATCTTCGAGGCTGTGGAGCTTGCCTGCGAGGTCCTGGTGGCCTACGACATGGAGGAGGACACCACGGTTCCGTACCTCGAGAAGTACGCGCGCGAGGAACCACGCCTGGTCCCGCTCCACAACACCTACGGCCGCGGGCCCGCCCGAGCCATCCGCTTCGGCGTCGACCATGCCCAGTCCAGTGTCGCCGTCGTCACCATGGCCGATGGGAGCGACGATCCGAACCAGATCGGCGCTCTCACCCGCCTGGTCGAACGCGGGGTCGTGATCGCCGCCGCATCCCGATACAGCCGTGGGGGACAGCAGGTCGGCGGTCCCTGGTTCAAGCGATTCCTGTCGCGATGGGCCGGCCGGACCCTTCAGTGGTTCGCCCGGGTCGGTACCCGCGACGCCACGAACTCGTTCAAGGCCTATTCGGTGAAGTTCCTCCGTGACGTCGGGATCGAGTCCGACTCCGGATTCGAGGTGGGGATCGAGCTCGTCGCCAAGGCCAAGCGCCTGCGTCTGCCCGTTGCCGAGCTTCCCACGATCTGGCTGGACCGGCCTCTCGGAACCTCGAACTTCCGCATGGCGGCGTGGATCCCGAGGTACCTGCGCTGGTACCGGTTCGCGTTCGGGCGGCGCCTGACGCTCGATGAGCTGCGGGCCGGCGCGGCCAGGCGTGTCCGCTCGTGAAGGTCCTCGTCACCGGTTCCGCGGGCTTCATCGGGGGATACGTCGCGGAGCGCCTCCTCGAGCGAGGCCACGAGGTGGTCGGCCTGGACAACCTCTCCAAGTACGGACTGGTCAGCAAGTCGTACGACGAGCACCCGGCTTACCGCTTCGTTGAGGGCGACGCTCGTGACAAGGGACTTGTCCACGAGCTGCTGAAGGACTGCGAGCACTTCATCGCCGGCGCGGCGCTCATAGGCGGCATCTCGTACTTCCACACCTACGCCTACGACCTGCTGGCGACCAACGAGCGCATCACCGCGGCAGCCTGCGACGCGGCCATCCAGGCCCACCGGGAGGGCTCGCTGCGGAAGGTGACTTTCATGTCCTCGTCGATGGTGTTCGAGTCGGCGGACTCGTGGCCGTCCTACGAGGGACAGGAGCGGGAGATCCCGCCACCGCTCTCGTCATACGGGTTCCAGAAGCTTGCCGTCGAGTACTTCGCCAGGGCCGCCCACGACCAGCACGGGCTTCCGTACACGATCGTTCGTCCGTTCAACTGCGTGGGGATCGGCGAGATGCGGGCGCTGGGCGAGATCGAGATCCCGAGCGGCAACGTGAAGCTCGCCATGAGCCATGTGGTGCCCGACCTCGTCCAGAAGGTCGTGAAGGGCCAGGATCCCCTGC
>JBOGVX010000150.1:0-15832 GCA_050693165.1 Actinomycetota bacterium | reverse complement strand
ACCCATGGCAGCGCTCCCAAGTACAAGGGTATGAACAATGTCAACCCGATGGCGATGATGTTCTCGGGCATGCTGATGCTCCGCTATCTCGAGGAGCGGGACGCGGCCGATCGCCTCGAGCGAGCCCTCGCCGAGGTGATCCGGGAGGGCAAGGCCGTGACCTACGACATGAAGCCCAGCCGAGACGACCCGACGGCGGTCGGCACGTCAGAGGTCGCCGACGCGGTTATCGAGAAGCTTCAGGGCTGACAGGGCCTTTCGTCGCGCCTAGAGCTGGACGCTGCCGGTCCGTGAGGGATGCCAGCGAACCTCGCGGAGGCTGTCCTTGCGATCCTGACGTCCGAAAGCCGCACGGGCCTTCCTCTCCACATGGAAGAGCGTCTGATCCTTCGCCTCCCAGGCTCGAAGGGCATGGGCGAGTTCCGGCTCGCGCTCCATCTCCTCGCGGGTGCAGACCTGCTGGCCCGCCAGCGCGAAGACGGCAGCCACACCTCGGTCGATGCAGCAGGCGATGACTAAGGGGGTGCCGGGCCTGACGTGGACGGATCGCGCGACGACGTACGCGGCACCATCAGCGTTGTCGGGCACGGACCGTAGATGGCGGGTCATCTCGCATGAATGGTCCGCTTCCGGGACGAATCGGTCCATAGCCCACATGGGTCATCTTTCGCCCACCCGTAATGACCAGCCCGCCATGGCCCGTAATGACCAGCCTGACTAGTTATCCTGTGCCGGCTCATGAAGGTGACTGTGGTGGGAAGCGGGTTCGTCGGGGCAACGACCTCGATGCGGGTGGCCCAGAAGGGCCTGGCCGACGAGGTCGTCATGGTGGACGTCGTCGAGGGCCTGCCCCAGGGGCTCGCCCTCGACATGAACCAGTCCTCGCCTGTCGAGGGCTTCGAGCCGGTCGTGCGCGGGACCAACGACTACGAGGACACGAGTGGCTCGGATGTGGTCGTTATCACCGCCGGCTTGCCCAGGCAGCCAGGGATGAGCCGCATGGACCTGCTCGGCAAGAACGCGGGGATCATGCGTCAGGTCGGCGAGAGGGTCCGGGACACATCTCCCGGCGCGATCGTGATCGTGGTCAGTAACCCACTGGACGAGATGACGTTCCTGGCCGCCGAGGTCACCGGCTTCCCCAAGGAGCGCGTGATGGGCATGGCTGGCACGCTCGACTCGGCGCGGCTCCGCTACTTCATCGCCTCCGAGCTCGGCGTCTCACCCGGCGTCGTCGAGGCGATCACGCTCGGCTCGCACGGAGAGGCCATGGTTCCGCTCCCCGGACAGGCGAAGGTCGACGGCAAGCCCCTTCGCGACCTGGTCGACGAGGAGACACTCCAGCGCCTCTACAAGAGAACGTCCGAGGCAGGCGCAGAGATCGTCGGATACCTCAAGAAGGGGAGCGCGTACTATGCGCCCTCCGCCGCGGTGGCCGAGATGGTCAACGCGATCGTGGGGGATACGAAGGCCGTCCTTCCCGCGTGCGCGTGGTGCACCGGCCAGTACGCCATCTCGGACGTGTACGTGGGCGTGCCGGCGCGCCTCGGCAAGGCCGGGGTCGAGGAGATCGTCGAGCTCGACATGGCGGCGGAGGAGCTCGCGGCCCTGCGCGCCGCCGCCGAGGGGATCCGCGAGAAGTGCGCGGACCTCGCCAAGCTCTGATGGCCCGCGGCCTGGGCGATTACGCGCGCGACTTCTGGGACAACCTGTTCACCGACATGCCCCCGGGACGCTGGTGGAGGAGTGTTATCCGGAACCGCCTAAAGGCGAAGATCGCGCTTGGCTGCTGCGGCAACCGCGGCGAACCGGGCTGCTGACTGCCCGCTAAGGGGGCCGGTCGGCCCTCAGACAAGCACCCGCACCCGCACGACTGACCGGGCGCGCCAGCCCCCCTGTCCGAATTCGTTGACTTCTGACAGGGTCTCCCCGAGGTCGGTCCCTCGACCCTCGCACAAATGAACAGAGCTGCTTATTCCCACGAGGGTCCCATGGGGGTGAGCTTCGCTATCACCGCGTCTGCAACCTGTGTGGTGGATTTGTAGCCGCCCATGTCCGGGGTCAGGTCGGTGCGTTCCTCCAGGACGTGCCCGACGGCGCGCTCGACGCGATCCGCCGCGTCATCCTCGGCCAGGTGCCGAAGCATCATCGCCGCGGTGAGGATCATCGCGAGGGGATTGGCGACTCCCTTGCCGGCGATATCGGGAGCGCTTCCGTGCACCGGCTCGAACACCGCGTACTCCCAGCCCAGGTTCGCTCCCGGTGCCAGGCCCAGGCCGCCGACGAGCCCGGCGCACATGTCGCTCATGATGTCTCCGTAGAGGTTGGGCAGCAGGAGCACGTCCATGGTCTCGGGCTCCCAGGCCAGCCACATGGCCATCTCGTCGACCTGAAGGTCGTTCACCTCGACGTCGGGGAACTCCCGCGAGACTTCCTGGGCCGTCTCGAGGAACACGCCGTCCGAGAACTTCATGATGTTCGCCTTGTGTCCCACGGTCACGTGCTTCCGCTTGTGCTGGCGCGCGAACTCGAGGCCGAAGCGGACTATGCGCCTGGTTCCCGTCACCGAGATCGGCTTGACGGTCACACCCGCGTCTTCGGGGATCGTGTAGTCGCGCAGTCGCTGCAGCACCTCACGGAGCTGGGCGGTCTCGGGCGCCCCCTGCTCGAACTCGATGCCGGCGTAAAGGTCCTCGGTGTTTTCGCGGATCACCACCAGGTCGACGCCGGGGTGGCGTGTCGGAACGCCTGGGAAGTGTCGCGCGGGCCGTACTGCGGCGAACAGGTCCAGGTCCTGACGCAACGCCACGTTCACGCTTCGGAATCCCTTGCCGACCGGTGTGGTGATGGGGCCCTTGATCGCGATGCGGGTCGCCTTGATGGTCTCGACGACTGTCTGGGGCAGCGGGGATCCGACCCGCTCCATGACGGCCGCGCCGGCCTCCTGGATCTCCCAGTCGATGTGGACGCCGGTTGCCTCGACCACACGCCGGGCCGCCGCGGAGACCTCTGGACCGATGCCGTCGCCCGGGATCAGCGTTACGAGATGTGGCATCGGTTGATGCTAGCCGGAGCTTTGGGGTTCAGGGACGGATCGGTGCGTCAGCTCCCCGTTGAGACCCTGATCGCGCCGAGGTCCAGGAGGTCACTCACGGGCCCGCCTGCCTCTTTGCTCAGGTCAGCCAGCGAGCGAGTGCCGTCGGCCAGGGCGAGCGCGCGTTCCATGTGGTCGCTGAGGATCACGACCGAGACCCGGCCGTGTCGCGACCGGGCGATCAGGAGGCGGATCGGACGGCGAGGAGCCTCTGGGAGCTCTCGCCACGGAGCAAGCAGCGCGGTGAGCACGGAAGGAAGGTCGTTTTGGAGCCGGAGCACCGTCGTGCCGTCCACGACCTCGGCTGCGGCGGCTTCAGGGGCGACCCTGCGGTCTTCCGCGCCGTTCCAGTCCCGGGGGCCGGCTTCGGCCACCATCATCGCTTCCTGGTAGGCAAGGAGATCGGCGTGGTAAGGAACGCGGTCGCTGCCGGTTGCCGCTCGCAGCTCTTCGCCTACGAGTGCGGCGACCGCCCGAGCCGTCTCCCGGCTTCCGAGCACTGCCCGGGGGAGGATGGCGGCGAATCCAGGACCATCGAGCGCGTGTTCAGGTATGCGACCGGTAACGCGCGCCAGCGCCCGTGAGTACTTGAAGAAGTGGATCACGCGGTTGCGGTAGAAGTTGCGCGCGAGGAACCTCGCGAACCGCTCCAAACGCTCGGGCTCGGCCAGTCCGCCGTCCAGCCACTCGTCGCTGCGACGGTAGCCCGAGTCGGCGAGCGCTCGGATCAGCCGGTCCTGCAGGTCGCGATCCTTCACCCGATCAGCTCCCGCACCCTGCTCACCGTGCGGAACAGGACGTCCGCGCTCAACGACGGGGAGAAGGCATCGAATGTCACGGCACGCACGCCCTCGCACAGGGCGATCGCCTCGACCATGAAGTCCAGCATGGCCTCGTCCGGCTCGGAAGGCGCGATCCATGGGCCCTTGAGATCGCGATCCTCCTCCACCCCGGCCACGTGGACCTCCACCACCCGGTCCAGTGGGAAACGTTTGAGCCAAGCCACAGGGTCCATCTCCCGGTAGTGCGCCTCCAGCCAGACATGAGGCAGATCAAGCAGGAACCCGCAGCCGGTGCTCTCGAAGAAGCGGCCGAGCCACTCGGGCTCGCTCATCTGGTCGGTTCGAACCTCGAAGAAACCGGGGATGTTCTCCATCACGAGAGGCTGGTCGAGCTGGTCCGCCAGGGCGCGGGCGTTCGAGATGAAACGTGCGAGGAACTCCTCGGTGTAAAGAGGAGGGAACACGTAGTTGAGGTTGTACCTCCCGTCCTGCGTGTGCAGGCATTGGAAGTGCTCGGCCACCCACGGGGTCCGGTACATCTCCGCGAGCCCCCGAGCCCTCTCCACTCCTCGCGGCGCCAGGGGCTCGGAGAGCTGGCCCAGGTAGTCGTGTAGCAGGAGGGTGTACCTCTCACGGATGCCCTCCCAGCTCGGATCATCCGCGCGGGGAGGGTCGGCCATGGCCAGGTGATCGATCGGGAGCTCCGTGGAGAGGAGGTCGGCCCCGATGTGGGGGTTGTAGAAGGCGCCGACCATGGTCTCAGTCATCTGAGACCAACCCCCGCTCCGCCAGGTCGTCGGCGAACACTTTCACCTGGGCGGCGACCATGGGCTGATCTCGGGAGGACGACCATTCGGCGGCGATGCGCTCGTACGCGTGCTCTCCGTCGAGGCGCTCTACCACGAAGCGCTCGCGCTCTCCCCAGTCGGATGCCAGCGCCTGGGAGGTCGCACGCGGCGGGCGGAACGCTTCTCCAACGATCCCATCGATCACGGTGACCTCCTCTGATGACAGAGCCGTGGCTGCGGCCGCCTCATCGAGCTGTGCGACGGTCCTCGAGCCGGCCAGCACGACCGAGACTCCCGGGCGGGCCATCACCCATCCCAGGGCGAGCGCGGCCACTGTGGAGCCGGCCTTGACTGCCAGTTCGGCAAGGTGGGCGACCACGCGGCGGCGTCGCTCGAGCTCCCGGCCACGGAACCAGTAGATGCGCCCACGGTGATCGCCGGCAGGGAAACGAACCGAGCCCCCTTCCTCCGAGGCCGGCTGCCCCCCCGCGAGGAGGCCCGAGGCCAGCGGCCTGTACGCCCAGAACCCGAGGCCTCGCCGGCGCAAGAGAGGGAGGTGACGCTCTTCGACATCTCGGTCGACCAAGTTGTACTGGCCTTGATAGATCTCGAGGGGCGCGATCTCCAGCCCTCGAGAGATCTGCTCGGGAGTGGCGTTGGAGATCCCGAGCTCGGTCGCGAGCCCACGTTCCCGGAGAGCCGACATGCTCTCGAGCTGGGATTCCCATCCATCGAGGCACTCGTGAAGGAAGAGCACGTCGACATGGTCGATACGCATGTTCCGTAGCGAGTTCCCGAGCGACTCTTCGGGGTCGTGGCCCGGCCCGATCTTGGTGGCCAGCTCGACTTGGTCGCGCCGGGCACCCAGGACCTCGCCGAGCAGCTCTTCGGCCTCTCCGTATGCCGGGGCCGTATCGATCGAACGCACGCCGATCTCAAGCGCTCTTTCGATGGTGGCCAGCCGTGAGCGGCGGTCCGGCCCCCGTCCCCAGGCCGAACCACCCAGGGCCCACGTTCCCAGGCCAAGCCCGGCGTCCACGGAAGACGAGGGGAGCCCGGTTTCCCGGGCTCCCTCTCGCGGATCCGTGCTTCGCCTAGACGTGGCAGGTGGGCTCGAGCTCCTCGGCCTCAACGACATGGCACGTCGGCTCGAGTGTGTCGGCCTCCACCACGTGACAGGTGGGCACCAGCTCCTGCGATTCGACTACCCGCATTTCACCTCCCCGCGTCGGCTGGACCCCGGTGCGGGGCCGCCCTCAACCATGAGAGCACCTCGCTTATACACTCGGCTTCCACGCCATGGAACCACCCATCGTCTCGATTGCGACACTCCTCCTCGAGCGCGAACTGGCCGACGAGTTCGTGGCATCCCTGCACGCGGGGAGGATCGAGGAGAAGTTCTTCTACTGGCTGCCTCTGTCGGTCAGGGCCTGGCTCGCGCTCTGCAGCGACGGCGAGTACCGCAACTACGTCCGGTCTCAGTCCCTGATCGCTCGATCCAGTGACGAGATCGCGGCTCTGCTTCCCACCGGCAGCCTGGATGTCGTGAGCCTCGGCTCCGGGCAGGGGGACAAGGACCTGATCCTGCTCGAGGCCTTGCGCCGAGGCGGCAGGCATGTGACGTACAGACCGGTGGACGCCAGCCAGGCCCTTCTCGAGATGGCGTGCTCGGCAGCCGTGGGATCGGGATTCGAGGCTCACGGCGTGAAGGCGGACATAGGTCGCTCGGACCACCTCGCTCGACTTGCCCCCGACGGGCACGACCCGCCTCGGCTGGTGATGATGATCGGCAACACTCTTGGAGCCTTCGACCCGGCGGGGACGGCCGGGCGCCTGGCCGGGCTTCTTCGGCCGGCGGACGTCCTGCTGGTCGACGGCGAGCTGTACGCGGGCCGCGAGACGATGGCCGGCTACGACAACGAGCTGAACCGCAGGTTCGCGTGGGGCCCCCTTAACTCGGTGGGGATCGGCGACGAGGACGGCGACATTGTGTTCGAGAGCGCCGACGACCCGGCCCGGCCGGGGCTGCACGCCGTGGCCAAGCACTTCGAGGCCAGGCGAGACGTCGAGGCGGTCATGGCCGGAGAGGCTCTTCACCTCGAGCGGGGAGACCGGGTCGAGATGAGCCGCTCGAGGAAGTACGACCCCGGGGCACTTGGCGGCCTGCTGGAGACGGCCGGCTTGACGGTGAGGTGGGAGGGCGCCAGCGACGACGATAGGTTCGTGATGGATCTCGTCACGCCCACCTAGGAACATCCAGACTCCTGCTCGGTGTTGAATACCAACAGATGCGGACGACCCAGTCGGCAGCGCCGCGAAGGGCATCCCACCCGGCCTGGATGGCCCAGCACTTCGGGCTGCGCAGGTTGGCACTGCTCACGGCGGATGACCTCGAGGCCCTCGCCGGCGCCTTGCGGGCGGTCCTCGTTCCGCCCGGGCGAACCATCCTGGAGGCCGGCAAGGAGGCGCCGGCAGCGTTCGTCATCGAGGAGGGCGAGGTGGAGATCGTGGCTCGTTCCGGCGACCGCCCAACCCTCGTGTCGATCGAGAGAACGGGGAGCGTCCTGGGCGACGTGCCCATCCTGTTCCAGATGCCGGTGCCTTTCGACGCGGTGGCCCGCACGTCTTGCACGCTCCTGGAGGTCGATAGAGACGGCCTCGTAGACATGCTGCGGGAACGACCAGCGATAGCTCTGCGCTGGCTCGGGAACGTGGTCCGCAGGCTCGATCGCGCGAACCGACGGATCCTTTCGCTCATTGCCGGGGACCTTCGCTCGCGCACGCTCGCGCTGCTGGCCGAAGCCCAGGGCCAGGGCGAGGGGGGAGATGACGGCACTCCCACGGTCCGTCTTACCCAGGCCGAGCTGGCGGCCATGATGGGCGCATCGCGCCAGAGCGTCAATCGCGTTCTGGGCCAGTTGGCGAAGGAGCGTCTGATCCGTACGAGCTACGGCGAGGTCGAGATCCTCGACCCCGACCGCGTGCTGACTTTGGCCGAGGAGCGGATCCCGACCGCCGAGTAGAACGAGGCCGGACCTCGCCTAGTCCAGGCGGTCGAACATGATGGCTCGCTTCACTTCCTGGATCGCCTGAGTGACCTTGATCCCGCGGGGGCAGGCCTCCGTGCAATTGAACGTGGTGCGGCAGCGGAAGACGCCGCTCTTGTCGCCCAGGATCTGCAGGCGCTCCTTCGCACCCTGGTCGCGAGAGTCGAAGATGAACCGGTGGGCGTTGACGATCGCCGCGGGCCCTATGTAGCCGTCGTCACCCCAGAAGATCGGGCAGGAGGTCGTGCAGGCCGCGCACAGGATGCACTTGGTCGTGTCGTCGAAGCGCTCGCGATCCTCGGCCGACTGGTAGCGCTCCCTGCCTGTGTCCGGCTCCTCGGCGTTGATGAGCCACGGGAGCACCTTCTTGTAGCCCTCGAAGAAGGGCTCCATGTCGACGATCAGGTCCTTGAGCACCGGCAGGCCGCGGATCGGCTCGACGGTGACCTTCGGCGCCACGTCCCTGACCAGGACCTTGCAGGCGAGCCTGTTGGTCCCGTTGATCACCATGGCGTCGGACCCGCAGATCCCGTGCGCGCAGGAGCGTCGCAGGGCGAGCGTGCCGTCGTGATGCCACTTGACCTCGTGCAGCACGTCGAGCACGCGGTCGGACGGCTCGACCTGGACGGTGAACTCATCCCACCATGGGTCGGTCCCGACCTCGGGGTTGTAGCGGCGGATCTTGACCGTGAGGGAGACCGTGCCCTCCACGCCGCCGTTCTCGCGCACCTCGACGTCTGCCATCAGTACTTACGCTCCATGGGCACGTAGGGCCCCATCTTCACGGGTTTGTACTCCAGTCGCACGGAGCCGTCTGGCTCCCGGTAGGAAAGCGAGTGCTTGAGCCAGTTCGCGTCATCTCTCAGTGGGTGGTCCTCGCGGTAGTGGCCGCCCCGGCTCTCGTCGCGCGCGAGCGCCGCCGTGACGAGCGTCTCCGCGCAGTCGAGCAGGGCCCCCAGCTCCCACGCCTCCATCAGCTCGGTGTTGTACACGCGGCCCTTGTCCTGGACCACCACGCGCCCGTACCGCTCCCGGAGCCCCCGCAGGATGTCCTGGAGCTTGCGCATCCCGTCCTCCAGCCGGACGACGCCGGCCAGGTCGAACATCTGCTCCTGCATCTCCGCTCGGATGTCCGCGACCGAGTCCGTGCCACTCCTGCCCAGAAGCTTCTGGAGCTCCGCGGTCGCGGCGGACTCGGCTCCATCCGACCGCGCGGGGGCCTCCGCCTCCTTCGCGTACTCGGCCATGTGGGCGCCGCCGCGCCTCCCGAAGACCACGATGTCGAGCAGCGAGTTCGTCCCGAGCCTGTTGGCCCCGTGGACCGAGACGCACGCGCACTCCCCGGCGGCGTACAGCCCGGGGATCGTCTCCTCGTTCTCGCCCACGACCACGCGGCCGTCTGTGTCGGTGGGTATCCCGCCCATCCCGTAGTGCGCCGTCGGCTGGATCGGCACCGGCTCCTCGAGCGGCTCTACTCCCAGGTAGACCCGGGCGAACTCGGTCACGTCGGGCAGCTTCTTCTCCACGATCTCCGGGTCCAGGTGCCGCACGTCGAGGTACACGTAGTCCTTGCCGTCGACTCCACGCCCCTCCTTGATCTCCTGATAGATCGCTCGCGAAGTCATATCGCGCGGCGCCAGGTCCTTGATCGTGGGGGCGTAGCGCTCCATGAACCGCTCTCCGTCGCCGTTGAGCAGGATCCCGCCCTCGCCGCGGACGGCCTCCGAGATCAGGATCCCCATCTTGTAGATGCCGGTGGGGTGGAACTGGAAGAACTCCATGTCCTGCAGCGGTATGCCGCGCCGGTAGCAGACCGACATCCCGTCGCCGGTGAGCGTGTGCGCGTTCGAGGTGACCTTGAACATCTTCCCGTAGCCGCCGGTGGCGAACAGCACGGCCTTGGCCCGGAAGACGTGGATCTCTCCGGTGGAGAGCTCGTACGCGACGACGCCGCCGACGCGGCCGTCGACCATGAGCAGGTCGATCGCGTAGAACTCGTTGAAGAAACGAACGTCGTTCTTTATGCACTGCTGATAGAGCGTCTGAAGGATCATGTGGCCGGTCCGGTCCGCCGCGTAGCACGCGCGCTTCACGGGAGCCTCGCCGTGATTCCTCGTGTGGCCGCCGAACCGCCGCTGGTCGATCTTGCCCTCAGGCGTGCGGTTGAACGGGAGCCCCCACCGTTCGAGCTCGATGACCCGGTCCACGGCTTCCTCGGTCATGATGATCGCCGCTGGCTGGTCGACCAGGTAGTCCCCGCCCTTGACCGTGTCGAACGCGTGCCACTCGGGCGAGTCCTCTTCGACATTCCCCAGCGCCGCGCACATACCTCCCTGCGCGGTCCCCGTGTGCGAGCGCGTCGGGTATAGCTTCGAGATCACCGCGGTCTTCACGTCCTTGGAGGCCTCGATCGCCGCGCGCATCCCCGCGCCTCCGGCGCCGACTATCACGGCGTCGTAGATGTGCTCGACCGTCATCCCGTGAACTTGGTGGGGTCGAAGGTGAAGACGATGAACGTCCCCAGGACGAACAGCGTGAAGCCCACGACGCCGAACGCCCAGTTCCACGCGAGTCTGACGCCCGGCTTGCGCACGTAATCCTGGGCGATGACCCGGACCCCGTTGATCCCGTGCAGCAGGGCCAGGGACAGCATCATCCAGTCCCACGTCCTCCAGAACGCGGCCCCAGACCCGGTCCACCTGGAGACGACGAAGTCGAAGTCCACCCGGGTGACGCCGGTCTCGAGCACGTGCATGATCAGGACGTGGCCGACGGCCAGGAACAGCAGCAGGATCCCCGAGAGCCGCATGAAGAGCCACGCCCACAGCTCGAAACCCGACTGGGGGCGCTTCAGCTTCGGGGGAGCGTCGTTCCGGCGCGGCTCCGTTGCGACGGCCATCAGCCGAACACGTCCTCGATGATGCGGGCACCCATGATCCAGGTGATCGGGGCCATCGCCGCGCCGAACAGGGCCATGGTTCCCCAGAAAAGCTCCCGGTGGCGAGCCGTGGCCTTGGGCCAGAAGTCGATGATCATCACCCGCAGCCCATTGAGGGCGTGGTATATGACCGCGCCGACAAGGCCGAGCTCCATGACCTGGACCACCGGGTGGTGGTAGACGCTGACGACGGAGTTGTAGGCGTTGGGTCCCCAGGCGACCAGGGCGGTGTCGACGATGTGGGCGAACAGGAAGAGCAGGATGCCCACCCCGGTGATGCGATGCGCGAGCCAGGCCCCCCACCCAGTAGGGGTTCCCCGGTAGGGCGTCGTGAACTCCGACCGGCGCCTCATCGGCTGCAATGTAGCATTGGGCGAGCGGTGCGATTCGCCCAAACATCCCTTCTCGCGGTGCTGGCCTGCGCGCTGGTTTCCGTCTCGTCCGGGAGAGCTACCCCTGCGCGATCCGCGGCCGACAGGCCGAACGTGCTGATCCTCGTGACCGATGATCAGCGGGTCGACACCTTCGGAGCGATGCCCCAGACGCGTCGTTGGTTCGGGGGCGGGGGGACTCGTTTCCCCAACACCTACGCCACGACGCCGCTCTGCTGCCCCTCCAGGGCATCGATCATGAGCGGTCGTTACGCCCACAACCACGACGTGGAGACGAACCGGAGCGCGGATCTCTTCGACGAGCGAGGCAGCCTGCAGCGCTACCTTCGGGAGGACGGGTACCGCACCGGCTTGGTGGGGAAGTTCCTGAACGGGTGGAACCGGGACCTTCGCTATTTCGATACGTGGGCCGCGTTCGTCGATCCGATCCAGTACTACGGGGCGAGGGCCAACGTGAACGGACGAACTCAGCGGATCAGGGGGTACTCGACCGACTACGTCGCTCGGCGTTCGGTCTCGATCCTGAACGCGTTCGAGCGCACGGACTCCGACCCCTGGTATCTGTACGTGGCGCCGTTCGCTCCTCACGACCCATACCAGCCGAAGCGCTCGTACCGCGATGCCCGGGTCGGTGGGTGGAGCGGCAACCCTGCGGTGAAGGAACGTGACCGCTCCGACAAGCCGCCGTGGGTGGCGGGCAAGCGTCGCCAGACATCGTTCAAGGAGGGCCGCGAGATCAGAGTCGATCAGCTACGCACGCTGATCTCCGTCGACGACCTGGTGAGGACCCTCGCCTCCGCGCTCAGCTCGCTGGGTGAGCAGCAGGACACGCTGGCGATCTTCATCTCGGACAACGGCAAGCACTGGGGTGAGCACGGCCTCGGTGGGAAACAGGATCCGTACACGCACTCGGTCCGCATACCGATGTACCTGCGCTGGCCGGGTCACGTGGGAGCGGGGCGCGACGACCCGCGCCTGGCTCTCAACGTCGACGTGGCCGCCACGGTTCTGGACGCGACCGGAGGCTCGGCCGACGCGGAACATCCGCTCGACGGGCGCTCATTGCTCGACACGTGGGATAGGGACCACATCTACTCTGAGAACAAGTTCGGCGGGTTCGGGTTCCCGAGCTGGAGCACCGTTAGAACCAACACCGAGCAATACATCGAGTGGTACGACGAGGACCTCGAGACGGTGTCCTTCCGCGAGTACTACGACCTGACGGTCGACCCGTGGCAGCTGACGAACCTGCTCGCCGATCCCGACCCGTCGAACGACCCGCCCCCCGGCCGCCTCACCGAGCTCGCGCTGCAGATCGCGAGGGACCGCCGGTGCCAGGGAACCTCGGGCCCGGGAGCGTGTCCGTGACCCGCTGGCGGCTGCTCGCCGTGGCGGCGATCCTTGCCGTGCTCGCGCCCGCGGGGGCGACGCGGATCGCCGTGGCCAACCACGGGGCCGGACAGCCGAACGTCCTGATCATCGTCACCGACGACCACCGCTGGGACATGATGCAGGTGCTGAAGCGAACCCGGCGGTGGTTCGGCGCCGGTGGTACGACCTACCCGTTCGCGTTCGCGACGACCCCGCTGTGCTGCCCGTCCAGGGCTTCGATCATGACCGGCCAGTACGCCCACAACACCAACGTCGAGACCAACGTCGATGCCGAGCGTCTGGACCAGCGAGCAACGATGCAGCGATATCTGCAGGACGCCGGATACCGGACCGCGATAGTCGGCAAGTACCTGAACAGCTGGCGCCGGGATCCCCCGTACTTCAACGACTTCGCCATCTTCCCCGCAGGGGCGGGCGCATACGAGAACGCTCTGTTCAACATCAACGGGATCATGCAGAGGGTCGAGCGGTACTCGACCGACTTCATAGGTGCGCGCTCGATCCAGGTGATGCGCTCTTTCGAGAGGAACGACTCGCAGCCGTGGCTCCTGTACGTGACCCCCTTCGCGCCGCACGCGCCCTACGAGCCGGCCACGCGATACAGGAAGAGCGAAGTTCCGCGGCTCATCAAGAACCCGGCCATGCAGGAGGACGACCGTACCGACAAGCCGACGTGGGTCCAGCTGAAGCACGAGAAGCGGATCAAGGCTCACAAGGTGTGGCAGCTCCAGGAGCGCATGCTGCTGTCGGTCGACACGATGGTCGACAAGGTCATGAAGGCGGTTGACGAGCTCGGCGAGCGCTCGGACACGATCGTGTTCTTCCTGGGCGACAACGGCTTCCTGCTCGGCGAGCACGGGCTGCAACAGAAGCACTCTCCTTACACGGCCTCGGTGAAGATCCCCATGTATGCGCGATGGCCCGGCCACTTCCAGGCGAGGGGAGTCGACGACCGCCTCGTCGCCAACATCGACATCGCCCCGACCGTCTACGACGCGGCCGGGATCAGGCCGGATTCCGATCACCCGGTCGACGGCCGCTCGCTTCTGGACGGGTCCTGGTCGCGCGACCGGATGCTCCTCGAATACATCCATCGTGAGGACCGGGCGGTGCCGACCTGGGCATCGCTCCGAACCGCCGCGTACCAGTACGTGGAGTACTACGACGAAGAGCTCGAGGAGATCACGTTCCGCGAGTACTACGACCTGATCCAGGACCCATACCAGCTGCTCAACCTGCTGGGCGACGCGGACCCGACGAACGACCCGGATGCGGGCCACCTGACCACGCTCTCGCTCCAGCTCCAGCGGGACCGGAGGTGCGAGGACGCCTCGGGCCCGTCCGCCTGCCCGTAGGGCGCCACGGGTACCCTGGTAGGGCCATGTCGACCGGTGAGGACCGCAGGGAGACCGACTCCGGCATAGAGATCCGGCCGCTCTACGGGCCGGATCACCTCGAGGGGTTCGATCCCAACCGCGATCTCGGCCGCCCGGGCGAGCCACCGTTCACCCGCGGCATCTACCCGTCGATGTATCGCGGCCGCCTGTGGACGATGCGGCAGTACGCGGGCATGGGAACCGCGGAGGAGACGAACAGGCGGTTCCGGTACCTGCTCGACCACGGCCAGACGGGTCTGTCGGTCGCTTTCGACCTACCCACGCAGATGGGCTACGACTCGGATCACCCGCGAGCTGCCGGCGAGGTCGGACGCACCGGCGTCGCGATCGACTCGGTGGAGGACATGAAGCGTCTCCTCGAGGGCATCCCGCTCGACGCGGTTACGACCTCTATGACGATCAACGCGACGGCCGCGATCCTGCTCCTGCTCTACGAGCTGGTGGCCGAGGAGCAGGGCGTGTCGCCTGAGCAGCTTGGGGGGACCGTCCAGAACGACATCCTCAAGGAGTACGCGGCACGCGGCACGTACATCTATCCACCGCAGCCATCGATGCGACTCGTGACCGACCTGTTCGCGTACTGCCACGAGCGGATCCCAAGGTGGAACACGATCTCGATCTCCGGCTACCACATGCGCGAGGCGGGAAGCACGGCGGTCCAGGAGGTTGCGTTCACGCTTGCCAACGCGATCGCATATGTCCGTGCGGCGGTCGAGGCGGGACTGGCCGTCGACGATTTCGCGCCGAGGCTCTCGTTCTTCTTCGCCTGCCACATGAACTTCTTCGAGGAGGTCGCTAAGTTCCGCGCGGCCCGCCGGATGTGGGGCCGGATCATGCGAGACACGTTTGGCGCGAAGGACCCTCGCTCCTCGATGCTGCGCTTCCACACCCAGACGGGGGGGGCGACCCTGACCGCGCAGCAGCCCGAGAACAACATCGTGCGCACCGCGCTGGAGGCACTCGCAGCCGTCCTGGGTGGCACCCAGTCGCTGCACACGAACTCTTACGACGAGGCGCTCTCCCTGCCGTCGGAAAGGGCCGCGAAGATCGCGCTGCGCACTCAGCAGGTCGTCGCGTACGAGTCGGGGGTGACCGCAACGGCCGATCCCACCGGCGGCGCTTATTTCGTCGAGTCCCTCACCAACGAGATCGAGCAGCGGGCCGATGAGTACCTGGACAAGATCGAAGGGATGGGCGGGTCGGTCGCGGCGATCGAGGCCGGGTGGATCCAGGGCGAGATCCACGACGCCGCTTACCGCATACAGCAGGGGATCGAGTCCGAGGAGCGCGTCATCGTCGGCGTGAACCGCTTTGTCGAGGAGACGGAGGAGGCGTTGGAGATCCAGCGCCTTGACGAGGAGCAGGTGCGCCGCCAGAGCGAACGGTTGAGGGAGCTACGCGAGGGCCGCGACAACGCTGCCGTAGACCGAGCGCTCAAGGAGGTGGAGGAGACCGCGCGAGGCACCGACAACCTGCTCACTCCGATGCGCGAGGCCCTCCGCGCTCGCTCTACTCTCGGCGAGATCTCCGACGCCCTACGGGGCGTCTTCGGAGAGCACCACCCGTCGAACTGAAGATCAGGCGGCTCGCGTCCACTCGCACTGCTCGCGTGCACTCGCACAAATGATCAACCCTGCTTATTTGTGCGAGTAGCCGTGGGCGACATGTGAGCTCGGTAGCGCCGAGGCTGAGGAGGCAGCGCGTCCATCCTCTCTTCCCGACGGCGGTAGATCCGGTGGCCGGGATGCGTGATGTCGACCTCTTCCTGAACGGCGTGGAGGAGTTCGGCGCGGGCTCCGTCGGCGGATGCGAGCAAGTATTCGATCGAGGCGAGGAAACCTCGAGGAGCGTCGATCCACCGGTCGAGTACTCGCATCTTGGGGACGGGTAGCCACGGAAGCTCATCCGCGTCGTGCCACAGTTCCTCAGGTTGGGAACCTTCCGCGATCAGAATCTCGCTCGGCTGGATAAGCGACTTTCGGATCTTGTGGCGGTTCAATGG
>JBOGVX010000149.1:0-6613 GCA_050693165.1 Actinomycetota bacterium | reverse complement strand
GGGTGGACCCGAGCCCGCTCGAAAGTTGTCATCAACCCATCTTCTTGGGCATTCGCTTGGGCATGCGCTTCTTGGTCACGCGGGTCGCGGCGGACTTCTTGGCCGCCGACGTTTTGGCGGTCCTCTTCTTCGGAGTCACCTTCTTGGCTGGCACCCTGTCTCACCCCCTCCATGGCCGGGACTACTGAAGTGTCCCACCGTGAAGGATTCGGTTATGTGATGGGCGACACCGGATCGGCTGTGATGTTGGTCACCCCCGTTGTTGTGACGCACGTCACAACAGGCTTGCTTTACTTCGGTGGCTTGTCGCCGAGCTCCGGGACCTCGAGCGGGTCGGGCCGGGGGGTGCAGGTTCCGCAATAGAGCGCGTCCTCCACGATGAGGACCTTGGGAACAGAGGGCCCGAAGACGTCGAGGATGTAAGGGTGAGTCTGGGCGTGGTCCGCGCACAGGCCGCGGCCGCAGAAGCGGCAGACCCCTACGGCCGTCTTCCTGCAGTGCCAGCAATCCATCAGTGACGTTGCTCCCGCTTGATCTTCAGGTGAGGCCTCAGCGTACCCCGTGCGAATGAGCGGGCGAGAACCGCGTCGAAGCCCTCTCGGTCGACTCTGAAGGAGCGGACGGGTGTCTTGGTGCGGATCGCGGCCGTCCTCGGCACGTCCAGAAGGAGAGCTACCTCGCCGAAGTAGTCCCCGGCGCCGAGCGTTCGCACCGTCCTGCCGTTCTCGATGACCTCGACCTGGCCCGAGCCGATCGCATAGAAGGCGTCGGCTACCTCGCCCTGCTCGAAGACGGTCTTGCCGGGAGGAAGGTTGACCCAATCTCCGTGCTCGAGGAGCGCTGCGATCTCCGACATGGCCAGGGTGGAGAACGGCGGGAGAGAGCGAAGCTCCACGGCCGATTGGAGGGTGGGCGCCAGGTCGGGAACGGAATCCGCCGTGTCGGCCAGGAGCTCCTCGAAGGTGCCCTTGTCGACCGCGAAGACCTTCGCCTCACCCGAGGCTCGGACCGTTGCCGTCCGGGGAGCTCCCTGAAGCAGCCCCAGCTCGCCGAAGGACTGCCCCCGCTGAAGGGTGCGGATGACTCGCTCGGCGCCGGACTCCGGATTCTCCTCCACGACCTCGACGGTGCCCTGGCGCACCACGTAGAACGCGTCCGGGCGATCCCCCTGGAAGAAGACGGGCTCGCCCCTGGACAGGCTCCGGAGGGAGACGCGGCCGGCAAGGTCGCTGAGGACATCCTCGGGAAGGCCGCCGAAGATGGGCAGCTCGTCTATGAGCTCCGCGGCCTCCACGCGCCAGGAGCGCTGGAGCCGGAAGATCAACGACTCCCACAGAGCACGCAGCCTCCTGAGCAGCGCTCGTATCGCGGCGATGGCCCCACGGATCAGAGGTCCTGCAAGGAAGACCGCCAGCACGAGCAGAAAGAGCCGAGTAACGATGCCGCCGTTCCAAAGATTGAGGACGAGGTCGCCGAAGATCGCGCGCCAGAAGAAGAAGCCCGTGTAGAAGGAGAAGGCCGCGAAAGCCACCCCGAGGACCCCATAGGTGGACAGTGCAAGCTCTCCTCGGTTGAGGCGCTCGCGCCGGCGCAGCCTGGGGAAGAGCTCGAAGCGGAGGAACGAGATAGCTCTGGGGCGCAGGTCGGGGATCTGGATGAGGTCTGTGAGGATCCAGTACCCGTCGAGCTCGATCAATGGGATCAGGTTCATGAACATCACGAAGTAGTTCAGGACCGCGAACTTGTAGAGCACGATCGAGATGGCGTGGTCGGGGAACGCGAGCGCGTAGAGGGCGGCGCCGGCGGCTACCACTCCCTCGGATAGCGGTCCGGCAGCGGCCTGGATCATGCGTTCCCGCCTGCCGAGCATCCCGGTGTCGGATGACTCGATGAAGAACGCGGGGGACCCGAAGAAGATCATGAACCCGGCCGACTTCACCCTTCGCTTGTAATGCACGATCACGAGCGCGTGGGCGAGCTCGTGGATGAACGTGATCACGTAGTTGAGGATCAGCAGGAGCAGTACTTCGTAGCCGAGCGAATCGCCGGTGAACGAGAAGCGCCCGCCGTTGAAGAGGGCGACGAACGCGACCGTACCTACCACGCCGATGAGTGCCGCCATGACGACGGCCACCGGTTTGAAGAAGATCTTGAAGCCGTGGTCGTAGACCCACTTCGTGAAGCGGTGGGCGCCTTTCCACTCGACGCTCAACGTCTTGCCGAACTCGCGGAAGAAGCGCCGCATGCGGGATGGACGCCGAGCCCGATCGAGAGCCCTGTACGCGTCCACGTAGTCTCGATCCAGGAAGCCGTCCTGCTCGAGCGCTCGGATGAGCTCGACAACCCCGTCCAGCTCCAGGTCGCCGGACTCCTGGAATCGCTCCAAAACGATCTGCTTGATGGTCCTGGTGCCGTCCAGCATCCGGACCCACTCGAGCTCCTCGGGCTCGAGCCGGAAATGCAGGAGGTCCCGGGGGTTCGCGATCATCGCGTAGTCGTTGCCCCACTTGAGGTGGAACTCCTTGATCTCGATGTCGTCCGCTAGCTTGGGCTTGTACTGGGCGGGATCGAACTTGCGGCGGATCGCGTTCCAGACGCTGCGCCGCCCCCGCCTTGGCCGGGCCGCGGCCCCAGCAACGACCGTCCACACACCCGAGGTCATGGCTGCGCAGTCTAGGCAAGGACGCGGGGTCGCGATCCGCCTCCGACACCAGCCCCCGCCCGCGGTCTGAAGCCAAGCGAAACAGCGAAAAGACCCCTTCTCGAGTACCGGAGGAGGGGTCTTTGGCGTCCGTTGCGCGTCTTGGTCGAGCACGAATCGCCCGGTGTACTCTGTGTTCAAGCCACCAACCATTCCCCAGGAGGAGGAGTCGATGCCCATCACGCCCGTCGAGAAGATCTGGATGGACGGGAAGCTCGTCGACTGGGAAGACGCCAAGGTCCACGTCCTCACCCACGCCCTCCACTACGGCAGCGGCGTCTTCGAGGGGATCCGTGCGTACGAGACCGAGCGCGGCGCCGGGATATTCAGGCTCACCGACCACGTCAAGCGCCTCTTCCGCTCGGCGCAGATCTACATGATCGACATCCCTTTCGGGCAGGACCAGCTGATCGAGGCCTGCAAGGAGACGGTCAAGGCCAACGGTATGAAGTCCTGTTACATCCGCCCGATCGTCTACCGGGGCTACGGTGAGATGGGCCTTAACCCGCTACCCGCGCCGGTCAACGTATCCATCGCGGTGTGGGCATGGGGCACCTACCTAGGTGACGACGCGCTCGAGAACGGCGCGCGACTGATCATCTCCTCGTGGCGGCGACCCGACCCGAACGCGCTTCCCGCGCAGGCGAAGGCCACCGGCCAGTACATCAACTCCGGACTCGCCAAGGTCGAGTCGACCAAGGGTGGGTACGACGACGCTCTGATGCTGAGTCCGGACGGGATGCTTGCCGAGGGCACCGGCGAGAACCTGTTCATCGTCCAGGAAAACACGCTGATAACGCCGCCCGAGTCTTCCGGCGCCCTGCTCGGCATCACCAGGAGCACGGTGATGACGATCGCGCGGGACTTGGGGTACGAGATCACCGAGCGGAAGCTGTCACGATCGGACGTCTACACGGCCGACGAGGTCTTCCTGAGCGGCACCGCCGCCGAGGTCACCCCGGTCAAGGAAGTCGATGACCGCCCGATCGGCAACGGCATGCGCGGCCCGATCACGAAGGAGATCCAGCAGACCTACTTCGCGGCCGTGAAGGGCCAGGACGACCGCTACAGCTCCTGGGTCGAGCTCGTCGGCTAAGCGTGTATCCGGCGGCGAGAAGCCGCCAGATACCATGTGCCCATGAGACTTGTCCGCTTCCGCGCGGGTGATCGGATAGCCACGGGCAGCCTCGAGGGCGAGATGGTTCGCCCCCTCAGGGGCACATTCTTCGAGGAGCCCATCCCGACGGGGGAGGAGCTGCCCCTCGACAGCGTGCGGCTCCTGGCTCCGGTGATCCCCTCGAAGATCGTGTGCATCGCCCGGAACTACCCCGAGCACGCGAAGGAGATGGGCAACCCCGTGCCGCAGGATCCGGTCCTGTTCTTCAAGCCGGCCACATCCGTGATCGGTCCGGGCGACCCGATCCCTATCCCGCCGGGGTCCGGGCGCGTGGACCATGAGGCCGAGCTCGCTGCCGTGATCGGGCGTCTGTGCCGGCGCGTCGACGAGGACCAGGCCATGAGCGTCGTGCTTGGATTCACCTGCGCGAACGACGTGACCTCGCGCGACTGGCAGAAGAGCGACGTGCAGTGGGCGCGCGCGAAAGGGTCTGACGGCTTCGGGCCGCTCGGCCCGTGGATCGAGACCGAGCTCGACCCCTCGGACCTCGAGGTCGCGAGCCGGGTCAACGGCGAGCTGCGACAGAAGGCGAGGACCTCGGAGATGACGCTGTCGCCGGCGCAGCTGATCTCCCACATCTCGCAGACGATCACGCTACTCCCGGGTGACGTCGTGCTAACCGGGACTCCTCCTGGGGTCGGCCCCATGGAACCCGGCGACACCGTCGAGATCGACATCGAGGGGATAGGCGTGCTCGAGAACCCGGTGGCCGCGAGTGGCTGAGAAGGTTCGCGTCCGCTACGCGCCCGCGCCGACCGGGTACCTGCACGTCGGTGGCGCCCGCACCGCCCTGTACGACTGGCTCTACGCCCGGCACCACGGCGGCACTTTCGTGCTCCGCATCGAGGACACGGACCGCGAGAGATCCACCGAGGAATCGGTCGACGCCTTGCAGGACGCGCTCACATGGCTGGGGATCGACTGGGACGAGGGACCGAGTGTCGGCGGCGATTTCGGGCCGTACCGGCAGACCGAGAGGCTCGACCTCTACCGAGATGCCGCCGCCAAGCTCCTCGCGGACGGCAACGCCTACAAGTGCTGGTGCACGCCGGACGAGCTCGACGAGCGGCGCAAGGCCGCGCAGGCCAAGGGCCTGCCGTGGCGATACGACCGCAAGTGTCTCGAGCGCCCGGACGAGGAGCGCCGGGCGCTCGAGGAGAGTGGCGCGCGGGCGGCTATCAGGTTCCGGCAGCCGGGCCACGACGTCGTGGTTCCCGACGTGATCCGCGGCGAATCCACGTTCCCGGCCGCGGATCTCGACGACTTCATCATCCTGCGCAGCAGCGGGATGCCCACCTACCTGCTCGCTGCCGCTGTGGACGACTGGAAGATGGAGCTGACGCATGTGATCCGCGGCGAGGACCTGCACTCCTCGACGCCTAAGCAGATGTTGCTGCTCGAGGCGCTCGGCGCCGAGCGCATACCCCAGTACGCCCACCTGCCGCTCATCGTCGGCCCCGACCGCAAGCCCCTGTCGAAGCGCCACGGCTCGGTTGCCGTCGAGCGCTTCCGGGAGGAGGGTTTCCTGCCCGAGGCCCTGGTCAACTACCTGGCCCTGCTCGGCTGGTCCCTGGACGACCACACCACGTTCTTCACCCGCGAGGAGCTGATCAAGCACTTCGATCTGGACCGCGTCTCACGCAACCCGGCCGCGTTCGACCGGGAGAAGCTCGAGTGGATGAACGGCCACTACATCCGCGAGATGCCGGCGGACAGGTTCGCCGGCCTCGTCCACGAGTGGCTCGTGGAAGCCGGCATCCGAAGCGATCCCGACGTCGTGGCTCGGGCCGCGCCCCTGATCAAGGAGCGGATGAAGCTCCTCTCCGAGGCGCCGGCGCTGCTGAGGTTCCTTTTCGAGGACGTCGAGCCCGACGAGAAGGCACTGAAGATGCTCGACGGGCAAGGGGATTACCTGGCCGAGGTGGCGAAGAGGCTGGAGGCCCTAGGCGACTGGACGCACGAGGCCATCGAGGCGGCCATGCGCGAGGTTCAGGAGGAGCGGGGTCTCGGCGCGAAGAAGGCTTTCCAGCCGGTTCGCGCCGCCGTGACGGGGACCCTGGTCTCGCCTCCGCTCTTCGAGTCGATGGAGCTGCTGGGCAAGGAACGAACGCTCGAACGGATCAGCAGCGTCGCCACTAATGGCTGATGGGCGACTGCCAACCTCTAGTTTCTCCTCCCAGCCGTTCGCAGAATTTATCTCGCTAGGACGCATGGGAGCGCCTCACATATAAGCAATCGCGATCCATTTTTGTGCGTTTGGACAAAGGGAATGGCCTCACACGCTGAGAACTGATCAACAATCAATAGGAACCTGGGTATGTCACTTCGGGGGCACATATAAGTGTGGCCACATTAGGGCGAAGAATTACGCTCCTTGGTGGGTGAGTAACCCCCAACCTACATTCATTCGAGTCGATGCAAAACAGCGTTTTTGTAATCCTGGGGACAGCGGCGGCCCTTGGTATTCGGGAAACCAAGCCTACGGCATCCATTCGGGCAGCGGTCAGTCGGGATCCACGTATCATTGTTTCTACATGGCCGTGAACTATCTTCAGAGTCTTAACCTGAGAGTCATGACCGGATGAGCCTAAGATATTCCTGGTTTCGGTCGGCCCTGCTTTGCCTGTTCGCTTTAGCAACCATAGCGACAGCCGCCACCGGTGTGGCGGCGACGATGAAGTTTGAGTCTGCGGACATCGCGTTTCCTACCTACGAGGAGGGTGGGGGCCCCAGCG
>JBOGVX010000148.1:0-2081 GCA_050693165.1 Actinomycetota bacterium | reverse complement strand
CACCCGAGCCATCACGGTCAGGTATCGAGGCCCACGTGGCCGATTAGGCCATGGAGCTGGGCGACCAGACTCTGCCAGGAGTTTGAATAGCCACGATGAGACGGCCGGTCACTCCGCGAAGATTCGTGGATCACGCGCGGATGGGCCGCGCGAGGAGCCACACACGGAGGTGGACCGGCCATGGAAGACGTTACGCACCTTGGTCTCGACGTGCACAAGGACACGATCGCGGCTGCACTCCTGCGACCCGGAGCAGAGGAACCCGAGGAGCGGGTCATCCCGAACACGCCTGAAGCGCTCCGCAAGCTTGTAGGGCGCCGGGCCGCATCCCTATTCGCCTGCTACGAGGCGGGTCCCACGGGCTACGACACCCACCGGCAGTGACCGGGCTGGGAGTCCGATGCGAGGTCATCGCCCCAGCTCTCATCCCCAGACGACCTGGACGACGCGTGAAGACCGACCGTCTCGACGCCCGGAACCTCGTCCGGCTCCACCGAGCCGGGGAGCTCACCGCCATCAGGGTGCCCACACCTCAAGAGGAGGCTCTCCGCGACCTCATCCGTGTACGCGAGGACCTCAAGGACGACCGGCGGCGCACCCAGCAGCGAGTGAAGGGCTTCCTGCTACGCCAGGGCCGCCGGTTCCCGGGGTCCTCCAAAGGCTGGTCCGACAAGTACGACATCTGGGTTCGAGCCCAGCACTTCGACGAGCCCGCTGCCGAGGCCGCCTTCCGTCACTACGTCGCGGCCCTGGACACGCGCCGGACGCATCTCAAAGCGATCGATGTCGAGATCGAGTCGGCCGCCGAGCAACCGCCCCTCGCGGACCCCGTGGCGAGACTCCGAACCTTCAGGGGCATCGACACGCTGTTCGCGGTGACCATCGCCGCAGAGGTGTGCGACTTCCGGAGGTTCCCGTCCGCGGCCTCGTTCATGGCGTTCACCGGTCTCGTTCCCTCGGAGCACTCGAGCGGCCCCAGTGAGCGCAGGGGGTCCATCACGAAGACCGGAAACGCCCACTTGCGCTGGGCCCTGGTGGAGGCCTCGTGGGCCTACCGTCACGCGCCGGCCATCGGGGCGGGGTTGAGGAAGCGCAACGAGGGCCAACCTCCTGAGGTGCAGGCCTTCGCCTGGCATGCCCAGTGCAGACTGACGTCGAAGTTCCGAAGGCTCGCCGCTAGGAAGGAGCGAAACGTTGCGGTGGTGGCCGTCGCCCGGGAGCTCGCCGGTTTCCTCTGGGGGCTCATGACGGGCCGCACGGCGGTGCCGTGAGCAAGATATGGGAGCGGGCGGGCGTGTACCGCGGAAGGATCCTCGAGGACTCTACGCGGCTCACGATCCGCGTCCTTAGTCTGAGGCAGCTTCCGACGAACCCGTGATGTGCGGTTGCGATCCGCGAATACGAGCGTGGTTGATCGTCGCTGCCACCTGCCCGTCCGCTCTCACCCTCGATCGTGACCAACCCCCATGAGGTCATCGGGGCTTGACAATCCGTCTCATACGAGAGTCCACGGACGTGGTGTACGAAGGGCTGACTGAGGGTCCTTGAAAAGAGTGACCACCGCTTCATCCTCAACGAGAACGGTCCAACGAACTCGGGAGGAGGAAGACGGTGGTCGAACCGACGATGGACCCTGTGGCATGGCTTGGCAAGCACCTCGATGAAGCAGACACCGATCTGCTGCGGGAGATGGTCCGCACGTTCGTGGAACAGCTGATGGAGCGCAGGCCGACGCGTTGTGCGGCGCGGGCTACGGCGAACGCTCGTCCGAGCGGACCAACCGGCGCAACGGCTACCGATCCCGTGACTTCGACACCAGGGCGGGAACGATCGATCTTCAGATCCCGAAGTTGCGTTCGGGCAGTTACTTCCCCGACTGGCTGCTGGAGCGCCGTCGCCGTGCGGAACGAGCTCTGGTCCAGGTCGTGGCGGAGTGCTACGTCAAAGGGGTCTCCACCCGAAGGGTCGACGGGTTGGTGAAGACGCTCGGCATCGAGGGGATCAGTAAGTCCCAGGTCTCCGAGCTGGCCAAGTCGTTGGACGAGCACGTGAACGCTTTCCGCACTCGCCCGCTCGAAGGG
>JBOGVX010000147.1:0-3562 GCA_050693165.1 Actinomycetota bacterium | reverse complement strand
GGAGACGCCCTGGAACCCGGCGACGATCACCACGGCGCCACGCTCCAGGGCCTCGCTTATCCGGCCGGGCTTGACGTCGATGATCTTCGCCTTCCCGTGGCGCGTGTCGGTGATGATCCCGGCTTGCGAGCCGGTGTAGGAGACGGCCGGGATGCCCTCCGCGTTGATCGCGATCGCGAGCAGGGACATGGCGATCCGTTCTCCGGCGGTGAGAAGGAGGTCGAGCTCGCGGGCGTTCGGGAGCGGCGTCAGCTCCTGGGCCATCGCCATGAGGTCGTCCGTGCTCGAACCCATGGCCGAAACCACCACGACCACGTCGTGGCCATCCTTCTTTGCCCGCAGCACACGCTCGGAGACGGCGCGGATGCGCTCGGCATCGGCGACGGACGTACCCCCGTACTTCTGAACGACTATGGACACGCTTCGAGGCTACAACCCGTAGGGGTCGGAGGGGCCCTGCCGGTCGGAGATCGCCGGCCTCAGGCTGTGGCGGCTTCCCACTCCGCGGCGGCTTCCTCAGACCAGGGCTGCGTGAAGCCGCAGATCCAGGCGAGCGGGTCCTCGAGGGGGTCTCCGCCCCACCTCGGCTCCCCCGAAACGAGCAGCCGTGTCCCGACCTCGGCCGTGATGGTCCCGTTCGAAGTCTCGACGTTCAGGGGTTCCACCCAGACCCCGATCTCGTCCGACGACCCGCCGATGTACCACCGGTTCACATCGAAGGTGACCCACGGGACCTCGGCCTCCTCAGCCGGGAGCTTCGGGTCGGTCCGGGTCTCGATGGCCATCACGGTCCCGTCGAAGGCGAACGAGCGGCCGGCCAGGGTCTCGGGGCTGTAGACCTCGACGCACAGCGCGGAGGTCGAGGTGGAGTCCGTGGACGAGGGAGGGGGCGCCGCTTCTTCGCTCACAGGGGCGGGAGCCTTCGCCTCGGAGCTGCAGGCAATGAGAAACAGCCCGGCCATCAGGCCGGCGGAAAGAAGCTTCATGTTCCCTCCCTTGCCGAGCTGTGGATTGGACGGCTCAACCCGCCGGGATGTTCCCCTACATCTCGCGGCGGCCGTCGAGCGCCTGCCCCAGCGTGACCTCGTCCGCGTACTCGAGGTCCCCTCCCACCGGCAGCCCGCTCGCGAGCCTGGTGACCCTGATCCCGAGCGGCTTGAGCAGTCCGGCCACGTACATCGCCGTCGCGTTGCCCTCGAGGTTCGGATTGGTCGCGAGGATGATCTCGGTAACGCCGTTGCGTTTGGCTCGGTCGAGAAGCTCGTTCACACGAAGGTCGTCGGGCCCGATGCCCTGCATCGGCGAGATCGCTCCGCCCAGGATGTGGTACCTGCCCTTGATCGCACCACTCCGCTCGAGGACGGACACGTCCTTCGGCTCCTCGACGACGCAGATCAGCTCGCCGTCTCGCGAGGGGTCGGCGCAGAGCTTGCACAGCTCGCCTTCCGAGACGCCGAAGCACTCGCGGCAGAACCGGACGCGCTCCTTGGCCTGAACGATCGCGTCGGCGAGCCGCCTCGCGTCCTCGCCGGTGGCCTTGACGATGTGGAACGCCAGGCGTTGCGCGGATTTCGGGCCGATGCCGGGGAGCCGGTTCAGCTCGTCGACCAGGTCTTGGATCGGGCCCTCGAACACCTACTGCTGCTCCTCGACGACCTCGGCTCCGAACTGCGCCTTGAGCAGCTCCTCGGCGGCCTCGGGCGAGGCCGGCGCTTCCTCGGGCTCGGGCTCGAGAGCCATGCCCTGCCGCACCGTGCACGTCACCTGCGGGCGGATCCCGAACAGCTCCTCGAGCACCGCGACGAGCTGAGGACTCTTCTCCTCGACCTTGCGAGCCGCGAAGCCCTTGCCGGGCGGCAGCACCAGCTCGAGGGTCGTCCCATCGAACGAGCCGACGGTTGCCAGCTCGGCGGTCGCGTGTAGCTGCATGTGTCGTCTGGCCTTTAGCTGCTCGAGAACGTCCCGCCAGCTTCTTCGGAGCATCTCCGCATCCACGGCTCCGGGAGACACGACGGGTTTGGGTGCGGCCTCGGGTACGACAACGGGCTCGGACGTGCCTGAAGAAGAGTCCGCCGCGGGCGACTCGGGGGTCTTCTTGGACTTGCGAGACGGGCGCGCTTCGGAAGGGGCCTCGGTGCCTGCGTGAGGGCGACGCTCGTCGGCCGCCGATGTTTCGGGCGCCTCGGTGTCATCGGCGACGGGGGAGCCCGACGCCGGTACCGAGGCCTCACCAGCGGGCGGTGCAGAAGAACCCAGGCCCGAGAGACGCTCCAGGCGCTCGATGCGAGAGATCAGACCGGCGGGCTGCGGGTCGGTCTCGGGGAGCGCGGCGCGGACCAGTGCGAGCTCGAGCGTCAGACGAGGCGAGGTGGTCCAGCGCATATCGGTCTGCGCCTGGAGCAGCAGCGACAGGATCCTGTTGAGCTCGGCCGCCGAGAACTTGCCCGACTGGCCGACCAGCCTCGAGTGCACCTCTGGCGGCACATCCACGATCTCCGAGTCCTCGGGCGCCGAGAGCGCGAGCAGCAGGTTGCGGAAATGAGAGGTCACCTGGGTCGTGGCGTGCCTCAGGTCGTGACCGGCTTCGACGAGACCGTTGACGATGCCGAAGACCTCACGAGCGTCACCCACCGCGACGGCATCGGCGAGTGAGAAGTGGATGTCGAGGTCCGGCGTGCCGATCAGCTGCGAGACCTCCTCGACACCGATCCGTCCCCCACCGAGCACCGAGGCCTGCTCCAGCAGTGACAGCGCGTCGCGAACGGCTCCGTCCGACTGGCGGGCGATGGCCTCCGCCGCATCCGAGTCGAGCTCTATGTTCTCGGCGACGGCCACCTTGCCGAGATGCGCGGTGATGACGTCGGAGGGAACGCGGCGGAACTCGAACTTCTGGCATCGCCCCACGATCGTTGCCGGCATCTTGTGCGGCTCGGTGGTAGCGAGGACGAACCTCACGCCCGGCGGGGGTTCCTCCAGGAGCTTCAGCAGGGCGTCGAATGCCTCGCGAGAGAGCCTCTGGGCCTCGTCGATTATGTAGACCTTCTCCCGCCCCTCGGCCGGCGCGGTTGGGGCGCGCTCACGGAGCTCACGGGCGTTGTCCACGCTGCCGTGGCTGGCGGCGTCGATCTCCCAGACGTCCAGGTGGCTGCCGTTCTCGATCCGCTTGCACTGGTCGCACACGCCGCACGGCTCGGCGGTGGGCCCCTTCTCGCAGTTGACCATCTTGGCGAGGATCCGGGCGGACGAGGTCTTGCCGGTTCCCCTGGGCCCGGAGAAAAGGAACGCGTGGGCGAGCCGGCCCTCACGGACCGCTCCCCCCAGCCCGCGGACGACGTGGTCCTGGCCCAGCACCTGGTCCGGTGCCTGGGGCCGGTACTTCCGGTACAGCGACCGGTACTCCTCAGGGGGAATGGCCTCTGTTCCTTTCCGGGGAAGTCCGCCAGCTAAATGGCAACCGTGCGGTCCGCCGTCGAGCCGAGCGGCTCGGGCGCAAATCCGAGCCCGGCGGCTCCGGCCAGGCACCCCCGCGGCACCCGCCGAGGACCGCTTACCGCTGCTCCCT
>JBOGVX010000146.1:0-15249 GCA_050693165.1 Actinomycetota bacterium | reverse complement strand
GTGACAGGCGTGCGGGCGCCGCATTAGTGTGTCGCCGTGGCCACCGTGGGAGAGATCATGACCGGCTCGGTGTTCTCGATCGACCCGGCGATGACCGTTGCCGAGGCGGCGACCGTCATGGGCGAGCGGAAGATCGGCTCGGCCCTCGTCCTCGAGGGCGAGGAGCTCAAGGGCATCTTCACCGAGCGAGACATCGTGCGAGCGCTCGGCGAGCACTTCGACGCGGCAGGCCATCCCGTATCGGAATGGATGACGGCCAACCCTATGACCGTCACACGCGAGACCACCGTTCAGGATGCGCTCAACACGATGCTCGAGCGCGGCTTCCGCCACCTGCCGGTGGTCGAGGGCGAGCAGATCCTGGGGATCGTCTCCATGCGCGACCTCACCCGCGCGGGCATCGGCGGCGGCTCCGGCTAGCTACGCGGTCGCCGAGAAGCCGGCTCCCCTCGTCTTCTCCGGAAGCTCCTCCGCCGCCTGCTTGAGCGAGTCCCACACCGAGCGGAAAACCTCGCCGGCATAGGCGGGCGGCTGGGAGTTCTCGCCGCCCATGGCTCCGCGAAGCGCGGATGCGGTCAGGTCGATCGCCTTCTCGAACACCTGCCAGTCGATCTCTCTGGACATTGGGCCCTCCCTTTTTGAACGGTCCTGACAGGCTACTACCGGGCACGGGCGAGTCGTGCTCTGAGCGTCGGGTCTCGCAGGTACGTCTCGGTCAGCGGCTCCGGCTTGTTGCGGAACGGGTTCAGCACCCGCCCGTAACGCCGGGCCAGCGAGCCGGCCATCATGGCCGCCCGCTCCCCCTTCGAGATCGACGCAACACGGCCTCGAAGGACGCCAACTCGGCGCAGCCGCAGCTCGGCCGCGTCCACGACGGCGGCGAGGAAGCCCGGCATCTGCGAGAGCACCTCGTGGTTGCCGTAGCGTGCGCGCATCCACGAGCCGAGCCGCCTTATCCCCGCGAACGAGACGAGGGCCAGGCCGAGTAAGTGCCGAGCCTTCGCTCGATCCTCGGCCAACCCCCGCTTCGTCTGTTCCTCGCCGAACGACACGTGAGCCTCCTCCTGGCGGGACAGCCCCACGAGCAGGTTCCGCACTTCGGAGTCGGGAAGGGTGTCGATCAGCGCATAGATCGCCATCAGAACGAACCCCTCACCGAGCGCCATCTCGAGGCACGTGTGCTCCAGGAACGTTCCGCCGGCGAAGTCGGTCGCGAGGAACTTCAGCGCCGGATGAGGGCGCTGCGGCTGCGCGTCGAGCGACTTGAGGATGCGCAGGAAAAGCTGGACGTGTGCCATCTCCTCGTTCGCCTGACGGGCCAGGAACCGAGCGGCATCGAAGTCGGGGGCGCGGGCCAGCCAGTCACCCACCTGCACGCCCGTCACCTCGCCGAAGAGGAACTGGCTGAAGATCCAGGCGAGAACGTCGCGATCGCGCTCGATGTCGAAGCGCGCCCGGCCGAAGTCGAACGTCTGCTCCTCGCGAGTCAGCAGCACGGACGGAGGCTACAACGCGCGACGCAGATTGGCGTCGGGGGCTCTACGGACATCGGAGTATCCTGCATGCATCGGCCGGGACAGGGTAATGCCTGGTCGACGCCTACAAAGGAGGTTCGTCCCGTGCACGCCTACTTCCTCTACGTCAGGAACCGATTTCTCGTCGCGATAGTCGGAACCGCTCTGGTCGCTGCAGGACTCGGGCTCATCCGTCCGACCGTCGCCGACGCCACGCCGGTCAACTCGACCGCGGCCTCGTACAACCTCTGCGCGCGCGTCTACGGCGATCCCCAGGCTTACTGGCCGTCGCCGTCGCAGGCGCCGCAACAGTCCCCGTTCGCGAAGGGCATGGGCACGCCGAATTGTCGCGCGAGCGAATTCATCACGTATCAGGAGATGATCAACGGGAACAACTTCCTGGAGAACCTGCTCCCGGACTTCGTGGAGTTCTACAACCTCGAGGACGACTTCGGTGACGGAACGGATTGCGCCACGGCTCCGGCCACGAACCAGGAGCTCTGCTCCGCCGGTCTCAACCGGTTTGGGGGGGGCCTGACGGAACGAAACAGGCAGGACCTCTACCTCCTGAAGATCACGGACGAGCGCGTTCCGGACACGGACAAGAAGTTCTTCGCCTTCCCGCTCTCGATCCACGGGATCGAGCGTGCCGGCGTCGAGGGAGGCACCCGCGCCGCCGAGGACCTGGCGACGTGGGCCTGGTGCGAGGCGACGGCGAATGGCGAGACGCTCCAGGCGGCGGCCGGAGCTGCCGCCGGCGCCGCGCCCGACTGTGGCCTCGAGGCTCCGGTCCCCCACCCGGTCCTCGAGACGCAGCCCGACACGAGCCTCACCGCCGGTACGGTCCTGAAGCAGTCCGCCGTGTACTTCATCTACGCGAACCCCGACGGTTGGCGTCGCGGAGATCCCGACAACGTCCCTCGCGGATATATGCGGTACAACGGGAACTCCGTCGACATGAACCGCGACTGGCCGACGGTGGGCTACACGCACAAGCCGTACACCCCCTGGTCGGAGCCCGAGACGAAGGGGTTCGGCGAGGTGCTTCAGGGGATCAAGGGCAAGTGGGACGGCGGGATCGACCTGCACGGTCAGCTCGACGCGCCGGCATTCTCCTTCACGATGCTGGGAGCGTCCCAACGCGATTTCGCCAAGAACCAACGCATCCTTCAGACCGTCAAGGGTGCCTGGGAGGACGCGGAGGGGCGCCTCGGCTGGTCCTCGGCGATCAAGCCCAACGACGCCGACGCGAGCGATCCGCGCCTGTACGGCGTGCAGTGGGGCACGGTCTGGGACACGATCGCGTACACGACCACCGGCTCGTTCGGTGACTGGATCGACTCGCCCCTCGGGCTGGGCGCCGACGGCATCGACAACGAGATGACCCTGTCCCACATCGGAAACTGCGGCACGGGAACGTGCTTCATCCCCGAGATCGAGCAGCTGCACATCGACGGCAACAAGAGCCTCATCTTCGCGATGCTGAACTTCACGCTGACGCCCGAGGACACGAAGTTCGTGGCCTCCGGCAAGATCGGCTACGTCGAGGACCCACACAGGTTGATCAACCCCGGAAGCCCCACCACGACGAACCCGTACGCGGGCCTTCCGCAACAGGACTCCATCTCCGGGACGATGGACCCCACGAACGACTACAAGTACGAGTTCCTCGTCAAGGGACCGACCGACGGCGTCTACAACGGAGGGCTCGTCGGAACGGCCAACCCGATCTCGGTCGGAGGCTTCAACGCGAGTACGACGCCCGGGACGACCGCACTCGTCCTCGAGCAGTATTGGCCGCATGACCAGCTGGGGGAAGGGATCACCGATGCCACCCCCGAGGACAACGGATGCGGCGTGGACGACGACAAGTGGGTCGAGATCAACCGCTACTTCAACCAGAACCAGCTCTACTTCGCCTCCGGGTTCGCGGTTCAGGCGAATGTCCCGGCCGCCGGACAGTGGCGGATCTGCATCGACGGCAGCTTGGAGACGCAGGCGCTCAGCAACGGCGTGTCGATCAGTACGGACATCGACTTCACACCCGAGGAGGCGTGGGAGGACCCGGGCCAGCTCCCCTACAACGTGTCGAACATGGACTTCCTCGAGGAGCTCAAGCCGTATATGAACCCCGGCCAGCTCGAGAAGGTCGACGCCGACAAGGTGCTGAAGGGAACCACGAAGCTCCGCCAGTACCACAGCCTTGTCATCGCCGATAACGCCCTCCCGGGGTACTCGGTGCCGATCCCAACCGGGCCGGCGCAAGCGAACCTCTCGTTCGCCAATCCCGGCCTGACCACGGCGCCGTGTGGTGCCGGCGATCCGGAGCCGCCGTGCAGCGAGGACTTCGAGTTCGACGTCGAGGACGTCAACAACCAGAGCATGGTCGTCCACATCGAGGGGGCGCCCGGCTCGGTCGATTGGGACCTCTACGTGCAGAAGCAGGATCCCACGAGCATGGAGTGGGCCACGGTCGGCCAGTCGGCGACGGGGAGCGCAAGCGAGACCTCGACCATCCTCTCGCCACCGCCGGGCCACTACCGCGCGCGCGTGACCAACTACTCGGGCGGGCAGCCGCCGTCGGAGCTCACGATCGAGTTCTCGAACGCGTACACCGGGCCCCCGGTCTACCCGAACACGCGAACCAACAAGGAACGCGACGACTGGGGCCAGCTGCTCCGCGACTACGTCAAGGACGGGGGCAACCTCGTGCTCACGGACGGCGCGCTCAAGGCGCTCGACTACATGAACCTGATCGACAGTGAGTCCATCTCGACATTCACGCAGTACGCCGGCTACATCGGGTTCACCGCCGACGGGGGCACCACCGACACGTACTCGGACCCGTTGGCGAAGGACCTCAACCAGCCGGGTGCCGCGGAGGGTCCCGGGCATCGGCACCAGACGTACGAGCCCGTGCCGATCGGCTTCCCGATCCAAGATGCGGCCGGGGCCGACTACAACGGCTCGTTCGTTACGACGGTCAAGCAGGATGAATGGGAGACGGCCGGCGGACGCACCGCCGGAACGACGACCTCCGAGCAGGTCTCCCTCGGTGAGCTCCCCCATGGAAAAGGCCAGGTCCGCGTCATCGGGGCGCTGATCCCGATGCCGTTCGAGGGTGCCTACCATCCGTTCGGCCTCGCCGACTACGCCGTGACCTACAGCGGCTACCAGGTGTTCAACAACGCCCTGCAGATCGAAGGGGTCCCTCCGTTCAGCGGTGGTGTCGGCTTGAGCGGCTGCGGCCGCCTGGCCAAGCTGACGAACATCAACAAGCTGTTCGGGACCAAGGGCAAGGACGTTCTCAAGGGCACCGCTGCGGCCGACGCGATCTGCGGCGGGCCCGGCAAGGACACCGTCAAGGGCCTGGCCGGAAACGACGTCCTGATCGGCGGCAAGGCCAACGACCGCGTCATCGGGGGCAGCGGCAACGACAAGCTGTACCTCGGTGCCGGGAATGACCTCGGCAACGGCGGCAAGGGCAAGGACCGTATCGTCGGCTTCAAGGGCGACGATCGCATGGCCGGCGGCGGCAACGCGGACTCGCTGAACGGGCAGTCGGGCAACGACTCCTGCAACGGCGGCTCCGGTAGGGACAAGCTCCGGCGCTGCGAGACCGAGCGCGGCTGAGACGAGTGATGACCGGAGGGGCCCGGGTACTCCGGGCCCCTCTTCTACTATGGCCACCGTCGTGAATCCGGGGACCGCGTCCCCGACGGGCCCGGAAGAGGTGAGTCCTTGACCAGATGGCTGTTGCTGGCCGGCGGCGCCGCGGCGCTGATCGTCCTGTTCGTCGTGCTGAAGCCCGGGTCGGACGAGCCAGCACCGAACGGCTCTCCGACAAGCACCACCTCTCCCTCCGTCGAGCCCACGGCCACGGAGTCAACCTCCGAGGCCACATCCGAGCCGACCTCGACGCCGAGCCTCGACGCTATCGAGATCGAGGTTGAGGACGGACAGGTCCAAGGACCGGAGCGGATCACAGTGACACTGGGCGATCGCATCTCGATCGAGGTCGAGGCCGATGTCGCGGACGAGATTCATGTGCACGGCTACGACCTGATGTTTGACACGGAGCCGGGCGAGAAGGTGCTCGTCCAGTTCAAGGCCGACATCCCCGGCATCTTCGAGATCGAGCTCGAGAACGCCGGCCTGCTGCTGACGAGCCTCGAGGTCACCGCGTGAGGAGGCGCCTGGCCGCGGCGACCGGCCTTGCCGGCGCCTGGGCCCTGGCTTCGCAAGCTCCGGCATCCGCCCACGGCTTCGGCGGGCGGCTCGACCTCCCGGTCCCCATCGGGCTGTTCGTCTACGGAGCGGCGGCGGTCGTCGTGGTCTCCTTCGTCGCCCTCGGCGTGCTGTGGAAGGAGCCGCGTCTCGAAGGCAAGGTCAAGGGCAGGCCGCTCCCCGGTTTCCTGCAGCGGATCCTGTGCAGCCGCGTCGCCGAAGGAACCATTCGCACTATGTCGGTCCTGTTCTTCGTCCTGGTTTTCGCGGCCGCTGTTGCGGGGCGGGACCATGGCCTGTTCAACATCACTCCGGTCGTCGTGTTCATCATCTTCTGGGTGGGCCTGGCGTTCGCGCATGCCCTCTTCGGCGATTGGTGGGCAACGCTGTCTCCGTGGGACGGGATCGCTCGCTTCCTCGGCATCGGCGATCGTCCTAAGCGCGAGTACCCGCTCGCCTGGGGCATCTGGCCCGCGGCGCTCGGGCTGCTCGGCTTCGTGACTCTGGAGCTGGTCGTGCCCGACCGCGACAGCCCGCGTGTCATCGCCTGGGCGATCGGCGTCTACTCGGCGATCACTCTCTCCGGCATGGCGGTGTTCGGCCGCGAAGCCTGGAACAAGCGAGGGGAGGCCTTCAGAGTCTGGTTCGGCCTCCTCTCGCGGATCGCACCCCTCGCTCGGCGGGAGGACGGACGCGTCGTTCTGAGGCCATTCCTCGCGGGACTGCCGTCCTTGCGCCCGATGCCAGGACTCGTCGCCATAACCATGATCGCGATCGGCTCGACGACCTTCGACGGGTTCCAGGGGACCCAGCTATGGACCGGGTGGATCAGAGGGCTGAGTCCGGCCGCCGAGGTCCTCGCTCACGCCACCGGGCTGCTGGCCGCGATCGTGCTCACCACACTCGTCTACTCGCTCTCGATGCTGGCGGCGTCGGCGGTAGCGGTGATCCCGTGGCATCCGCTATCTGTGAAGTTCGTGCACAGCCTCATCCCGATCGCGTTCGCGTACGTCGCAGCCCATTACTTCTCGCTGCTGGTGCTAGAAGGCCAGTACGTGATCCCGGTGGCCTCCGATCCGTTCGGCCTGGGATGGAACCTGTTCGACACTGTGAGCTACTCGATCAACTTCGGGCTGCTCACCCCCAACGCGATCTGGTACTTCCAGGTTGGCGTGATCGTCCTCGGACACGTTGCCGGCGTGACCCTCGCGCACGACCGGGCGCTTGCCGCCTTTCCGAAGAGAGTCGCGCTCCGCACGCAGTACGCATTGCTCGGTGTCATGGTGCTCTTCACGATGTCCGGCCTGCTGATCCTGTCCGGTGGCTGAGCTGCTCGCACACGGCGGGGGCGTCGACGAGATCATCCTCGGCATCGGCGTGGTAGCGCTATTCCTGCTGTACCGGTCCTCGCGCGCCGAGAGGAGGGCGGCGACGGAACCGGACGAGGGCCCGTGCCTCTATTGCGGCCGCAACCTCGGCCCCGGAGTGATGCGGTGTCCCGAGTGCGGGTTCGGCGCTCGTAGGGAGCCTAGGTCGTCCACCAGCCCTGCGGTGCGATGAGGGCATCGGCTTCGGCGGGTCCCCAGCTGCCGGGCTCATAGGAGATCACGGGGGGTTGGTCCTCGAACACCGGTGTGAGCACCTCCCAGGCCCGCTCGACACCGTCCTGCCGTAGGAACAGGGTGTGGTCGCCGCGCATCGCCTCGTAAAGGAGCTGCTCGTACGCCTCGACCAGGGGCGTGCCCGCGAATTCCTCGCCGTAATCGAAGTCGAGGGAGGCGTGGTCGAGCGAGATCCCGATGCCCGGTCGCTGCACGTGGAAAGAGATCGAGATCCCCTCGTCCGGCTGGATCCGGATCGTCAGTCTGTTCGCTCCGAGCTCCTTCACCCCCTCGTGCTCGAACAGGGGAAGGGGCGCGGGCCGGAAGACGACCGTTGCCTCGGAGACCTTGCGCGGGAGGCGCTTGCCGGTGCGCAAGAAGAACGGCACGCCGGCCCATCTCCAGCTGTCGATGTCGAGTCGCAGCGCCGCGAACGTGTCGACCTCGGAATCTGAAGCCACATCGTCTTCGTCCCTGTACCCGCGGTACTGACCGAGCACCAGGTTCTCGGGACGGCAGACGCGCATCGAGCGGAGGACCTTCACCGTCTCGTCGCGGAGCGCTTCGGGCTCGAGGACCGGCGGCGGCTCCATGGTCAGGAACGAGAGGACCTGGAAGAGATGCGTCTGGACCATCTCGCGCAGGGCGCCGGTGCGCTCGTAGAACTTTCCTCTCCCCTCGATGCCGATCTCTTCGGCCACCGTCAGCTCGACATGGTCCACGTACTTGCGGTTCCACAATGGCTCCAGCAGAGCGTTGGCGAAGCGCAGGACCAGGATGTTCTGGACCGTCTCCTTGCCGAGGTAGTGGTCGATCCGGAACACGCGCGACTCGTCGAAGACTCGGTGCAGATCCCGGTTGAGTGCTCGCGCGCTCTCGAGGTCGATGCCGAACGGCTTCTCGATCACGATACGCGCGTTGCCGCCCAGATCCTCGGCGGCTATCGACTCGACGATCTTCGTAAACGTCTCGGGGGGCGTGGCGCAGTAGTAGAAGCGCCGGCCATCGGTCCCGCGAGTGGCGTCGAGGTGCTCGAGGTGCTCGCGCAAACCCCTGAGCGAGCCGGAACCCTCGACCGCGCCGCTGACGTACGAGAGCGACGCCGCGAACTCCTCCCACCTCTCCCACTTCTCGTTGCCGGATCGCTCGACGGCATCGCGGGCCCTCGCCGCGAACTCCTGATCGGCCATCTCGGTGCGCGAGAACCCAACGATCGCGCAGGGCTCGGGCAGCAGCCCCTCCACGAACAGGTGGTGCAGCGCCGGGAGGAGCTTGCGTTGGGCCAGGTCGCCCGACGCGCCGAAGACCACGATGTCCTGGGGCTCAGGTCGATCGAGCTTTCCGCTCACCCGTCGTCGGTCTGCACGGCATGCCCCCCGAACTCCCGGCGGAGGGCGGCGATCACCTTCGCCGAGAAGGACTCGTCCTGCCGCGAGGCCATACGCGCGAACAGCGCGAGCGCGGTGACCGGCGCCGGAACCTCCTGGTCCATCGCCGCAAGGATCGTCCAACGGCCCTCCCCGGAATCCTCGACATACCCCCGGACCGAAGACAGGTCCGGCTCGCGCTCCAGCGCACCGGAGAGGAGGTCGAGCAGCCACGAGCGCACAACACTTCCGTTCCTCCACAGCGCCGCGATCTGAGCGAGGTCGAGGTCGAATGCGGACGTCCGAAGGATCTCGAAGCCCTCGCCGTAGGCCTGCAAGAGGCCGTACTCGATCCCGTTGTGGACCATCTTCACGAAGTGGCCGCTGCCGTTGGGGCCGACGTGCGCCCATCCGTTGGCCGGCGCGAGCGCGTCGAGGAACGGGCGCAGGCGCTCCACCGCCGCGGATGGACCGCCGAGCATCAAGCAGTACCCCTCCTCCAGGCCCCAGATCCCTCCCGAGACGCCGGCGTCGACGAACTCGATGCGGCGGTCGTGGAGCTTCGCCGCCCTGTGCACCGAGTCGGTGAAGTTGGAGTTGCCGCCGTCGACGATGATGTCCCCCGGCTCAAGCATGTCGGCAAGGACATCTATGGTCGACGAGGTCGGCTCGCCGGCCGGGATCATCAACCACACGATCCTCGGAGCGGCCAGGTCGGCGACCAGCTCCTGCAGGGAGGCCGCGACTCGCGTGCCGCGCTCCTCGGCTCGCTTGAGATCGTCTTCACCGGCCGTGTAGCCGACGACCTCGTGACCACCACGCGCCAGGCGGACCGCCATGTTTCCTCCCATGCGGCCGAGCCCGACCATCCCGAGCTGGGGTGACATTCAGCCGCCGATCCGGAGCTCGCCACCCTCCACGGTCACCGAGTAGGTGTCGACCGGCAACGTGGCGGGCCCGTTGAGGACGTTCCCTGTCGTCACATCGAACCGGCTGCCGTGGCACGAGCACGTGACAGTGGTGCCGTCGAGGTCCCCATCGGTTAGCTGGCAGTGCTGGTGCGTACAGGTGTTGCCGAACGCATGGAAACCACCGTCGATGTTGGCGACGGCGACGTCTTGGCCTCCCACCTCGAATGAACGCATCTCGCCTTCGGGTATCTCGTCCGCCCGTCCCACGGACGTGGGCTCATCAGCCATAGCCTTCTCCTCTCGCGTGGATCGGTGCACGGCCAGCCTATCCCGACCCCCAGGCCAGCAGGGAGTCGAGCGATACCCGTGCGACGCGGCGTCCTCGCTCACGAAGGGCCGCGAGGTCACCGGCGGCCTGAGCCGCGATCAGCCGACCGAACGAGTAGTCCTCCCCGGGGATGTCTCGGTCATCCGCGGGCTCCTGGATGACCTGCAGGAACACGCCGGCCGGAGGTCCGCCTTTGTGGAGCTGGCCGGTCGAGTGGAGATAGCGCGGGCCGTAACCAAGGGTGGTCGCCACCTCCAGCCGCTCGCCGATCACCCTCCTTGCGCTCTGGAGGCTCTCCCACGTCTCGGCTGAGGGAGCGACGAACGCTTGTATGCCGACGTAGTCGCCCGGCCTCACGGTCCCGAGCATCTCGTCGATATCTCCACCGGGCTCCCCGGCGGGCGGTGCCTTCAAGGCCTCCCCGGTACGGTCCTTCGCCGACTGAACATCAGGCTGGTCGAAGGGATGGATGCCGAGCACGTGGCCGGCGACCGCCGTCGCGAACTCGAGTACGAACATCGCGGCACCCAGTGAGTCGGGCCGGTCGACCTGGAGCCGTGCCCACGGCTCCGAGGGCGTGTCGCCGCCTATGACCAGGTTCGTGCGGTCGGCGGTGGCCGGGTGAAACGGCTCGAGGTCGACCGGCACAATCCCCTTGCCGTCCTTGCCCGTCGACTCGGCAACGAGCTGCTCGAGCCATGCGCCGAGCGCCGACACGGGATCCGCGGACAGGATCGTGAGCTTGTCGCGACCCGCCAGCGCGGCCTCACCCATGATCGCGCCGAGCGCCGCGCCGGGGTTGGCGGTCGCGGCGTGACCTCCTCCACAGCTGGCCGCCGCCTCGGCCGCGGAGCCGAGGAGCACCGCCAGATCGGCGCCGATGAGGGCGGCCGGGAGCAGTCCGAAGGCCGTCAGGGCCGAGTAACGACCGCCTACGTCGGGGGCGGCTTTCAGGACGCGGCGGAACCCCCGCTCGGCGGCTTCTGACTCGAGCGGCGAGCCGGGGTCGGTGATCGCAACGAAGCGAGATCCATCACCAACCAGCGAGTGGAAATACGCGAGGTGAGAACGCGTCTCGATCGTGGTGCCGGACTTGCTCGACACGACGAACAGAGTCCGGTCAAGTGGGATCTCCTCCTCCACCGCAGCGACCGCATCGGGGTGCGTGCTGTCGAGAACTCGCAGGTCGAGCGCGCCGGGGGCCACCCCGAGACTGCGGCGGAATACCTCCGGAGCGAGGCTCGACCCGCCCATGCCGAGCAGGAGCGCATGGGTCAGGCCCGCCTCGGCTGCCTCCTCCGCCAGCCCGAGCAGGTCCGGGATCAGCGCGGCCGACGTGTGCGGCAGGTTCAGCCACCCGAGACGATCGGAGATCTCGGTGGGATCGGGCCGCCAGACGGTGTGGTCCCTCCTCCAGATCCGTGGGATCACCTCGTCCTGTTCCATCTTGGCGAGGCGGGCATCCACGGCACGCGACAGGCGGTCGTCGAGCGCGGTCTCCAGGGCCACGTCGGGCACGGCGGCATCGTACGCGCCGGTTGGTGCCGCCGAGGGGCTCCCGATACTCTCGGGCCGTGACCGGCGGCAGCACCCCCAAGGCCCCGAGGATCCGGGACCTGCCCGGCCCTCGGGACAATCCCAGCCTCAGCGGACCCTTCTTCCAGTGGGTCTTCAAGTGGCCCTATCGCGCTGCGCTCGCTGGGCTGTACAGGCTGCGCCTCAGGGCGTGGCAGCTCACGCTGCTCTCGCTGATCGCGAACCTGATCGTCGGTGCCCTTCTCCTGACCGGGAGGCGGCTCCTGCCCGGCGGGCTCCTGCTCGCTGCCGGACTGCTCGACATCTTCGACGGCGGGATCGCTCGACTGCGAGGTGAGGAGAGCCGCAAGGGCGCGCTGCTCGATGCCGTCGTCGACCGCGTCTCGGACGGCGTCGTGTTCGGAGCGATCTATATCGCCGAGGCGACGGTGCACCACAACAGGCTCACCGCGGGCTTCGCCCTCGCGGGGCTCGCGATCTCGCTGCTGGTCAGCCACGTGCGCGCGGAGGGCGAGGCCGCCGGCCTCAAGGTGACCGAGGGCAGCGTCCAACGGCTCGAGAGATACGCGGGCCTTGTGATCGGGCTCATGGTGCCCGGTGCTCTGTTGCCCGTCCTGGTGGGGCTCACCGCGCTGGGCCTGGTCACGACGGTCCAGCGCCTCACATCGGTGTGGAAGGGCCTTCCCCGCGCGAGCAAGGACTGAAGGCGCTCAGAAGGAGAGACACGGCGGGACGTCGAACCCTAACGCGAGCACCTTTACGCCCAGATCGAAGGAGGCCCGCAATGAGAGCAGCTGCCCGGATAAGCCTCGCGATCGGCCTGTCGGCCCTGGCCGCGGGTCCAGCCGCCGGAACCCACGGCGGCATCCATCCCACCCTTCGCACCGAGCAGACCTACTTCACGTGCGTCGGAGCCACCAAGGTGCAGAACGTCTCCATGCAACAGGGTCAGATCCCGAGCTGGGACACGAGCGCGCCCACCCAGTCCGTTCAGGCCGGCGCCGGATGCGGAACCATCGACGGCCCCCTGACCAACACCTCCACAACTGAGAACCCCCAGGACGGTGCCTGGCGGGGGACGTTCACCGGGAACCTGAAGAACCTGACGGTCGAGGCTCACATGATCGACTTCGGCGTGTCGCGCAGCGACGACACCTTCGGGCTACAGATCACGCTGATCATCGACGGCGGCGTCTGGGTCGAGAGGACCACCAACATCGATGCACCCCTGACTCGAAGCTCCACTCAAGCGAGCGGGAGCTTCAAGTTCAGCATCACGGGACTGGGGAGCTTCACCAACGTGCTGGACGCCAACGGGAACATCGTCGACGTCACGACGAAGGGACTCGTGACGGATGACGGTGACGGCACAACCGAGCACACGATCACGCTCGGCCTCCGTGGCTTCGCGGAATACCCGACGGCATGGGTGTGGGACACGACCGAGGTGCCCGCGGGCATCACGTTCAACCCCGCAACGCTTCAGCCGTTGAAGGTCGCCGCGGTGGAGCCGGCCTAGCTCCTCTCCGCCGAGCGGACGATCAGAGTCATGCCCTCGGTCTGCTCGACGATCACGTCGTCGCCGAGCTCGGCATCCGTGGCCCGAGCCGGATAGGTGGTTCCCGCTATCCGGACACGGCCGGGCGCGATCAGCTTGCCCGTGGAGCCCACCAGGCCCTCAGTGCCGCCCTGCGGACGCTGACGAACCGCCCAGCGCCATATCCGGAACTCGAAGTACTCGAACCCGGCGAGCAGCGCGATGACGACGGCCGACCACGGAAGGTCGAGGAGGATCAGGGCGAGCGTTCCGCCTACGAGCAGGGCCACGAGCGATCAGCCCTGAGGCTTGAGCGCTGTGATCTCGTAGGAGAAGGTCCCGCCCGGCGCCTGGTACTCGACCCGATCGCCGATGCGGCGGCCGGCGAGCGCCTGTCCGAACGGCGAGTCGACCGAGACCGTGCGCACGCCCTCCAGACGCTCCTCCTTGGACGCGGCGAGCAGGTAGGTCTCCTCTTCCTCGTCGGGGTCGTCGAGCGGCTTGACCGAGACGAGCTGGCCCGGGCCGGCCTCTTCGGCCTCGGCGGTGCCCTGGATGATGTCGGGGTCCTTGAGGAGGTACTCGAGCTCGCGGATCCGAGCCTCCATGAGGCCCTGCTCGTTCTTGGCCGCGTCGTACTCGGCGTTCTCCTTGATGTCGCCGAGCTCGCGAGCGTGCAGAAGGCGCTCGGACATCTGATCCCGCGCGTCGCCCTTCAGATGCTCGAGCTCCTTGCTGAGCCGCGAGTGGGCATCCGGGGTGAGGACGGCGCTGGGCTGGTCGCCGGGATTGCGTCTGAACCTTGTGGGCTTGGTCACGGGCACCCGAATCTATCAGCGGGAAGCAGCTCACCCCACTGACGACTTGACAGTGTGACAACACTTGTCCTACTGTCGCGCGGTGGCCGTCACGGCGCAGGACGTCCGAGCAGCGGAGACCCGCGAGAGGATCGTGGACGCCGCCTTCAGGGCCGTCGAGAGATTCGGTCTCTCCCGCTTCACGATGGACGACGTCGCGCGCGTGGCGGGCGTCTCCCGGCAGAGCGTCTACCGCTACTTCGACTCCAAGGATGCGCTGATCGTCGCGCTCGTCTACCGCGAGGAAGAGACCTTCATCGAGGGCGTACGCGAGGCGCACTCGCGGCACGAGAAGCTCGAGGACGCGATGCGGGAGGCGATCCTGTTCTGCCTACGTACGGCGCGGGAGCATCCGCTACTCGACAGATTGCTCGAGTCAGAGCCGGACGCGCTGCTCCCGTTCCTGACCACGCGAGGCGCCGGCGTCATCGACCGCGCCCGCAGCGTCATCGAGGGGCTCGCTGCCGAGCGCACCGGTGTCGATCCCGAGCTCGTTCACCGCACCGCGGATCTCGCCGTCCGTGCGATCGTCTCCTACACGTTGACGCCCAGCGAGGACCCACCGGAAGACGTTGCCCGCGAGGTTGCCCGGATACTCGTCTCCGCTCTCGGAACGAAAGGGGAAGCACGATGAGCATTCGCCACTACACGCTGCCCGTCGAGGAGACGCAGTGGGAGGTCCCCTCCGGTAACACCACCATCTTCAACTGGGAGTACGACGAGTCTCGCGACCAGCTGCTGACGCTTTACGAGAAGGGCAAGGAGAAGCAGTGGAACGCGCAGACGCGGCTCGACTGGTCGATCGAGGTCGACCCCGTGTCAGCCTCGAACGCGCCCGACTACTACATCCCGATCTACGGCTCGGACATGTGGGAGGCCCTCGACGAGAAGGCCAAGGGCGAGGTGCGCCACCACATCGGCTCGTGGATGAACTCCCAGTTCCTTCACGGGGAGCAGGGGGCGCTGATCTGCGCCTCCAAGATCGTGCAGACGGTGCCGGACATGGACTCGAAGTTCTACGCCGCCACTCAGGTGATGGACGAGGCCCGCCACGTCGAGATGTACGGGCAGTACGTCCGCGACAAGATCGAGCTCGCGTACCCGATCAACCAGCACCTCAAGTCGCTGCTCAACGACGTCATCGAGGACAAGCGCTGGGACATGACCTACCTGGGCATGCAGGTCGTCATCGAGGGGCTCGCGCTGGCGGCTTTCTCGCTGATCCGCGACTTCTCGGAGGAGCCGCTGGCGAAGGCGATCAACACTTACGTGATGCAGGACGAGGCGCGGCACGTAGCGTTCGGACGACTGGCTCTGCGCGATTACTACCCGCAGCTCACGGAGGCCGAGCGGGCGGAGCGGGAGGAGTTC
>JBOGVX010000145.1:0-10638 GCA_050693165.1 Actinomycetota bacterium | reverse complement strand
GTCGGTCCGGTCGTCGACGACCCGATCCGGGACGCGGCCGGGGTCGCGCGGCTCCGGGCGCTCGAACCCGACGTGGATCAGCCGTACGTCGCCGAGACGATGCGCCTCCTCCGCAAGGAGCTGAAGGTCCCGCTGATCGGGTTCGCGGGCGCGCCGTTCACGCTCGCCTCCTACCTGATCGAGGGGCAGCCTTCGCGCGACCACATCAAGACGAAATCGCTGATGCTCGACCAACCTGCGTCTTGGGCCGGTCTCATGCGTGCGCTGACGGAAAAGGTCGTGCTGCCGTATCTGCGCGCTCAGGCTGAGGCCGGCGTGCACGCGATCCAGCTGTTCGACTCCTGGGCGGGCACCCTGAGCCCCGAGGACTACCGCGCTCATGTGCTGCCGTGGAGCGCGCGCATCTTCGAGGGCCTCCGCGAGTACGGGCTGCCGCTGATCCACTTCGGCACGGGGACCGGTGAGCTGCTGCCGATGATGCGGGAGGCCGGCGCGGACGTCATCGGTGTGGACTGGCGCGTACCGCTCGACCTCGCGTGGGAGCGGATCGGGCTCGACTCCGGGATCCAGGGGAACCTGGAGCCCGCTGCGGTTCTGGGTAGATGGGAGGTCGTGGAGCGAAAGACGAACGCCGTGCTGCGCAGGGCCGCCGGTCGCCCGGGCCACATCTTCAACCTGGGGCACGGGGTCATCCCGGACACGCCGCCCGACAACCTGGCGCGACTGGTGGACCTCGTGCACGAGAGGACGGCGAGATGACCACGGGGCTCCTTGTCATGGCGTACGGCACGGCGAGCGGGCCGGACGACGTCGAGCGCTACTACACGGACATCCGCGGCGGACGACCCCCGAGCCCCGAGCTGGTCGCCGAGCTCATGGAGCGCTACGCGGCGACCGGGAACACGTTCCCGCTCGACAGGATCACTCGCGAGCAGGCCGCGGCGCTGGAGAAGGAGCTCGGGCTCAAGGCCTACGTCGGGTACAAGCACTCCCGCCCGTTCGTCGGCGACGCCGTGGCCCAGATGGCGGCCGACGGCATCGGTGACGGTGTCGGCATCGTGATGGCGCCTCATTATTCCGGGATGTCGATCGGCGCCTATATGGAGCGAGCGAAGAACGCGCAGCCCGACTCAATGACGCTGAGCTTCATCAAGTCCTGGCACGTCCATCCCTCATTCATCCAGGTGCTGTCGGCCAGGGTGCAGGAGGCACGGTCTCTGCTTGACCAGGAGGCCCGGAGGAACGAGCTTGTGATCTTCTCCGCACACAGCCTCCCCGAGAAGATCGTGGCCGAGGGCGACCCCTACCCGGAGCAGCTCGCGGAGACGGCCCGGACGGTTGCGGCGCGATCCGGCCTCGAGCGGTTCACGACGGGGTGGCAGAGCGCGGGCCGCACGGACGAGCCCTGGCTCGGTCCGCCTCTCGAGGAGCTCGTGACCAAGGCCGCAGCCGACGGCCACACCGCCGTGGTCGTGTGTCCCTGTGGCTTCACCGCGGATCACCTCGAGGTGCTCTACGACATCGACATTCAGGCCAGGGCCGCGGCGGAGCAGGCCGGCATCCCGCTGGTGCGGACCCGCTCGATGAACGCGGAGCCGGACTTCATCCGCGCCGTTGCGAACGTTGTGCGAGACCATAAGGAGCAGACATGAGTGAGCAAGCGACGTACGCGTACTACCCGGTGCTTCGCCTTTGGGGTGGCGGAGACCGGGTCCACGAGGCCAGCGCCGTCGAGTGGGAGGTCGTCTTCAAGGAACACTCGGACGTCAGCGTCCGCGGCTTCTACACGGCCCAGGGCTTCCGGCCTGACGCCGACCTGATGATGTGGTGGGTATCCGAGTCCCCGGACGCCATCCAGGACCTGGTGGCCGCGATCCGCAGGACCGAGCTCGGCTCGCGGCTCGAGCTGACCCACGCGTTCATGGGCGTCACCCGCACCGCGGAGTTCAACCCCGACCACCTTCCTGCCTTCATGCGAGGCGAAGACCCGAAGAAGTATCTGTGCGTTTACCCGTTCGTGCGCACGCCCGAGTGGTACCTGCTTCCCTCAGAGGAGAGGGCCCGGCTGCTCAGAGAGCACGGCGAGATCGGCCGCGAGTTCCCCGACGTCCTCCCGAACACCACGAACGCGTTCGGGCTCGGCGACTGGGAATGGATCCTCGCGTTCGAGGCGGACGAGCTGCACCGCATCGTCGACTGCATCCGCCGGCTTCGCGACGCCGAAGCACGGAAGTACACGAAGGAGGAGATCCCCTTCGTGGTCGGCACCCGCAAGCCGCTCGCCGACGTCATCGCCGACCTCGCCTGAAGGCGGTTCCTTGACGTGTCTGCCTTCGATACGTATATTTGTACGTACAATCCAAAGGGGGGGTACTTCCGTGCCAAACGTGACCATCCGCGAGCTATCTCGGAATCCGAGCAAGATCGTCGACCAGGTCTCTAGCTCCGGTAAGCCCGCCCTTGTAACGAAGAATGGCCGTGTCGTCGCTGCGCTCGTCCCCATCGACGGCGAGGCGCTCGAGGACTTCGTCCTTGCTCACGCGCCCGAATTTGTCAGAGCCGGATGGGAGGCTGAGAGCGATCTGAAGCATGGACGAACCCGAGAGGCCTCGGCCTTCTTCGACGAGCTCGAGCGGAAGGCGAGGCTAGGTGCTCCGCGTCGAGCTGGCTCGTCGGGCGCAAAGAGACGTGCGCCGGCTGGGCGGCGCGGAGCGAAAACGGGTTCGCCAGGCGCTCGATCGACTCGCGCAGGGAGATGAAACCTCGATGTCCGACCGCTGGCCGGAAACCGTCCCTGGCAGCGCCTCAGGGTGGGAGATCATCGGATCCTGTTCCGTCGGATGGCCTTGGCAGGACAACCAGAGCGCGTCGAGGCCGCCTTGAACGGCGCGTGAGGGAACAACAGGGGCTCGCGAACCGTCCAATCGACATGAGAGGGTTGTGGCTGGCCGCTGCGCTGCTTCTGACCTCCTGCGCGGGCCTCGCCGAGCCGGGAGCCGGCGGCGCGCCCGACGACTCCGTCGTCAGCACCCCCGTGGACGCCACCCCCGAACCCGGGCCGAGCTACGAAGAGGTTCAGCCTCGAGAGGGGCTCGTCGACATCGCCCCGCACATCTGGGACTCGGCCAAGCCGATCGACGACCGGACTGTTCGCGTCGAGTTCTACGGCGGCGTGAAGGAGTGCGATGGGCTCGATCGCGTCGAGGTAGACGAGACCGCCGACAGCGTGACGATCACCCTCTACACCGGCAGGGTGCCCGAAGCCGAGGTGTGCATCGAGATCGCGGTGCTCAAGGCGGTAAAGGTCGAGCTCGACTCACCGCTCGGCGGTCGCGAGATCGTCGATGGCGCTGCTTAGTACGACCTAGGGCTACTTGTCCCAGGCGGCGAGGATGCCGCCGACGATCGCCCAGCTGACCACGGCGGAGATGCCGTTGATGAGCCAGTAGGAACCGCCTTTCTGCTCGTACATCTGATTTATCAGGGCGCCGGCCGCGCCGAAGGCGACGCCGAGCGATGCGCCGAGCACGGCCCCGTCGGCGAGATCAACCGCTCCCGTTGCAGCCACCAGTAGCCCGATGAAGGTCGAGGTGACCAGGTAGACGATGAACGACGCAACCATGATCGCGGGCAGAGGGGGACCCGGCTGCGCCGTCACCTTGGCCGCGGCCTGCCACGCTTTGCTGATCGGCGGAACCGAGTAGTAGACGGCGTTGTAGATGAACCAGGCCACCGAGGCCACCAGGATGGCCAGCCAGTTCAGGCTATCGACGAAATCGAAGATCATGCTTCCCCTCCTTCTGTCGCGGGTCGCCGCACGTTACCCCCCGCCCGGGTCATGTTGCCAGTCGACATCTTCCGGTGGGCACGTGTCGATTCGCGTGGTCTCCGTTCGTCGTAGAGGATGAAGGGCGGCACCGGGTCGCTCGCGAAGGAGGAGGGTGAGATGGCGAAGTACCTGCTTTCGATCTACGGCGACGAGACTGAGCTCGCCAAGATGGCTCAGGATGACCTGGGCCAGGTCATGAAGGAGTACTGGGCCTTCGGAGACGAGGTCGAGGCGGCCGGCGCGTTCATCGCGGGTGAGGCCCTGAAGCCGACCCCCACGGCGACGACGGTTCACACCTCGCAGGAGGGGAAGTCCTCGACCACCGACGGCCCTTTCGCGGAGACCAAGGAGCAGCTCGGCGGGTTCTACCTGCTCGAGTGCAAGGATCAGGCCGAGGCGGTGAAGTGGGCGAAGAAGATCCCGGCTCCCACGGTGGAGGTTCGGGAGATCCAGGAGTTCGAGCGCCCGTAGCCGGCAGCTCCCACGTCGCAAGGGTCGTCGACCGCCTGTTCCGCCGAGAATCGGGGCGGGCGGTCGCGACCCTGGTCCGTCTGACGGGCGACTTCGACCTCGCCGAGGAGGCCGTGCAGGACGCCTTCACCGTGGCCGTCGAGCGATGGCCCAGAGACGGAATCCCCGACAACCCAGGCGCGTGGATCACGGCCACGGCCCGCAACCGCGCGATCGACCGGCTGCGCAGGGACAAGCGCCTTGCCGAGAAGACCGAGGCCATCGGGCAGCTCGTGAGGCTCGAGACATCGGTCGGGGAGCCATCGGAACAGACCGCGATCGCCGACGACCGTCTGCGACTGATCTTCACGTGCTGCCATCCGGCACTCGCGCCGGATCTCCAGGTCGCCCTCACCTTGCGGACCCTCGGCGGGCTCACCACCCCCGAGATCGCCCGCGCGTTCCTCGTTCCCGAGCCGACCCTGGCCCAGCGGATCGTTCGTGCGAAGCGCAAGATCCGAGAGGCCCGCATCCCCTACAGCGTCCCGCCCGAAGACCTGCTGCCCGAGAGGCTTATGGGGGTCCTCGGCACGTTGTATCTGATCTTCAACGAGGGCTACCTCGCCAGCGCGGGCGACTCGCTGATCCGTCGCGAGCTCAGCGAGGAGGCGATCCGCCTCGCTCGCGTACTCGTACAGCTGATGCCGGACGAGCCCGAGGCCGCAGGTCTGCTCGCGCTGATGCTGCTCCACGACTCGCGACGGGAGACTCGGGTGTCGGCGGAGGGCGACCTGATCCTGCTGGAGGATCAGGACCGCTCGCGCTGGAACCGCGAACGGATCGATGAGGGAACGCAGCTCGTCGAGGATGCCTTGCGCCGAGGTTCGCCCGGTCCGTACCAGATACAGGCGGCAATCTCGGCCGTGCACGGGAACGCCGAGACTCCCGCAGACACCGACTGGGCAGACATAGTCGCGCTGTACGACGCGTTGCTCGCGATCCAGGACACGCCGGTCATCCATCTGAATCGAGCCGTGGCTGTGGCGATGGCGGATGGGCCGGAGGCCGGACTATCGCTGGTGGACGGGCTCGCGGGCGCGCTCGACGACTACCACCTGTTCTACTCGGCCCGCGCGGACCTGCTGAGGCGAATGGATCGACGCGACGAGGCTCTGGCGGCCTATGAACGCGCGCTGGAGTTGACGACGAACGACATCGAGCGCCGCTTCCTCGATAGACGGATCGCAGACCTGGGCGGCTAGGGGCGCTTCTCGCAGGACCGGCGGAGCTCGCCGCGGCAGGCGTCGGAGCCGGTGCCGCCGAAGAGGCGGTCGCGGCCCTTCCCGCCGAGCAGCGAGTCGTTACCGGCTCCACCCCGGAGGGTGTCGCGTCCACCGAGCCCGCACAGCACGTCGGCCGTGCTCGACCCGATCAACAGGTCGGGCCCTGCGGTGCCCACGACGTGGCTCGCACCGGGCGCCGACACGCCCTTGCAGAACTTCAAGGCGGCGGTCTGCGAGCTGGGAGGCGCGGGCGGAGCGGAGATCGGGCCCTCACTCGGCGACGGGCTCGGGGAAGGGGAGGGGGATGGAGAAGGTGAGGGAGATGGAGAGGGCGAGGGAGACGCGGGCGAGCCGGGCTCGCTTGGCTCGGTGATGGCCAGCGTCGTGATGTGGAGCGGCACCGTGACCGTGTTGCCGTACGCGGCTCCGATGTTCTCGGTGGACGATCCGGTCGGGACCGCGAACTGCCACTGGCGGATGTCGATCTCGTCCGTGGTCTTGGGGAGGAACGCGTTGTCGGAGTCGTGGGTCACGAAGGCGTGCAGCCCGTGGCTCGCGAATGCCCCCTGCTTGTCGGTGCAGGCGAGCTCGTCGTAGGGCTTGCCCGCGGCGGCGGCATACCCGTCCTTCACCCGCTGGTCGGTCGATGTCTCTCCGGGGAATGGTCTGGCAACCGGGTTGTCGCCGGTGCCGTCGTCGAAGCAGGCGTCGTCGCGGTAGTAGGGGACGGCGACCGCGTTGGTGAGGCTGCTGGCGCCACTCAGCTCCCAGATGTAAACGAGCGAGCCGTAGTCGCCTAGGCCTGCTATCTGCTCCCAGTTCTCGATCGCGGTGACGCCGCTGTGCGTCGGATCCGGAGCGTCGAAGTACGCTGGACCGCCCTGGACGGGGATCGCGTCGACCTGCGTCTGAGCGATCTCCTCGTCGTTGATGCCGTCGATCACCACGCCCTCGAGGTTCACCGAGTTGTAGTACATGTCGGCCACGCCCTGGTTGTAATCCCACGAGGTGTAAAGGCCGTCCGGCGGGATCGGGTGGACGCGCACGTGGTAGCGGTACGTCACGGCGTCCCGGTAGAAGGTCTCGGTCTTGGTCACGTTGGTCCCGGAGTCGGCGCCCCAGGTCTCGCGGATGGCGCGGACCGGGCCCTCGAGCTCGCCGAGGAGGATCGAGTTGGCCTCCCAGTTGACCTGCTCGTCCTCGAAGCCGACCACCGAGATCGAGGAGTCGGGGTTCTGCTGGAATGCCCGGCCCTTCCAACGGTCGATCAGGTCGGGGCCGTATTCCCCGGGCTGACCGGGCTTGGCGACATGCATCTGGCGAAGCATCCAGCGGCCTGTGGCGCGCCACTTGTACGAGTCGGTCGTCACGGTCACGCCGTCGCGAGCGAACCGGTCGTTCGTCTCGCGTAGGGTCTCGACCTCCGGGGTGTCGGGGTCGTCGGTGCAGACCGTGCCCTTCAGGTTGGGGCCGTAGCCCGTGTTCGACGACCCGATGTTCTCGGGCTCACCGTCACGGAATGTGTTCCGGTCGACCCACTCGTCGGCGTTCGCGTCTCGCTCGTAGCTCACGTAGCCACTGGTCTCGTCGAAGCTCGAGCCGCCATCCTTCTGGAACAGGTACACGTAGCTCGCCAGGTCGGGGTTGCTCGGATCCACGATGGTGACCTGCTGTCGGGTGGAGCCGGTGCCTATCGGGCCCGGCGCATCGGAGGGAGCCTGTCCGCCGGCGTCGCTGGCCATGAACACGATCTCGTCGTCGTTGTCGAGGGTCTCGACCGGGTCCTGCATCGTCCCCTCCCCCTCCGGGTGCTCCTTGAAGCACTCGCCGGCGGTCAGGTTCCAGGCCTCGAGGTCCCACTCGTAGCTGAGCTCCTCGTCTGTTCCCGAGTACCAGGAGAAGTCGGACGGTCCGTTCGCCAGGAAGTAAGGGAACATCTCGTCGACCTGAACCGGGATCTCCTCGAACCGGCCGTCGACGTACCGGTACGCGGCTATGTCGTCTGCGGGAACGCCGGTGGCCGGAGCGGGCTGGAGCGTCCCGTTGTGTGCGTCGCGCAAGACGCACTCTTCGGGAGGGTCCTCACCCGGTGGCGGATCCTCGCAGGGAACGTTCGGGGGGTCGTTGTTCGCGATCCCCTCGGCCGGCAGTCCCGACCATGCCGGGATGTCGGCCCCTGTCAGCACGACGGGCTCGACTCCGCGCGCGACGTCGGTTGGCCCGGACTGCGCGCCGGCGGGCGCACTCGACAGGATGCCGGCCAGGAGCCCGATGGCGGCGACGATCGTGGCGAGTCGCTTCATGCGGGTATGCACCTTTCCTCGTGGAGCTCACCGCAGGTGGGCTCGGGGCCGAAGTCGGTCTCGCTCTTGACGGGCTGAACCGGAAGCATGATCCGGGACGGGTGCGCCGCGTCGTGCAGGACCGTGTTGACGCCTGGTAGCCGCTTCGGCACGTAGGCGTAGAAGCTGTCGGCCGCGGGCGGAGTGTGGATCTTGACGACGATCCTGTGGCCCGGCCGGAACACGTGGCCCACCGGGAAGATCTCGACCAGGTACTCGTACGTCGTTCCCGGAGTGACGGGAGTTGGGTTCGTGTGCGGATGGAACGGCCGGTACAGGACGTTGCCGTCCCAGTCGCTCATGCCGAGGTTGAGCGCGCGGTGACTGGCCTTCAGCATCCCTCGCTGCAGGTAGGTGCGGTCGCCGTTCGCCGCCTCGTCGATCAGCTGAACGAAGAGCTCGGGATCGGGCGAGGTGCTGCTGATGAACAGTGTTGAGGTGATCGGCCCGGCGATGACGGTGTTCTCGGTCACGGCCTCGCTGCGGAACGTCAGCTCGTCGGGGCCCTCGGCCGTGCTGAACTCGGAGCCCGCGGTCGGGCCCGCCTGATACGACCACGACTGGCGTGGGCTGCCGCTGAAGTAGTCGTCGGAGCCCTCGCTCGCGCCGGGCAGCTGGGTGCTGAGCCCGCCGTCCGCGCGCAGGTAGTAGTTCGTCCACTCGGTCTTCTCGAGGGGGAAGGTCTTCGAGTCGATCTGTGCGCTCGGCTTGATCCCCTGTTGCGTGTTGCGCACGTCGAGGTACGTCGTCACGGAAGTCTTGCAGTCGTCGTCATCATCCTCGTCGTCGCATTTGACCGAGCCGTAGCCAGCGTCGATCCCGCGCATCCAGTGATCCATCCACTTCACGCGGTCTGCCATGACGAACGGGTCCTGCTGCGTCCCGTGGTCGCCGTTCAGCATCACCAGGCGCTTGGGAACTCCCTCGACCATCTCGAACAGGTGAGGGAACCTCGGGCCGGTCTGCTCGTCCTGGTATGCGCCCGCGATGTGGATCGGGACCTCGATGCGGTCGGCGTACGTTCCAAGGGACTTCGTGCGCCACCAGTCGCCGTCCACGTCGCTGACGCCCTGGACGATCGGGTCGTTCAGGATCGTACGCCTGTGCGAGGCGAGGTTCTGCATGCACTGGGGGTCCTGCGTCCGGACGATGCCCGGAGCGGTCCCGCCGCCGACGTCGTAGAACATCCGGATCCCGCCGGTCCAGATGAGCGGGAAGCCGTAGTTGCTGACGCCACCCGGGTAAGTGATACCCCGGTACAGGTCGTCGATCAGACCCGACAGCGTCGCGGCGCGCAGGTGGGGCGGCTGGGTGGCGGCGATCATGAAGCCGGTGATGCCGCCGTACGAGTGACCCATCAGGCCGACATTGCCGTTCGACCAGGGCTGCTGGGCGATCCACTCGATGACCTCGTGGCCGTCGAGCGCGCTGCGCCATGAGAAGAGGTCGAACTCGCCACCCGAGCAACCCGTGCCGCGGACGCTCGCGTGGATCGTCACGTAGTCCTTGTAATAGAACTTGGTCAGCTGACGGCTGTCGTCCTGGAGGGGAAGGAACGTGGCGCCGGTCTCGTCGGCGATGTCGCCCGAGATCGTTCGGCCCGTCGCAGAGCCGCCGTCGTAGCCCGACATCTCGAAGATCGTCGGGTACCGCTGGCCCTCCTCGAAAGTGTCGGGCATGCGGACGTTGATGGCGATCGAGGTCCCGTCGCTCATCGTCACGTAGCCGTTGGGTGCCGCTTGAGCGCGCTGCGGTAGCGCGAGCAACACGGCCGCGACGGCGACCACGGCGAGTGCGAAGCTGGATATGCGACGGGCTGTGACTTGGTAGGACACGAGATTCTCCCTGCGACCGGGATAGAGGTTTACGAGTGAGTAAGTTCGACGGCCGCCCGGGTGTTTCCTGCCCAGATGCGGGAAGGCCTACTCGTGCTTGGACAAGCTTCGCGAAACGGGCAGGCGGAATGAGAACCTGGAGCCACGGCCCTGCTCGCTCTCGACCTCCAGGTCGCTCCCGTGGAGTCGGAGGATCTCCCTCGCGAAGGCGAGACCCAGGCCCGTGCCATGTGTCTGATTGTTGATCGGCGCGTCACCGCGGAAGAAGCGCTCGCCCAGATAGGGGAGCTCGCCCGCGGGGATGCCCGGGCCATCGTCGGAGACCGAGATGGTGGCCTGGCCGTCGTCCGTCGAGGCCGCCAGTGTGACCCGGGTCCCATGGGGCGTGTGCTTGACGGCGTTCGAAACGAGGTTCTCGACCACGCGGTCGAGCAGTATCGGGTCGCCTCGGACCACCACGCTCGCCGGCGCCTCGAGCGACACCTGATGGGAGTCGGTGACCGAGCGAAGCCTGGCCAGCAGCGACTCGAGCCAGGCGTGCACGTTCACGTCCTGCACCTCGAGATCGAGGCGCCCCGCCTCGATCTTGGCGAAGTCGAGGAGCGTCGTGATGATCTGGTGAAGGCTCGTCGCGTTCGCGTTGAGGTGTCCCAGGAACTCGCGGTGCGTCTTCTCGTCGAGCTCGCCCCAGTGACGCTCCAACGTCACGCCGATCCCCTCGATGGCGGTGAGCGGCGTCCTGAGCTCGTGTGACACGTTAGAGATGAAGTCGCTCTTCATGTGGTCGAGCTCGGCGAGCCGCTTCACGCTCTGCTGAAGGAGCGCTGCGCGGCGGTCGGCGTCGATCCGGGCCTCGGAAGCTCCGCGCATCTCGTTCTGCAGCTCCCGCGCCAGGAACG
>JBOGVX010000144.1:0-4119 GCA_050693165.1 Actinomycetota bacterium | reverse complement strand
CTCGACACCTGGTTCTCGTCGCAGCTCTGGCCTTTCTCGACGCTTGGCTGGCCCGAGCGAACGCCGGAGCTCGAGCACTTCTACCCGACGTCGGTGCTCGTCACCGGCTACGAGATCCTCTACCTGTGGGTCGCGCGGATGGTCATGGTCGGCATGTACTTCCGGCAGGACTTGCCGTTCCGCCACGCGGTGATCCACGGGCTGGTTCGCGACGAGCAGAACAGGAAGATGTCGAAGTCGCTCGGAAACGTCATCGACCCACTGAACATCATCGCGGAGTACGGCGCGGACGCGTTGCGGTTCGCGCTGGCCCGCATCGCCGGCCCCGATCAGCAGAACTATCCTTTCGGCGTCAGGGACGCGGAGACCGGTCGCAACTTCGCCAACAAGCTCTGGAATGCCGCCCGCCTCGTGCTCGGCGAGCTGAAGTCCGAGGGGCCGCCGGTTCTGCCGCCCGAAGATCGCCGCGGCCCGGTGGATCGCTGGCTCCTGTCGCGGCACGAAGCCTGTCGCGCCGAGGTCGATCAGGCCCTGGAGGAGTACCGCTTCGACACCGCCGCCCAGACGCTCCAGCGCTTCATCTGGTCCGAGCTCTGCGACTGGGGGCTGGAGATGTCGAAGCCCAGGCTCTACGAGGGGAGCCCGGAGGAGAAAGAGGCCTCCTCGAGCGTCCTCGCATGGGTCCTCGAGCGATCCCTGCGCTTGCTGCACCCGATCATGCCGTTCGTGACCGAGGAGCTCTGGCAGCGCTTCGGGGCCGGGGGGTCGATCGTCATCGCCGACTGGCCCGAGCCCCACGAGGAGCTGAAGGATGATCAAGCCGAACGGGCATTCGCGTTCGCCGAGGACCTCGTGGTAGCGGTGCGCTCGTTCCGCAGCGGCCACCGCCTGGGCCCGGGAACACCTCTGAGCGTGAGCCTGCGCGCCTCCGAGGAGCAGCGGGCGGTCCTCGCGGCGCTCGAGCCGGAGATCAAGCGCGTCGGACGGATCAGCGAGCTGAAGATGCTGGATGGCGCTAGCGAGTCCTCGGGCGCCCGACTGATGGTTCAGGGGGCCGAGGTGCTGATCCCGCTAAAGGGTGTCCTCGATCCGGAGGAGGAGTGCGGTCGCATCCGCAAGCGGCTGGAGGGCCTCGCGAAGGACGCAGAGGGCGTGGCGCGCAAGCTCGAGAACAAGGGGTTCATGGAAAAGGCGCCCGCCAACGTCGTCGAGAAGCAGCGGCAGAAGCTCGCGAAGCTCGAAGAAGAGCGGGCCCTTCTCGAGGCGCAGCTTGCCGAGCTCGGCTGCTAGAAGTTGAACTTCAACGATGCTCTAGCGGAGCTCGAGTCTCGCGGCGAGGGCCGGATGGTTCCGGACCTCGACCGCATCCGCGCGATCGCCGAGCTGCTGAACCATCCCGAGAAGACGTATCCCTCGGTTCACATCACCGGAACGAACGGTAAGACCACAACCGCGAGACTCGTATCGAGGGTCCTCTGCGGGCACGGACTTGCCGCGGGCATGTACACGTCGCCGCACCTCTCGTCGGTAACCGAGCGGTTCGCGCTTTGCGATGAGGAGATATCCGAGCGGGAGTTCGCGGAGACCTACGAGCATCTGCTCCCTTACCTGCGCGAGGTCGACTCTCGGGGAGAGGATCGCGTCACGTACTTCGAAACGCTTACCGCGCTTGCTTATCTGTGGTTCGCCGACAAGCCCGTCGACGCCGGCGTCTTCGAGGTCGGCATGGGTGGGGAGTGGGACGCGACGAACCTCGTCGACTCGAAGGTTGCGGTGTTCTGCTCGATCGATCTCGACCACCCCGAGCTCGGCTCGACCGTGGAGGAAGTGGCGAAGGAGAAGGCAGGGATCATCAAGCCGGGCGCGACGGTTGTGATCGCGGACCCGAACCCCGCGACGCTCGCTGTGATCGAGGCGCGCGCGTCGGAGCTCGACTGCCCGGCACTCGTTAAGGATCGCGACTTCTGGATCGAGCAGCCCACCCCGGCCGTCGGGGGCCAGATGCTCGACGTGCGAACGAAGTTCGCCGAGTACTCCGAGTTCTTCCTCCCGTTGTTCGGTTCGCATCAGGCGGAGAACGCCGCGGCGGCGATCGTCGCGAGTGAGGCGTTCCTCGGCAATCAGCTGAACGCCGATGCGCTACGAGAGGCGTTGTCGGGCGTGACGTCTCCGGGACGCTTGGAGGTCGTTGCGCGCCACCCGCTGATCGTCCTCGACGGTGCTCACAACCCTCACGCCGCGGCGGCAATGTCGGAGGCGCTTCCGGACGCGTTCGTCTGGCGGAGGTTGCACCTCGTGATCGGTGTGCTCGAGACGAAGGACGTCGCCGGGATCGTCACGCCACTCGCGTCGCGGGCCTCCGTCGCGTACGCGTGCGCGAACTCGAACGAGAGGTCGCTCGACCCCGAGGGCATGGCCGCAGCCTGTGAGGCCGCCGGGATCCCGGCCAAGCCCTTCGCGACGGTCGAGCAAGCTCTCGAGGCTGCGGAGTCCGAAGCGGAAGACGATGACCTGATCCTGGTGACGGGCTCTCTGTACACTGTCGCGGACGCACGCCCCCGCTACGTACGCGTACGCGGGCGGGAGACAAAGGACTGATACATGGCTGAAGAGGAGACGCTCGTGATCGTCAAGCCGGACGCGGTTCGCCGCGGACTGACGGGCGAGATTCTCGGTCGCATCGAACGCAAGGGGCTTCGCGTCGTCGAGATGCGGATGATGCGGATCGATCGCGAGCTCGCAGAGCGTCACTACGACGAGCACCGTGAGAAGCCTTTCTTCGGAGACCTCGTCGACTTCATCACGTCGGGCGACGTCGTCGTCGCACGCATCGTGGGTGAGCAGGCCGTGCCGGTCGTGCGAACTCTCATGGGCCCGACCGACCCGGCATCGGCGCCCCCAGGGACGATCCGCGGAGACTTCGGCACTGTCATCACCGAGAACCTCGTTCACGGCTCCGACGCACCCGAATCTGCCAAGCGCGAGCTGGACCTTTACTTCGGCTAGCTCCTGAGCACGAAAAGTCCGACAAAACACGCCGCGGACGCTCCGGTTACGTTTGAGATAACATCCGCGCCTGGACCTTGCCCGTTTCAAGACTCTCCTGTAGAAAGGGGCGATGTTGCCCGGCGACCGGCCGGCACCCGACGATATGACTTCCCCACTACTCGGCAACTCCAGCAACGACCGCCCTGAGGGCCTCACGGGCTTCCTCGGGCGTGACATGGCCGTCGACCTCGGCACGGCCAACACGCTCGTGTACGTCCGCGGCCGCGGGGTCGTGCTGAACGAGCCGTCGGTTGTCGCGATCAACACCGAGAACAAGCAGGTTCTGGCCGTCGGCTCTGAGGCCAAGCGGATGATCGGCCGTACCCCGGCCCACATCCAGGCCGTCCGTCCCCTGAAGGACGGCGTCATCGCAGACTTCGACGTGACCGAGCGCATGCTCCGCTACTTCATCCAGAAGGTTCACACGCGTCGCTTCCTCGCCAAGCCGAGGGTCGTCGTGTGTGTTCCCAGCGGCATCACCGGCGTCGAGCAGCGCGCGGTCGAGGAAGCGACCATCTCCGCCGGCGCGCGCGCGGCCTACATCATCGAGGAGCCCATGGCCGCAGCGATCGGCGCAGGTATGCCGATCCACGAGCCGATCGGCTCGATGGTCGTCGACATCGGTGGTGGCACGACAGAGGTCGCCGTCATCTCCATGGGAGGGATCGTCACCGCGACCAGCGTCCGCGTCGGCGGAGACGAGCTCGACGAAGCCATCATCACGTACGCCAAGAAGGAATACTCGATGGTTCTCGGCGAGCGTACGGCCGAGGCGCTCAAGCTCGCCGTTGGTTCCGCTTTCCCGACGCCTGACGAGATGATCGCCGAGATCAAGGGACGCGACCTTGTCAGCGGCCTGCCCAAGACGATCCACATCTCCGCTGAGGAAGTCCGTAAGGCGATCGAGGAGCCGGTGAACGCGGTGATCGACGCGATCAAGAACACGCTCGACCGCTGTCCGCCCGAGCTGGCCGCCGACCTGATGGAACAGGGAATCGTCCTAACGGGCGGCGGGGCGCTGCTCAAGGGCCTCGACGAGCGCCTCAAGCACGAGACCGGCATGCCCGTGAT
>JBOGVX010000143.1:0-15161 GCA_050693165.1 Actinomycetota bacterium | reverse complement strand
CCGCAGAGGCGGCCGGGGGCGAGGCCGCGGACGCTCGGGCAGCTCGACCGCCGCCGAAGCCGCTCCGGCTGAAGCGACCGAAGAGAAGCCAGCAACAGCAGCAAAGAGCACGAGGACCTCGAACAGGTCGAAGTCAACGGCGCGCAAGTCGCCATCGAGGAAGACACAGGCCCGAAGGCCCTCTGGATCGACCGAAGAGAAGGCGAAGGCCGAGACCGAGACCAAGGCACCGTCCGACAAGGACGGCAGCGAGGGCGCAGGGGACACGAGCACTACCCGCCGCCGGAGGCGCCGCCGCAGGAAGCCCACGGGCGCAAAGCCTTCGAATGGAAACGGTGGCTCGGAAGCCAAGAGCAGTGCCGCCGTAGCGGAGCTCGCACCCGCGGCCAGGACAACGAGCACGCGCGCGAGACCGTCCGGCACGAGAACATCCCGTGCTGCCAAGCGTGGATCGGATCGCCGTCACCGGCGTCCCCCGGTAACCGCCATCCGGCGGAGCGACAAGACGATGCTCGTCACCGAGCATCACGACCGCCTCCAGATCGTGGTGCTCGAAGGGCGCGAGCTGGTCGAGCACTACGTGGCCGAGACGGGCTCCACCTCGATGGTCGGCAACATCTACGTCGGCCGCGTGCAGAACGTGCTCCCGGGCATGGAGGCCGCCTTCGTCGACATAGGCCGCGGGCGTAACGCGGTGCTCTACGCCGGCGAGGTCTCCTACGACGAGGAGGTCGAGGGCGGCGACCGCCGCATCGAGCACGTCCTGAAGCCCGGCCAGTCGGTGCTGGTACAGGTGACCAAGGACCCGCTCCGAGGCAAGGGCGCGCGCCTGACCGCGCAGGTCAGCCTCCCCGGCAGGTATCTCGTCTACGTCCCCGACGGAGGCGCGGCCGGCATCAGCCGGCGCCTCCCCGACAACGAGCGCGAGCGGCTGCGCAAGATCATGAAGGAGATACGGCCTTCCGAAGCGGGCGTGATCATCAGGACCGCTGCCGAGGGAGCCTCCGAGGACGAGCTCTCGGCCGACCTCGAGCGTCTCAAGAAGGAATGGGACTCGATCAAGAGGAAGTCCCGCCGCGCGCGTCCGCCGAAGGCCCTGTACGAGGAGCCCGAGCTGCTGGAGCGAGTCGTCCGCGACGTTTTCTCGCCCGCCGAGTTCGAGAAGATCGTCACGGACTCGAACGAGGTTCACGGACGGATCAAGGAGTACTTCGACCGCGTGGCGCCAGACCTCCTGTCGAGGCTCGAGCTGCACGACGGCAAGCTCCCGCTGATGGAGGAGTACCACGTCACCGAGCAGGTGCAGAAGGCTCTGGAGCGGAAGATCTGGCTGCCCTCGGGTGGCTATCTGATCATCGACCGCGTCGAGGCGATGACCGTCATCGACGTCAACACCGGAAAGAGCGTGGGTAAGACGAACCTCGAGGAGACCGTCGTCGGGACCAACCTAGAGGCAGCCGTGGAGATCGCACGGCAGCTTCGACTCCGGGACATCGGCGGGATCATCGTGATCGACTTCATCGATATGTTGCTTGCGCAGAACCGCAATGAGGTCATCCGGACGTTCCAGGAGGCCCTGGCGCACGACAAGACCAGGTCGCAGGTCTTCGACATCACGCCGCTCGGGCTGCTCGAGATGACGCGCAAGAAGGTGTCGGCGGGACTGCTCGAGGCGTTCTCGGAACCGTGCCCCAACTGCGAGGGCCGGGGATTCACACTCACCTACGAGGAATGAGGAGGGGCGCGTGTACGCAGTTATCAGGGTTGGAGGCAAGCAGGAGCGTGTAAAGCCGGGGGACGTGATCGAGGTCGAGTTCATGAAGGTCGATCCGGGCTCGGAGGTCGAGTTCCAGCCCCTGCTCGTGGTCGACGACCAGGGCAAGGCCCACGCCGGCAAGGAGCTCGGCAAGGCAGCCGTGAAGGCAACGCTGCTGGGAGACAAGAAGGGCGACAAGGTCCGCGTCTTCAAGTACAAGAACAAGTCGGGGTACCGGAAGCAGATGGGGCACCGCCAGATGCTGACGCTGCTCGAGATCCAGGAGGTCGGGATCTCCCCGGACAAGATGGTCAAGAAGCCAGAGAAGCCTGCGGAGCCGGCTCCGGCCGCCAAGCCCGCGGCCAAGAAGGCCCCGACCAAGAAGGCTGCAGCGAAGAAGACGGCTGCCAAGAAGGCCCCGGCGGCCAAGAAGACGGCCGCCAAGAAGAGCCCGGCCAAGAAGACGACGAGCCGCAAGAAGGCCACCTGAAGCCTGATATCCTCTAGCGACCATGGCGCACAAAAAGGGAGCTGCCGCGTCCCGGAACGGTCGGGACAGCAAGGCAAAGAGGCTCGGCGTGAAGGAGTTCGGGGGCACTCAGGTGCCCGCCGGAGCCATCATCGTGCGCCAGCGCGGGACCAAGATCCACCCCGGTGACGGCGTCAAGCGCGGAGGGGACGACACCCTGTTCGCCACTATCCAGGGGACCGTGCGCTTCCACTCGTCCAAGGGACGCAAGCTCGTCTCGGTCGACTCGGCCTGATCTAGCTCCCGGCGACCGCTTCTCGCAGAGCCCTCACCCACGTCTCGATCTCGCGCTTGAGCAGCCTGTTGCTTGTGCGGAGAGAGAGGGCGGCCGCCGACTTCTCGAGCCCCTTCGGGGCCCGGAATATCGGCATCGGGACCGTGGGACGTTCGCCGGGTAGAGGCGGCGGCTTGGCGAAGTAGAAGAACAGCTTGCGAGGCAAGATTCCTGAGGTTTTCCTCCCTGATGTCGGTTTCCGCCATTCCTCAAGAGAACTTCGCTCTCCCGTGTGTTCCTCCCGGAGTGTGACCATGAGAACGGGGCTGCTCCGAGCACGCCGTGCCTTCTGGATCGTCGTGCGAGGGATCTGGAGCTTCGTTCCTGCAACAGGGTCGAACGTGAGGACTTCCTCCTCGATCGAGAGTGTCCCCTCGGTCGTGGTGGAGTCTCCCTCCTCGAGCATCCAGACCTTGGTCGGCTCGGGTCGCACCGATCCATCTCCTCCGCGCTGGCCCCCTGGACCCCCCACCTATACTCGCCGACATGGCGGGTTTCGTCGACGAAGCGGCCGTCAAGGTCCGCGGTGGCCGAGGCGGTGCCGGCAGCTCCACGTTCAGGCGTGAGGCTCACACCCCTAGGGGTGGTCCCGACGGCGGCGACGGCGGCAAGGGGGGAGACGTTGTGCTCGAGGTCTCCCCGGATGTGTACGACCTCTCGTGGCTCGAGGATCATCCTCACCAGAAAGCTGCGGACGGCGAGCCGGGCCACGGAAGCAACAAAGCGGGTGCTCGAGGCGAGGACCTGGTCCTGAGGGTTCCAGACGGAACATTGGTCCGCGAGGAGCGCGGACCGGTAGCCGACCTGGTAGGCGCAGGCGTCCGCGTCGTCGTTGCGAGAGGCGGTCGCGGCGGCCGTGGCAACGCATCGCTGGCATCGCGAAGGGATCCGGCGCCTCATGTCGCCGAGCCGGGGGAGGCGGGCGAGGACCATCGCATCGAGCTCGAGCTTCGCCTGGTGGCCGACGTCGGGCTCGTCGGCTTGCCGAACGCCGGCAAGTCCACGCTGCTCTCGAAGCTCAGCGCGGCGAGGCCGAAGATCGCCAACTACCCGTTCACGACGATCACTCCCAACCTCGGTGTGGTCGAGGCCGGCAGGTTCGTCGTCGCCGACGTTCCCGGCTTGATCGAGGGAGCGCATCAGGGGCGGGGCCTCGGTCACAAGTTCCTCCGGCACGTGTCCAGATGCCGGGTTCTCGCGTATGTCGTGGACGTCTCGGCGGAGGATCCGGCGCTCGATATGCGAACGGTTCGAGCGGAGGTCGAGGCGTTCGACCCTGCGCTCGCCAAGCTGCCGTCGCTCGTGATCGCAGCGAAGAGCGATCTGGTCGAGGAGCCGCCGAAGCTGGACGCTGACCAGCTCGTCACGTCGGCAGAGACCGGTGAGGGGATCGAGGAGCTCGCTAACAGGCTGGCCGAGCTCGTCGCGTCAGCTCCGGAACCGGAGCGTGAGTCCCACGTCGTTCTGCGCCCCGCCAGAGAGCTGTTCACGATCCATCGTGTGGCCGAGGGGCGGTTCCGGGTGGAGGGCCGGTCGGTCGAGCGGTGGGTTCGAGACGCGGATCTCGAGGATCCCCGCCAGGTCGTGGACCTCCAGACCAGGCTGCGCAGGGCTGGAGTCGAGAAGCGACTCGCCGAGGAGGGCGCCCGAGAGGGAGATGAGGTTCTCATAGCCGGAAAGCCCTTCGAGTTCTTCCCCGAGCGATGACGGAGCGGCGCCTGCCCGCCGTGAAACGGGTCGTGGTGAAGGTTGGCTCGTCGAGCCTGGTCGACGACGAGGGCCACGCATCGCGGCGGAAGCTCGGCAAGGTCGCTCGCGACATCGCCGCTATCGCCGAGGACCGGCGCTTGGTGCTCGTCTCCTCAGGAGCGATCGCGTCGGGTCTGGTGCCTCTTGGCATCAAGAAGACTCCGAAGGACATGCCGAGTCTCCAGGCAGCGGCCGCGGTTGGCCAGGGCCGGCTGATGGCGGAGTACGGACGGCTCTTCGAACGTCGGGGGCTCGTCGCCGCCCAGGTCCTCCTGACGCAAGAGGACTTCGTCCGCAGGAGCCATTTCGTGAACGCTCGCAACACCATCGAGCGGCTGCTCGACGCCGGCGTGGTCCCGATCGTGAACGAGAACGACACCGTCGCGACGGCCGAGATAACGTTCGGCGACAACGACAGGCTGGCCGCCCTCGTTGCCGTCATGGCCCAGGCGGACCTCCTGGTTCTCCTGTCAGACGTGGACGGGATCTACACGCGGGATCCGAGGCGAGGGAAGGCCGAGCTGGTCTCCGAGGTGACGGATCTCTCGGAGATCAAGGCGTCCGGCCCGGGATCGAGAGCGGCCAAGGGGGGCATGGCCAGCAAGCTCGAGGCCGCGCTGATCGCCACCGCGGCCGGGGTTGGAGTGGTCGTTGCCGGCGCGAGCAAGAAGGACGCCTTGGCCAGGATCGTGGCCGGCGAGCAGGTCGGCACCTGGCTGCCACCGCGAGGAAAGCGCCAGCGGGGCAGGAAGGTCTGGATCGCGTTCGCCAGCGGCATCCGGGGCCGGGTCCTCGTGGACGAGGGCGCGGAGCGAGCGCTGCGCGACAGCGGCCGCAGCCTGCTCGCGGCGGGCATCAAGGGTGTCGAGGGGGATTTCGACGCCGGGGAGGCGGTTGAGGTCGTCGGCCCTGATGGCAGCCCGTTCGCTCGAGGGATCTCGAACTACTCGAGCCGCGAGCTCCCACGCCTCGCCGGACGCTCGAGCAAGGAGCTCACCGCCCTGCCGGGCGGGCCGTACGATAGAGAGGTGATCCATCGTGACGAGTTGGTGGTGATCCCGTCGTGAGCGGGCTCGCCGAGCTCGGGGACGCGGCAAGACACGCCGCGCGCAAGCTGGCATCGGTGCCTACGGAGGGGAAGCGAGCGGCCCTGCTGGCCATGGCCGACGCCCTCGAGGCTCGTGCCGGAGAGATAGTCGAGGCCAACAAGGCCGACGTCGAGCGCGCTCGCGCCGGCGGCGCCACCGCGGCGGTGATCGACCGCCTCTCTCTCGATCCCGAGCGGATCTCCACGATCGCGGACGGCCTGCGCCAGGTCGCGGAGCTGCCCGACCCGGTAGGGGACGTGCTCGACGAGCAGATCAGGCCCGACGGCCTCCACATCAGGAAGATCCGCGTGCCGCTCGGCGTCATCGGCGTGATCTACGAGGGACGGCCGAACGTGACCGTCGACGCGGCGGCGCTCGCGGTGAGCAGCGGCAACGCCGTATTGCTCCGCGGATCCCGCATCGCCGAGAGCTCCAATGAGGCGCTGGTCCGGATCCTCCAGGAAGCCGGCGAGACGGAAGGCCTGCCCGCGGGAACGATCCAGGGCGTATCGCCGACCCGCGAGACGGCGAAGGAGATGATGCGGGCCAGGGGGATCATCGATCTGCTGATCCCTCGCGGCGGCAACGACCTCATACAGACAGTGGTCACCGAGTCCCTGGTGCCGGTCGTAGAGACGGGCGTCGGCAACTGCCACGTCTACGTCGACAAGGCCGCCGATCTTGAGAAGGCCTTGCGGATCCTGGTGAACTCGAAGGTGCAGCGCCCCGCGGTCTGCAACGCGGCCGAGTCGTTCCTGGTCCATCGCGACGTCGCGGACGAGTTCCTACCCAAGGCCCTCGCGGCGCTGCAGGAGCATGGCGTCACGGTGTACGGCGACGACGAGGTTCGAGCGCGCGGCGAAGGCGTCGAGCCCGCCACCGACGTGGAGTACGGGGCCGAGTTCCTCGACCTGCGCATCTCGGGGAAGGTGGTGGGCTCGCTCGACGAGGCCATCGAGCACGTCGAGAGGTACGGCACCAAGCACACCGAGGCGATCGTCACCGAGGACCCCGACGCAGCCAGGCGTTGGACCGACACCGTGGACGCCGCAGCGGTGATGGTCAACGCCTCGACCCGGTTCACCGATGGGTTCGAGTTCGGGATGGGCGCCGAGATCGGCATTTCCACCCAGAAGCTCCACGCCCGCGGCCCGATGGCCCTGCCGGAGCTGACCACCTCGAAGTGGATCGTCGAGGGCGAAGGACACATCCGCGAGTGACCGACACCAAGCGAGAGCTGCTGGAGCAGGACGACAAGGGTTGGGCAGATCTCCGCTCGCTCATCGACGACCTAACGCCGGAGCAGGCCAATGAGCCCGGCTACAACGGGGAATGGTCCGTGAAGGACCTCATCGCCCACATCGGCAGCTGGTTCGCCGAGGCGGGAGTGATGCTCGAGCAGATGCGCATGGGGACCTATACGCGCGAACGGCTCGACGTCGACGGGCTGAACAAGACCTGGTTCGAGACGTGGCGCGACAAGGACATGAACACGGTCAAGTCCGAGCTGATGTCGGCGCGCTCCCGCATGCTCGAGGAGTGGGACAGGCTTCCCGAGGTCGACGACGAAGCGAAGCGCTGGTTCTACGAGTCAACGGCCGAGCATTACGAGGAGCACCTGCCCCGCCTACGCGACTGGGTCGCGCAGGTCCGGGGAACCTGACTCAACGGATGCGACTGTTTCCACGCTGACCTGCTTCTCTTCGGCAGGCACCCGCGCGTACAGGATCAGCCCCACGACGCCGACCAGCGCGGTGCCGCAACCCGCGAGCAGCATCGTCAAGCGAGACCCGGCAAGCTCCACGAGCCCACCGCTCGCCCCGAGCGCGACGATCTGCGCGGCCTGGATCATCCCGTAATAGGCGGCGAACGCCCGCCCGCGAAGTCGATCGGGAACCCTCTTGTGGAGCAGGCTCCTGACGGCCACGAGCTCGATACCGTTCGCCAAGCCTCCTATCAGGAACATCAGAATGACTACGGGGAAGAACGCGAGCGCGGCGGCCAGGGCCACGGCGCCGCCTCCGACAACTGCGAACAAGGGAACCGTCGGCGCGAGCCACCCGGGGCGCAACCATCGGCCCGCGATAGAGCCGAGGACCATCCCGACGGTCCACGTCGCGACCAGGACGCCATAGCCGGTCTCTCCAGCATCGAGAACGTCCACGGCGAAGAACACCTCGGCCACGTTGTCGGCCGCGGCGAACACGACGAGCACGCCGATCAAGGGGATCACGGCTCGAAGCAGAGGGTCGGACAGCAGGTGACGGATGCCCGCGCGAGCCTCGCCCCTTTGCTTTTCAGCGCCCTCGGGCACAGGCTCCGGCGGACGGCGCACCTTGAGCAGGGGTCCGAGTGCCGCGACCAAGAGGAACGTCGCCGCGTTGACCAGCAGGGTCGCCCGATTGCCGATGCTCGCCACCAGCACCGCCGCGAGGATCGGGCCCAGCGCTGCTCCACCCCACCTGGCAACCTCGAGGTAGGCGTTCGCCTGTGTGGTGCGCTCCTCGCCGACGGCCCGAGGCAGGAGCGCGAACAGGGCCGGCTGGGTCGGAGCGATCCCTGCACCGAGCAGGAACGCGAGCCCGAGGATCGGCACAACGCCCGTGCTGGCTGCCAGCGCCGCAGCTACCACCGCCTGAAGCAGAGCGGTGACCACCAGGACCCGCACGGTCTCGAGCCGGTCCACGAGCCACCCGGCGAGCGGGGCCAGGACCACGGGGGGCAGGAGGCTCGCGAGCATCAGAAAGGCCACGTTCCAACCCGAGCCCGTGGCCTCCATCCGGAGCGTGAGGGTGGTGAGCGCCAGGTAGTCGCCGAACGAGGAGAGCCCGAAGGCCAGGAAGATGAGAAGGAAATCCCGTCGGGCGAATAGCGTCATCCGGACGTATTCCATACCCCAGCGGGGACACGCTCAAGTCCTCGGACACGGAGCGTGCGGGCTCTAGAATCGGTGGGTGGCAGCCCGACGCCTGGGAGTGATGGGCGGGACCTTCGACCCGATCCACAACGGGCACCTCGTGACCGCCGAGGAGGCCCTCTGGCAGTTCGACCTCGCAGAGGTCATGTTCGTTCCGACCGGCCGCCCCTGGATGAAGGACCACCCGGACCTCTCGCCCCCCGAGCACCGCTACCTGATGACGGTGATCGCGACCTCGCCCAACCCCCACTTCACGGTGTCCCGTATCGAGATCGACCGCGCCGGCGAGACCTACACGGTCGAGACCCTGGCCGCGATCCGCGAGGAACAGGGCGAGGACACCGAGCTGTTCTTCATCACCGGAGCGGACGCGATCCTCGAGATATTCCAGTGGAAGGACCCGGAGGAGGTCCTCTCGCTGGCGCACTTCATCGCGGCGACGCGCCCCGGCTACGACCTCGCCCACTTCGAGGCCGCCGCGCCGACGGCCCATCCCAAGGTCTCGGTCATCGAGGTTCCCGCGCTCGCGATCTCCTCCACGGGCATCCGCGAGAGAGTCAAAGAAGGGAAACCCATCCGATACCTCGTCCCCGACGGCGTCCTGACCTACGTGGACAAGGCCGGGCTCTACCGTTGAGTGAACCGTCTGCGGGTCCGGCCCGCGCGAAGCAGGCCGTATGGGCGAGTAGGGCTCGGTTCCTGGGGCTGCTCCTCGTCGCTATGGTCGTCGGGGCCGTCCTGCCTCAGCTGATCACCGGTGACGAGAACGCCGAGGAGGAGACCCCGACCGGCTCGGTCGAGTCTCAGCGGGTCGCCGCATGGGCGCTGCACGAGGAAGGCGGGCCCACTTACATCGCGGTCTTCGCCACCGGTGGCAAGCCCTCCATCGCGCTCGCGGTCCCCGCCGAGGTGACGATCAACCTGCCGGGCCAGAGCCTCGGAACCCTCGCCGAAGCAGCCGCGACGGGCGATCGGGAGCTCGTCGAGGTCGCGCTCGAGAACCTGATCGGCGCTCCCGTGGACTCGATAGTGCTGGCCCCGCTGTCGTCCATCGACCAGGTGATCGACGACCTCGGCGGCGTCGAGGTCCGGGACGAGGCCATGACCGGTGCCGGGGTGGGCGACTACCTGTCGGACATCCCGCAGGACGCGGCGGTGGATCTTCCCTTCCTTCACTGGCAGGACGTCCTGGAGGCGATCATCGAGGTGGCTCCGGGGAGCCCGGGAGCGCTGCCCGATCCGATCGGGGGGTTCCTCGCCGAGGAGCCCGACTCGTTCAGGGCGCTGCCGGTCATCGACGTGGGCGGAGGCTTGCTCCGCCCCGACCAGGAAGGGGTTGCCAAGCTGGTCTCGGAACATTTCATCAGGGTGGCTGCTGACGCTGTGCGCCTCGTGGTGTTGAATGGTGTCGGGACACCGGGGATCGGGGAAGAGGTCGCCAGGATCCTCGTCCCGAGGGGATTCCGTCTGGTGTCCTCGGGTAATGCGAACACGTTCGACCTGGAGGTAACGCAGATAATCGCTTCGTCGAAGGGAGACATCGACGCCGCCGAGAGGGCCAAGGAGCTGCTCGAGGCGGGCGAGGTCTCCGTTGGCAACCAGCCGGCCGGCCTTGCCGACGTGACGGTCGTGGTCGGGCGCGACTTCGGGGGTTCGTGACCGGGTCGCGCGAGCTCGTCGTCACCGCGGCTCGGGCCGCGGCGGAGAAGCAGGCTCGGGACATCATCCTGCTCGACGTCCGTGAGCTGATCGTCATCACGGACTACTTCCTGATCGTGAGCGGTACGAGCGATCGTCAGGTCCGCACGATCGCGGAGGAGATCGACAAGGCGGTCAAGGTCAAGGCCAAGGGCCTCAAGGCCGTCAGGCGGGAGGGTGAGCGCGAAGGCCATTGGGCCCTACTGGACTTCGTCGACTTCGTGGCGCACGTCTTCCTGGAAGAGGACCGCAGGTTCTACGAGCTCGAGCGCCTCTGGTCGGATGCCCCCACCGTCGATTGGGAGGAAGCCAAGGCCTCGACGGGCGGCTGACCACAGGCGAGGCCGGTCGGTCGTACCATTGTCGAGGTGAGTACCCCGGCCACGACCGACCCCATCGCCTCCGCACGCGACGCCTTCGAGCGACACGCGTGGCAAGAGGCTTATGACCTGCTACGAGAGGCCGACGCCAAGACCTCGCTGACACCGGAAGAGCTCGAGATGCTCGGCCAGGCCGCCTGGTGGTGCGGAACCCTCGACGACTGCATCTCAGCCCGGGAGCGTGCTTATGCCGGCCACCTCGAGGCGGGGAATCCCCGTCGAGCCGCGTTCGTGGCGCTTCTGCTGGTCCGGGACCACACCAACCGCGTAGCCCCAGCTGTGGCCCAGGGCTGGTTCCGCCGCGCCGAGCGTCTGCTGGCGGACCAGCCCGAGTCCGCCGAGCACGGCCACCTCGAGTACATGAGGGCGCGAGGGGCGCAGGACCGAGGGGACCTCGACGAGTCGGTCGAGCGCGCTGCCAGAGCGGTGGAGATGGGGGCCAAGTACGGCGACGCCGACCTCCAGGGATTGGCTCTGGTGGGACAGGGTATGGCCGAGGTCGCCAGGGGGAACGTGGAGATTGGCTTCGGCCTCATCGACGAGGCCACGGTCGCTGCGGTGGGAGGCGAGCTATCTCCCGTGGTGACCGGCGTCGTCTACTGCAACACGATCTCCACCTGCTCCGAGGTGGGCGACTACCGCAGAGCGGGGGAGTGGACGGATGCCGCCAGGCGCTGGTGCGAGCGTCAGTCGATCACCGGCTTCCCCGGTGTCTGCCGGGTGCATCGGGCCGAGATCATGAGACTGCGTGGTTGGTGGTCCGAGGCCGAGCAGGACGCCCGCCAGGCATGTACGGAGCTGGTCGGCCACGGCATCCCCGCGCTTGCGGCCGACGGGTTCAACGAGGTCGGGATCATCCGTCTGCGAATGGGCGATCTCGCCGCAGCGGAAGATGCGTTCCGCCAAGCACACGAGCTCGGGAGCGACGCGATGCCGGGCCTGGCGCTGTTGAGGCTGGCTCAGGGGCAGTCGAAGCCGGCCTCGGAGCTGGTCGAGAGAGCTCTGGGCGAGACGAAAGAGGCCCTCGGCCGCGCGCGCGTCCTTCCCGCCGCTGTCGATATCTCCGTGGCTAACGGAGATCTCCCGGCAGCCGACGCGGCCGCCTCGGAGCTCGAGAAGGTTGCCGAGGAGTTCGGCACCGAGGCTCTCCGCGCGGCAGCGGCCTGCGCCCGCGCGAACGTTCGGATCGCGGAGGGTGACGGGGCGGCGGCCCTTCGCAGCGCGCGCGAGGGATGGAAGCTGTGGCAGTCGCTGGAGGCGCCGTACGAGTCGGCCTTGGCCAGGGTATGCATGGGTCAGGCCTACCGAGCGTCGCGAGATGAGGACGCAGCCGTCCGGGAGCTCGACGCCGCAAGAAGCGCGCTGCAGAAGCTCGGCGCGGTGACCGACCTCCAGCGCATCGCCGCGCTACTAGACGATAAGGGCCAGACCGCGGGGCCACGCGTCGTCAGGACGTTCATCTTTACTGACATCGTCCGCTCCACGAACCTGGTGGAGGCGATCGGCGACGAGGCGTGGGAGGACGTGGTCGGCTGGCACGACCGGACGCTTCGCGCACTGTTCGCCGAGCACGGTGGTGAGGAAGTCAGCCATGCGGGTGACGGATTCTTCGTCGCCTTCGAGGACCCTAGTGCCGCGCTGACATGTGCGGCGGCCATTCAGCTCTCACTGGCCGAGCACAGACGCTCGGCAGGGTTCGCTCCTCAGGTCCGAGTGGGCGTTCATGCATCGGAGGCCACGCAGCGAGAAGGGGACTACGGGGGGCGGGGAGTGCACGAGGCCGCTCGTATCGGGGCGGTAGCCGAGGGTGGAGAGATCCTCGCGAGCCTCGAGACGGTGGACGCGGCGGGCTCGGGATGGGAGACGTCGGATCCCAGGGAGGTCTCGCTCAAGGGGATCGCCACTCCAGCGAAGGTCGTCACGGTGTCCTGGCAACAGGGCTAGAGCTTCCCCAAGGCCTCCTGATATCATCGGAACATCCCGGGGCTGTGGCGCAGTTGGTAGCGCGCCTCCATGGCATGGAGGAGGTCAGGGGTTCGAATCCCCTCAGCTCCACTCGAGGCCGGCGCCTTGAAATTTGGCGTGGCTCTCTGGAGTCCACCAGGACCGACGCGCCCTAAGCCAAGAGTAGAAGCGGCGATCCCTGGCATTGACGAGATCGCGTCCTAGCGAGACAATCCCCACCTTCGAACCCAGAGGTAACACAGTGCCGAAACTGGATCGTGCTCTCCGGGATCTCTCCTCGAAGGCGGCGGAGCTCAGCGAGGCTGCTGAGAAATACGGAAAAGTCAGGAAAGCGCAGGACCGGGCCCACGAGAAGACGGTGGAAGCCTACGAGGAATGGCGTGACGAGACTCCTCCTTCTGAGGCAACGATGCAGAGGCTCAGGAAGGCCCAGGCCAAGGAGAACAGCGCGATCCACGACTCGAACGTAGCAGAGGACGCGCTGCGGGCCGCTGCCTCCGCATTCTCTACGGCGCTGGCCGAGTTCTTCTCCGCTGTCTCGCAAGCTACCTCGCACTGAAATGCCTACTCAGAAGATCTTCGAGGAGGAGACGAGCGTCACACCGGTCAACAGGCTTCTCCTATGCGTGGTTGCCGCGCTTGTACTCTTTTCAGGAGGAGTTGTTCTTGTAGGGGCGGGCCATGGATCCCAGTCGGGAGACGTCCCTGAGGGAGCTTTCGAGGACCTGACACACCTCAACAAGAAGCTCGGCAACCTCCTCAAGGACTTGAAGGCCGGCAAACTCGACAGAGGGGAGTACATCCGGGAGATCAACTCCATCGAGCGGGCGAAGCACGAGATGGTGGATTCGTACTTCGGCACCGAAAAGGTGTTCGGTCTACCGTTCAAGGACGTTTACCTGGATCTCGAGCGCATCGATGTCCTCCTCTGGAGAGGCGCCGTTCTCCTTTGCTTGGATCATCAGGAGGCCGCTGAGAGAAAGACTGAGGATGCAAAGAAAGCGAAGGACCGTCTCGAGACTCGGTTGCGGGGCGTCGATACCGACCCTTCTCCGTCGCCGAGTCCATCTCCCAGCCCGCCCTGGGGGCTGGGACTCTTTGGCACCTGGTATCACCACGGCCCTGGAGAGTCGTCGCTCTTCGGGTGCGTCACGACCGATCCCGCACAGGGTGGCGCACCCTACGACTACTCGGTGACCAAGCCTGACAACTCGACGTCGTCGCAATCGGGCAATCTCGATGGCAGCGGCAAGGCGACCATCTCAACTTCTATCAATCAATACGGTACCTACAAACAGACCGTCTCCGTCACAAGCGGGGGGGTGACGCAGGCCAAGACGGTGGAGACCAACGTCACGTCGAGCCAAGGCCAAAACGGCTGTCCTTAGCTCCATGAATGGGCCTGTCGTTGGTCTCGGGTCGGGAGGCAGGTGGCTCACCTGCCTGGGGTAGAGCTTTCGGTCCGGCGGAGCAGAGTCCGGAGTAATTGTCTGAATTGGGGGTTCGAAAGCTGTTCAATCAGTTCCACTCCGGCCGGATTGTTGCTTTCCTAATACTTGGCTTTGAGTTCCAGTCCATGAGCCTGGTCCCGCCTTGCCTTGCTTGAGCCTGGCGCCAGGTAGCCCTACGTCCGTCAGGAAGTCGCACCCGTGATCGCCGAAATCGTTCGAGAAATCTCCTCATCGAATCGAGTCTGATGCGCCGATGAAGCCAACCCTACTTGAGCGCTCTCTGCACGGTTTCTATCGGGACTCTGCGATCGGTCGGTATCGCGGCTCGGGAATGGGACGTCCCGCCTCTCGGGCGGCAGCGAGCCAGGCCTCCTTCGCTCGCTCGACCTCCCCAACCGCTTCTTGGGGAGTCTGGCCGAACGCTGAGCAGGCCTCTAGATCGGGTATGTCGGCGATATAGCCGCCGTCTTCCTCGCTGTAGAAAACGTTGATGTGGTAGTGAGTCACGTTCTTTCTCCCAAGCGAAGAGAATACCGCTCGACCAACAGGAGGAGTTGCCGGATCTGGTAGGCCTTCGCCTCACCCGCAACCTCCTGCAGGTTGAGGAGCTCGGGTATATCCGGATGAGCGAGGATGTGGTGGCTGCCACTGGTCCGCTGAAGGTAGAAGCCCAACGACACAGCTAGTCGCATCAGGTCCCGGAATCGAACGCCGCTGAGCGCACCCCCCTGGATCCGCGCGAGAAGCCTCCTCGGGCCCATCGACGCACGCTATCGGTCGGGTCTGACATCACACATGCTTCATGAGCTTGCGAAGGGATTGTCGAAATTGGGGGTTCGAAAGCTGTTCAATGAGTTCCACGCACAGCCTGCTTTCACAGTGGGTGGGCCCCTCTCGCTCGCTCGCGAGATCAAGAATGACCATGTCTTGGCCACCACTTCCAATGAAGGTCTAGGGTACGAGTCGCGACGAGCATGCATGTACTGCGATGCTGATTGACCAGGCCGAAAGCTGGAAGGGGTGAACGATGGCACTTCCGCAGACTACCGGCGGCTACGGGTTGGGGCCCGGCGAGGGCGAGGCGTTGTGGTTCAACGGCGGACTGGGCGTTCTCAAGGCGACCGGAGACCAAACGGATGGCCGCTTGGCCGTGATGGAGCTGCTGGCGCCCAAGGGATTCGCCTCACCACTCCATATCCACCGACGGGAGGACGAGTTCTTCCTGGTTCTCTCCGGCGAGGTTCGTGTCAAGCACGGTGAGGCAGTCATCGAAGCCGTGGCTGGCTCGCTCATCCATGGTCCTCGGGACGTCGCGCACGCGTTCCATGTCGATTCGGCGGAGGCTCGCCTCCTT
>JBOGVX010000142.1:0-3837 GCA_050693165.1 Actinomycetota bacterium | reverse complement strand
GATCTCCCCTACGGCTCCCAGACCGTCACGCAGGCAGCCGGCCAGCCGGACTCGGAGCAGGCCGCGAGCCTCGAGGCCGGCAGCGATCCCAAGCGCGTGCCCGTCCTCATCGCGGGCGGCCTGATCCTGTTGACCTTCGCCGGGCTTATCCGCCGCTTCCTCTCCTTAGCGCCGAAACGCTAGATCAGGGCTCCAGGGCCATCCAAACGGCTTGCTCCGGAGTGGCGGCTCGGAGGATGTCGCCCGCGTCCGTGCCGGGGCGGGACAGCTCCCATGTGTCGAGACCGACCACCTTCTTGCCGGTCCTCATCGCCAGGGCGATCTCGGAGAGCGTTCCCCACTCGCCGCCTATCGCGATGACCGCGTCTGCAGCGCGAACGATCAGCGCGTTGCGCATCTCGCCCATCCCGGTCGGGAGAGCCACGGCGAGGTGCTCGCTCGCATCGGTCCGGTCATCGCCGGGCAATAGGCCGACCGAGATACCGCCGGCAGCTTTCACGCCCCGAGATACGGCATCCATCACCCCACCGAGCCCGCCGCACACGACCACAGCGCCGGCCTCGGCCAGCAGCCTCCCGACCTCCTCAGCTCGAACGGCTTCCTCGTCGTTCGCGACGCTCGCACCGCAGACCGCCACGTACCTCGTCATCCCAGCATCTCCTCGAGCAATGCGGCACCGCCGGACTTGTCGAGTGGCTCGTTCCCGTTGCCGCACTTGGGCGACTGCACGCAAGAAGGACATCCGCTCTGGCACGGGCATCCTCGGATCGTCTCGAGCGTCGCTCGGAGCCATCGCTCTGCGGCCATGAATCCTCTCTCGTTGATCCCGGCACCGCCTGGATAGCCGTCGTAGATGAAGATCGCGCACGAGCCCGTGTCCGGGTGGAACGCCGTCGAGACTCCGCCGACGTCCCAGCGGTCGCACGTCGCAACAAGAGGAAGGAGCCCTATCGCCGCGTGCTCGGCCGCGTGCGCGGATCCGGGGAGCGCCGCCGGGGAGATGCCGGCTCGAGCTATCACCTGGTCCGGCACCGCCCACCAGACCGCGCGTGTGTCGAGGACCTGGGGTGGCAGGTCGAGTGGAACGGTGTCGAGGATCTCTCCACTCATGTGCAGCTTGCGGACGAACGCGACGATGTGATTCGTGACGCGGACGCTCCCGAAGAACATGGGCGTCTCGCCGACCTTCGACTCCGCCAGGACGTCGAGAATCTCGATGTCCGTCGTGTCACGAGACTGCGTGTACCAGTCCGCGTCGCTGCGCCGCACCAACGCGACCTTGCGCTCCAGGTCGAGCTCGCCGACCTCGAACTGCTCGCCCTGGTGCAGGTAGATCGCGCCGGGATGGACCTGAACGAACGCGCGCGACTCGTCGACGGTGCCGAGGAGTGTGCCCGTGTCCGCCTCCACGATCGCGTACAGGTGACCGGACGCCGATCTGATGTCGACCGAGCCGTGCGGGGAGGTCCCGGCCGCCGCGTGAAGCCGGCCCCGCCTCTCCACCAGGTCGCCGTTCACCTGAAGCTCCTCGGCGAGGGCGGGCGCGGTCTCGCCGAAGAACGCGAGCTCCTCCGGCGCGACGGGGTGCTCGCGAGCCGCGCACGCGAGGTGCGGCCCGAGGACGTACGGGTTGGTCGGGTCGATCACCGCCGCCTCGGGCGGCTTGTGGAACAGGTCCTCCGGGTGCTGCACGAGGTACTGGTCGAGCGGATCGTCCTGCGCGACCAGGAACGCGAGCGATGCCTCGCCGCGTCTGCCGGCGCGCCCGGCCTGCTGCCACATCGAGGCTCTGGTGCCGGGGTAGCCGGTCAGCACCGCGGCGTCGAGCGTGCCGATGTCGATGCCGAGCTCCAGCGCCGACGTTGAAGCGACCGCCAGCAGCTCACCGCTGGCGAGCGCGCGCTCCAGCGCGCGCCGCTCCTCGGGCAGGTATCCCGCGCGGTAGGCCTTGACTCGGGCGCCGACCTCGGGGGGAAGCCTCGATCGCGTCGCGTCGGCGAGGATCTCCGCCGCGCGGCGCGACCGCGCGAACCCGATCGCCCGGGTGTCCTCGCCCACCAGCCTCGACAGAAGGAACGCTGCTTCGGTGATCGCGCTGGTCCGTGCGCCGCTGTCCTCGTCCAGCAGCGGTGGGTTCCACAAGCAGAAGAGCTTCTCGCCGCGGGGCGACGCGTCCTCGGACACTTCCTCGAACGACAGGCCCGTCAGCCGCTCGGCCAGCTCACCGGGATTGCCCACGGTCGCGGATGCCATCACGAAGCGAGGATCGCCTCCGTAGTGCGCCACCAATCTGCGCAGCCGCCGCAGCACCATCGCGACGTGGGACCCGAACACCCCGCGGCAGACGTGCGCCTCGTCCACCACGACGAAGGCGAGCCGCAGGAAGAAGTCGGCCCATCGAGCGTGCCCCGGCAGGATGCCGGCGTGGAGCATGTCGGGGTTCGTCAGCACCAGGTTCGCGCTGCGGCGGATCATCGGCCGCTCGGCGCTCGGCGTGTCGCCGTCGTATACCGCGGCCCGGACCTGCGGCAGCTTGAGCTCCCTGATCTGGCGAAGCTGGTCGCGCGCCAGCGCTTTCGTCGGGAACAGGAACAGCGCGGTGCTGTGGCGGTCCTCGATGGCCCGCTTGGCGAACGCCAGGTCGTAGACGAGCGTCTTGCCGCTCGCGGTCCCGGTGGCGACGATCACGTTCCGTCCGGACTCGATGAGCTCGAGCCCTCTCGTCTGGTGCGGGTATAGCCCGCGGATCCCGATCAGCTCGAGGCGCGCCGGAAGGGGATCGGGCAGGCCGGGGAATGGCTCTGGGTCCGGATCGCGGGCAGGCAGCGGCTCGAGGTGCGTCAGCCTGTCTCGGACGCCCTCCTCCTCGAGCAACGTCTCAAGAAATCGACGTGCCTCCACCTCGCAATGTTCCCACGGCCGCGGAAGGCCCGGCCGCCCGATATCCTTCCCCTTCGTGCCAACGAGCCGTCCGTCCCTCCTGCGCCCCACCTTCCTCCTGGCGCTGCTCGGGCCCGTGCCCGCGATCGCGGTCAGGCTCGAGCTGATCCACGTGCCCCTTGTCTGGGAGACCGTCCTCTTCGGTGTGGCGATCCTGGGTGCCGCCTTCCTCCTTTCATGGGCCGCCGAGGTCGCACAGCTCGATATCTCCCAGACGCTGGCGATCGCGGTGCTCGCGTTCATCGCGGTGCTCCCCGAGTACGCGGTGGACCTTGTGCTCGCGTTCAGAGCGGGGCAGGGGGACGAGGAAGCAAGGCATCTGGCGGTCGCGAACATGACCGGCGCGAACAGGCTATTGATCGGGATCGGCTGGGCGACGGTCGTTCTGATCTTCTATTTCAAGACCAGGAAGCGGGAGGTGCGGCTCCGCCCGACCCAGCGGACCGACATCGGCTTCTTGCTGATCGCGACGCTGTGGGCTTTCACGATCCCGCTCCGCCGGCACCTCTCGTTGCTCGACCTCGGCGTGCTCGGGACCCTGTTCATCTTCTACATAGTGCGAGCGGCGAAGGAAGAGGTGGAGGAGCCCGACCTGATCGGCGCCGCTGCCGCGATCGGCGCGCTCGCTACCAAGACTCGACGATCCCTGACGATCGGACTCTTCCTGTTCGCAGCGGGCTCGATCCTGCTCGTCGCCGAGCCGTTCGCCGACGGCTTACGCGAGATCGGCTCCGAGTTCGGCATCAGCAAGTTCCTGCTGATCCAGTGGATCGCGCCGCTGGCCTCCGAGGCGCCGGAGATGATCATCGCCATCCTCTTCACGCTTCGGCTGAAGGCTCAGGCCGGGCTGGGAACCCTGATCTCCTCGAAGGTCAACCAGTGGACGCTGCTGGTCGG
>JBOGVX010000141.1:0-4181 GCA_050693165.1 Actinomycetota bacterium | reverse complement strand
CCTCAGGGGGAATGGCCTCTGTTCCTTTCCGGGGAAGTCCGCCAGCTAAATGGCAACCGTGCGGTCCGCCGTCGAGCCGAGCGGCACGGGCGCAAATCCGAGCCCGGCGGCTCCGGCCAGGCACCCCCGCGGCACCCGCCGAGGACCGCTTACCGCTGCTCCCTTCCGGGCCTGACGGGGTTCACGACTCGGCGTCGCGCGGGACCCGGCCTTCATCACCACCGGGCCGGCGCGGCTCCAAGCCGTCCGGACCTCGGGCGGATATTCGGCCCCGCTAGAGCGGATTGCGGGTGCAGGGCACCGCTAACTCCCCGCCTAGCACGGTCACCAGAAGCGAGTATAGACCTGCTCGCCGACACCCCTGGATCCGAGCACGGGCCCTTCACGCCTTTGTGCACTTGCACAAAGGTGGAACCGAGGCCGGGGGCGAAGTCCCCCCTTGGAGAAGCCTGCCCTAAAGGAGGGGAGCCGCTGTGAAGCTTCGAGTCCTGCTTGTCGCCTTGTTCGTCGTAGGGATGGTTCCGGCCATCACCGCGATCGCAGTAGAGCCCGTATGCCCCACGGTCGAACCACCAGAGGTGGCCTTCGACGCACCCGAGTACATCGACACCACGCGTGCGGGCGGTGAGCCGGTCAGCATCGTTGCGCAGGACGGCTCGATCATCGTCTCGGCCCACGCGGGCACCACCCACATCTACAAGAACCCCGAGGCAGGGCCCGGCGCCGGCGACTTCCTGGTCGGCTACGGGAACCAGACTCTCCACTGGAGGTCTCCGGACGGCGGAGAGACCTGGGACTACATCGGCCTTGGGGGCCAGGGCTTCGGACCGCACACACCGCAGTCCACCGGCTTCTCCGACCCCGACCTGGCCATCGACCAGGGTGGTCGCATCTACGACGTCGAGATCGACCTGGCCAACGACGCGGTGTTCTCGAGCGTGGACGACGGTCAGTCCTGGCCGCACGGCCACCCCCTCGTCGCTCCCGGGGACCGGCCCTGGCTCACGGCGCTGGAGGAGGACGAGATCTTCCTGTACGTCAACTCTCTGCCCAAGTCGGGGCAGATCTCGAGGGATGGCGGCCTGACGTGGACAAAGACGCCCTCGCCCATGGTCACGAGCAAGTCGGTCAACGACCCCTTGAACCCCGACGACGGATTGATCGGTCCGATCGGTCTCGGCCGCTTCGCCATCTCTAACAACGACGGGCAGAGCTGGGAAGCCTTCGACCTCGGACCACTTGGCCGGGCCACCCAGTTCTTCGGCGTTCTGGGTGTCGACTCTGCCGGTAACGTCTACCAGTCCGCGGCCGGTGGATACGGCGGGGGCAGCGACACGACCCCCAACGGCGAGGTCTCCTTCACCTACTACGAACGCGCCACCGGAAACATCAACGAGGAGAAGATCATCATCCCCACGCCTCCGGGCGACGCCCTTTGGCCGTGGATCATGGCGGGGGAAGACGGCCGTGTCGCGGTCGTGTGGTATCAGAGCCTCGCCGGAGCGCCGAAGGACTTCTACATCTTCGCCGCTTACACGCACAACGCGCACGGCACCACGGTCACGTGCTCCGACGGATCGACGCAGTTCGTGCCGCCGCAGTTCCGGGTGGTCAACGCCTCGCAGCGGATCATGGCCCACGGAGACATCTGCCTCGGCGGGACCGGCTGCAACGCCAACCCGAACTTCGAGGGCGGCGACCGCAGGCTCGGCGACTTCTTCACGGTGAACTTCGACCACAACGGCGACCTGTTCATCGTGTCGGCCGACACCATGCTGAAGAACCCCGTCGGCGGTCCGAAGCCCGTCGGCAACCCGATCTTCATCAAGCAGTCGGGCGGTGACCGGATGCTCGACGAGCCGCTGACGCTCCGTCCGACCAGGCCGGTCTGCAACAACCCCGCGACCTGCACATGAGGATCAGGAAGACGAGCTGGCTCAGGACGCTGGTCGCTACGACCGGCGTCCTGGCCACGTTGCTACCGGCGAGCCCCGCGGAGGCCGCGACGGTCACCACGACCTACTTCGTGCCGTCCGTCGGAGGGTCGGTGATCAGGGTCGAGGTGACTCGTAACACCAGCTTCGACCCCCAGCCGAGTGTCCTCACGTACTCCCCGTACAACAACCTGAACGGCGCGACCCCGAGCACGGGTGGCGCGAGCACCTACAACAGCAAGGGCATCGCGCGGGCCGTAGCCGACGTGCTCGGCACCCGCGGCTCGACCGGTTGCTGGGACTACGGCGGCCCGCTCGAGCAGCAGTCCGGCGTCGACGTCGTCAAGTTCCTGGCGGGGAAGATCCCGGACGTCTCCGGCAACAAGATCGCGTGGTCGAACGGCAACGTCGGCATGACGGGAACCTCCTACGACGGCACCACTGCCAACATGGTCGCCGCCACCGGGATCCCCGAGCTCAAGGCGATCATGCCGATCGCAGCCATCAGCCACTGGTACGGCTACGCCTTCTACGACGGCGTTCGCTACGCCGGGAACTCGAAGGCTCCCACCGACGAGGGTCTCGACACCCCCCTCCTGTTCGACTACGGATTCAACAGGACTTTCCCCGAGGACAACCCGGGGATGATCCAGAACCGCGTCGTGCAGTGCGAGGACGAGTCTCTCGCCCACACCCAGCAGGGCTATAGCCGCACACCCAACTACACGCAGTTCTGGCAGGAGCGCGACTACCGCAAGGACGCTGCCAATTTCCGCGCGGCGACCCTGCTCGTGCACGGCTGGCAGGACTACAACGTCAAGCAGGACGAGGGGCTCTCGCTGTTCGAGGCGCTCCCCGTCGACGACCCCGAGACCACCGACGTCGTCGAGGGCGTGCCGTTCAAGATGATGATCTTCAGCCAGGGGACTCACAGCGGCGCCCCATCGGCCTTCGCCAACCTCTACATGCGGTTCTGGCAGCAGACGCTGAAGGGCATCGACACGAACGTGGAGCTGGAGCCTCAGGTGCAGACACTCGGCCGGACCAGCGCCGGTGCGGATTCCGTCTACACGCCCGAGGCGTCGTGGCCACCTGTGGGCACAAGCACCGTCGGGCTGCACCTCGGCCGGAGCTTCGACACGATCCCCAACGTGCCGAGCGTCGGGCCGGTGGGAACGACCGGTGAGAACGGGTGGCTGGCGACTACGCCCCAGAGCACGGGCTCGGGCTGGGCACACGCGACCACCGGGACCGTGAGCGAGGAAGCCACGCTCGAGGATCCCTCGAACCGTGAGATGGCCAAACCGAACGGCCAGACGGTTCGCGGCCACGGCTACGTCTCGCTGTACCACGAGTCTCCGCCACTCGCGCAGGACACCCGGATCGCGGGCCGCGCGGTGCTCGACGCGTGGGTCAACCCGGTCAACGCGAGCCAGCACCTCACGCCGCTGCTGGTGGAAGTGCAGTCGAACGGGAACCTTCTCCTCGTCGAGCGGGGCTTCCTGAACCTCGACTACCGCAACGGCCTGGGCATGGCACAGCCGGCAGCAGGGTGGCAGCACGCCCGGGTGTCCTTCCTCCCGCAGGACTACACGTTCAAGGCGGGCAGCAGGATCGGCCTGATCCTTCAGGGCTCCAACACGGTGTGGGCCATCCCCGGCAACCCCGGGATGGTCTCCTACGCGATGGGCCCGGTCCCGAGCGTCACGCCGGTCGGGACCAGCCTCGAGCTGCCGCTGGTCAACCCACCGGCGGATCCCGCGGCTCTCTTCGCCTAGAGATGAAACCGAGGACGGCGGCGTTCATCGTCGCCGTCCTCGTGGTTTCGGGCTTCGCCAGCGCGGGGCTCGGAGCCGGCTCCCACAGCCTTCGCGGCCTCCGTGCGCCGAACCCTCCCCAACCATCGTGGGCGGGGCTCAGTTCCGAGAGCATCCAGTCCCCCACGACCGTCGAGGCCGCCCCCGGACTGCCCGCTACCGTGGCCTCGGTCAGCTTCACGAAGCAGCTGATCCCCTATCCGGTCCGGGACGCTGCCGGCACGCAGATCGGGAACACCACCTGGCGAGTGGTGAGGGGAACCGGCAACTGCTGCGAGAACCACCTGGGCATCACCAAGGAGGGTCGCCTGATGGACTTCGGTGGCGCCTATATCAACTTCTCCGACGACCAGGGTCAGACCTGGAAGCAGGTGCGGCCCGCCGAGCCACTGGTCGGCCCGGAGGGAACAGTCGTGGTAGCGCCCGGCGG
>JBOGVX010000140.1:0-2557 GCA_050693165.1 Actinomycetota bacterium | reverse complement strand
GGATCTTCCGCCGGCGCTGGGTCTCGGAGATGGCCCGGCGCATCGAGTCGGTGACCTCGTCCGCGTACATCAGCACGGTGCCGTCGACGTTCCGGGCGGCCCGGCCGATGGTCTGAATCAGCGAGGTCTCAGACCGCAGGAACCCCTCCTTGTCGGCGTCCAGGATGGCCACCAGCGAGACCTCCGGCAGGTCGAGCCCCTCGCGGAGGAGGTTGATCCCGACCAGGACGTCGAACTCGCCCAGACGCAGGTCTCGGAGGATCTCGATCCTCTGGATCAGGTCCACCTCGGAGTGGAGGTACCTGACGCGCAGGCCCATCTCGATCAGGTAGTCGGTCAGGTCCTCGGCCATCTTCTTGGTCAGCGTCGTGACCAGGACGCGCTGGTCCTTCTCGGTTCGCTTGCGGATCTCTTCCATCAGGTCGTCGACCTGCCCGCGAGTGGGCCGTATCTCGATCTCCGGATCGACGAGCCCGGTCGGGCGCACGATCTGCTCGACCACGCGCTTAGAGACGCGCAGCTCGTATGGGCTCGGCGTGGCGGACATGAACACGACCTGGTTCACGCGCTCCGTGAACTCGTCGAACTTGAGCGGCCGGTTGTCCTGTGCCGACGGCAGGCGGAATCCGTGCTCGACAAGTGTGCGCTTGCGGGTCATGTCGCCTTCGTACATCCCATGGATCTGCGGAACCGTGACGTGCGACTCGTCCAGCACGACCAGGTAGTCCTTCGGGAAGTAGTCGAGCAGCGTGTGCGGAGGCGTCCCGGCCTCTCGCCCGTCGATGTGTCGCGAGTAGTTCTCGATCCCGGAGCAGAACCCGAGCTCTCGCATCATCTCCAGGTCGTGGTTCGTGCGCATCCGCAGACGTTGCGCCTCGAGCAGCTTGTTCCTGGACTCGAGCTCGACGAGGCGGTTCGACAGCTCGGCCTCGATCCCGGTGATCGCTCGGTCCATCCGGTCGCGCGATGCCACGTAGTGGGTGGCCGCGTAGACCGTGACGTCGTCGAGCTCCTTGACGACCTCGCCGGTTATCAGATCCATGCGGAGGACGCGCTCGACCTGGTCGCCCCACAGCTCGATGCGGATGCCCGTCTCCTCGTACGACGGGTGAACCTCGATCGTGTCGCCGTGGACGCGGAAGCTCCCTCGGGCCAGGTTGGCTTGGTTGCGCTGGTACTGCATGTCGACCAGCCGCTGAAGCGCGAAGTCGTGCTCGAGCTGGTCCCCTTTCTTCACGTGGAGGATCTGCTCCATGTACTCCTCGGGCGACCCGAGGCCGTAGATGCAGGAGACGCTGGCCACGATGATCACGTCCTTGCGAGTGAGCAGCGCGGACGTGGCGGAATGGCGGAGGCGGTCGATCTCGTCGTTGACCGTCGCGTCCTTCTCTATGTACAGATCGGTCTGCGGGACGTAGGCCTCGGGCTGGTAGTAGTCGTAGTAGGAGACGAAGTACTCGACGGCGTTGTCCGGGAAGAACTCGCGGAACTCGTTGGCCAGCTGTGCGGCCAATGACTTGTTCGGCGAGATCACCAGGGTCGGCTTCTGGACCTTCTCGATCGCCTTGGCGATCGTGAACGTTTTCCCGGACCCGGTGATGCCCAGGAGCGTCTGGTAGTTCTCGCCTGCCTCGATGCCTTGAGCCAGGCCCTCGACCGCTTTGGGCTGGTCGCCGGCAGGCTCGAACTCGGAGGCCACTCGGAAGGGAGGCATGGTGCGATTGTAGGACCGCCGTGCCGCTCCACCCCTAGCCCTCGGGCTGGCCGCGGACTATCCTCCGAAAGGAAGCGCTGAGGGAGGGAGCCCTCGTGGCGACCTGCGAGAAGTGCGACAGCGAGCCCGGCAGCCCGTACACGTTCCTGTACGGAACGAGCGAGACACACTCGACCGGATCGGACACGTACCGGACCCAGTACAGGCTCAAGGGGCTGCACACCATGTTCCTCGGCGAGCGGTGCGTGGGACGGCGAAAGGCCAGGACGAGGATCTGGCTGGCGGTCTCCCTCCTCCTCGTTCTCATCCCCGGAGTCATGCTGTTGCTCGGCGTCGAGTCCGGAGACCAGACGATGGTGTACGGAGTGCCCATCGTCGTCGTGTTCCTCGGGGGGATCGCCGCCCTCCTCAGCGCCATCGTGGCCGGCATCATGCTGGCGGCCTACCGGGATCCGGCCAGGGCCGGGGCGGACGAGGCGGAGAAGCTGGGCAAACGCGAGATGAAGCGCCGAGGCTTCAACTTCACTACGACTCCCGAGGGCTGGGCGTCCCTGAAGGCCAGGGAGCCCTGGGGCGGCAACCTCCCGAACCGCAGTTCCGAGCTCAAGGAGTTCCGCGCGCTCCAGGAGGCACACGAGGCCAAGGTCAAGCTGCTGGTTGAGCAGGCCCAGAAACAGGGACAGGCGGACGTCGAAGCCTTTCAGAACCTCGGCAACCAGGTCTGAACCTTGACAGCCCGGGGGGACCAGGGTAGAAAGCACCAATTCCGACGTGGGAGATAGGGATTTGAGGCTCCACATGCGCTGTACGTGCTGTACCGGTCCGGGCGCCAGCCCGGGCGGA
>JBOGVX010000139.1:0-16637 GCA_050693165.1 Actinomycetota bacterium | reverse complement strand
TCCCCGAAGAGGGCTCGTCGAGCAGCAAGAGGTCGGGATCCGTCGCGAGTGCCATGGCCAGGTCGCACATCTTCTGCGTTCCGTACGGAAGTCCCCCGACCTTCTCGTGTGCTACGGGCAGAAGGCCGAGGAAGTCGAGGATCTCGAAAGCATTGGCGCGCAGATCCTTCTCCTCCGAGAAGGATCTGGGGGTACCCAGGAGCCCCGAGAGAGGTCCGTATCGCACGTGGGCATGTTGGGCGGTCAAGACGTTGTCCAGGACGCTGAGAGACCTGATCACACCCAGGTTTTGCCACGTGCGCCCCATCCCCATCGCGGTCTTCTTGTTGGTCTGGACCTTGGTCACGTCGGCTCCGCGGTAGACCACCTTGCCCTTGTCGGCCTTGTAGATGCTCATCAGGCAGTTGAAGAACGTCGTCTTCCCGGCGCCGTTCGGCCCGATCAAGCCCACGATCTCCCACTCGCCAACGTCGATGTCGACACCATCGAGGGCCTGCAGGCCTCCGAATCGGATCGATACATCTCTTACTTCCAGGACCTGAGTCATGGCTTCTTCCCCGAAGGTTTGCGCCTGGCGCGCGGCGACTTGGAGGCGCCTGTCTTCGCCAGCACGGGCGTCGCGTCGTTCTTCGCGTCCCCGGATCCCGATCCGTCCGGAGTCTCGCTAACACCCGGTATGAGGCCGGCAGTGCCCTCGGCAGCCTTCTCACCCTCAGCGGGAGCGACGTGAACGGACCGCACGTAGAGAAGCAACAGCACGCTGAAGATGGCTGCGGTAGCCACGCCCACGACGAGCCCGATCAGGAATCTCGGGAGAAGGCTTCCGTCCGTGAATGAGATCGTCGCGAGGATCCCGATCAGCGCAGGAAGGCCCGCAACCTGCAACGCCTCGTGTCGAGACTCCACCAACGGCCCACCCGAGAGCCACCTGCGGAACGGAAGCAGCTGTTGCGCGATCCCTCCCGGATACAGCGTGATGGTCAAGAGAAGGAGCAGAGCGCCGAAGAAGGGTGACAGGGTCTGGATCAGGACCGGTCCAACCCCAGGGATCGTGACTGTGGCCCCGCCGGCCTTTGCCGACAGGTAGAGCGGGAAGACCGCGAAGAAAGCCGATCCCGCCACGACTCCCGCGCGAGAGCCCAGGCCTCCGACGACCGCCATGAGGATCCAGACGAGCGCGGTTCGCAGGTCGAAGTCGGGAGCCGTCACCTGCTGGTTCCAGTGCCCGAACAATGCGCCGGCGACACCGGCGAGGAACCCGGCTACCCCGAACGCGAGCAGCTTGTACCTCGTGATGTTGACGCCGAGCGTGGCCGCGGTCTGCTCGTCATTGCGGATCGCGACGATCGCCCGGCCGCCGCGGCTCTTAACAAGTCGCCAGTCGACGAACAGGAACAACCCAAGGATGATCAGGCAGACGTAGGCGAACGCCTCGTTCGACTCGAAAGAGGCAGGCCGCGGAGCTGCGGCTCCCGCGCCTCCGCCCGTGAAGGCACGCCAGTTGAAGATCGTCGTCTCCGCCATCAGTCCGAAGGCGAGAGTGATCAGCGCGAGATACAGGCCACGGATCCGCAGGGCTGCCAGTCCCAGCAGGAAAGCCATGGTGGCGCCGGTAAGGCCTGCGACGGTCAGGCCAACCCAGAAGTCCGCAGTGGGGATCGTGAGGGGAGCGAAGACGAGGCCCGAGATCGGATCCACGGGGAAGCCGCCGATCTTGGTAACCACGAACGCCGCCATGAAGGCGCCGATGCCCACGAACGCCTGATGCCCGAGCGAGATCTGGCCCGCGTGGCCGGTGATGATGTTGATCGACAGCCCGATGATCGCGTAGATGGCTGCGAGCCCCAGCCAGAGATCCTGAGTCGTCGCGAGGCTTCGAGGAAGCAGGAAGATCGCGGCAACCAGCACGATCGAGCCCACGACACGTGCGGTGATCCCGCGAGTGCCGGGGCGGAAGCGGCCTGCACTGGCTACCTGCTCGAGGCCCTCGACGCTACGCTCGGCCGGCACTCAGGCCTCCGTCCCGAGAAGTCCTTGCGGCCTGATCAGCAGGACCAGCAAGAGCATCGCGAACACGGTCAGCTCGGCTGCTCCCGGAACCCCGAGCTCCTGGAGGTAGAAGACGCCCACGTTCTGTGCCGCTCCGACCAGCAGGCCTCCGATGAATGCTCCGGGAAGGCTCGTCATGCCGCCGAGGACAGCCGCGGTGAACGCTGGAACGAGAGCCGTCGCCGTCATGAACCCGGGCGTGAAGACGTTTGCCGCGGGTGCCTGCAGGATGCCGGCGATCCCGCCGAGCAGGGCGGCGAACCCCCAGATCAGCCTCGAGGTGCGTACGACGCTGATCCCGACGATCCGCGTAGCCAGGGGATCCTGCGATATCGCCAGGACCGCGAGTCCGGTGTTCGTCCTGAAGAAGAGTGGAAGTACGAGCGCCACCACCGCGAGAGCGGCAAGCAGGAGCACCTGAGACCACTGAACCGCCACACCGAACAGAGTGAAGGCCGTTCCCGGGATGGCGGGATCAAGGACTCGCGGCTCGGGCTTGCCCACAATCACCGTCACCGCGATGACGAACAATGCGAACCCAACCGTCGCTACGAGCATGGTGATCCTCGGCGCGTCGAACAGGGGCCGGATGACCAGCTTCTCCATGATCAGGCCGAGCAGCACGGCTGCGACCAATCCGCCCAAAACCGCCACTCCGTATGGCAGCTTCAGCTGATCGAACAGAGCGAACGTCGCGAAGGCGGCGACGCTCCCGAACTCACCTTGCGCGAAGTTGAAGACGCGGACGCCCTTGTAGACGAGGACGATGCCCACTGCCAGGAGCCCGTACACGGCCCCCTGAAAGATGCCGATGGTGAGGAAAGTCAGCCCGTTTGGGCCGGACTGCGCTAGTAGTCCTCCGCTCGCATCGATCAAAGGCTCCTCCGCGGGTGAAGCCTACCCCGGGCGTCTTGCCGCGCGCCGGTCAGGTCGGAGCGTGCTCAGGAATAGAAGCCCTGCTCCGTCACGTACTGACTGCTTGCGCAGTCCGCACGCAGAACGTGTACCTGGGTGGCCCCGAAGTGATTCGTCGGCGTGTACTTGAGATCGGGGAACACGCCGCTCTTCACGGAGGCCGTGCTCGTGGAGGAGATGAACCCCTCTCTACTGAGGCTGGGCCCTGCATTATCCAGAAGTTGGTGCAAAGTCTTCATGAGCCCCCAGAGCAGGAACATGATGTCGTCGCTTCCGCCCGCGGACTTGAAGCCCGGATCCCACTTCTCCGCGCCGGCGTACGCCGGGACGGGAGAGAAGAACCGAGCTCCATCCATGCCGCCGGTCCGGCAGCCCGTGCTGGCCACTGTGTTGAGGCCCATGGAGACACCGACCCCGACGTACTGCGGGTTGCACTTGGAGGCGCCCGCCATCTCGATGAAATATGTCGGCGCGGTGAGCGGGAAGACGATGTCGTAGTTCTTGAGGGTGCCGGTGCACAGCTGCCCCGCCATGCTGCTTCCACGCTCGTTCTTCTCGGGGCGGAAGATCTTCACACCGGGCATCGCCTGGGTGAACCCGGCAACCGCGTCGTCGAAGTTCGGTGTGTTGGTGTGTACGAGAGCGACCTTCGCCGGGTCACCGCTCCACCCTAGCTCGGCCTTGTGCTCCTGGATGTACCTCGCCAGCAGCGGGCCCTGGTCCGCGTACGACATGGAGACCGCGAAGTAGTTGGGGAGAGTACTGAGCCCCTTCTCGGTCACGCCTGCTGAGAGGTAAGGGATCCCCTTGCTGGCGGCGTACGAGGCGCACGCCTGGATCTGGTCGGTGCCCGCTCCACCTATGAGCATGAACACCTGCTGGTCCTCCGCCATCTGCTGGCAGACCGCACGAGCGTGCGATGGGTTGTACTGATCGTCCTGAAAGACGACCTCGACCTTGCGCCCGTGGATCTCGACCGGCTTCCCGCTCGCTCCCTTGAGCCAGTAGAGGTCTTTGCCGGAGTTGAACGACTCGGCCTTGAGGGGTGCCGCTCCTGTCAGAGGAGCGTGGAGCCCGATCTTGATGGTGGTGGGGGTAACGCCGGTGGTCGTGCCGCCGCCCGCGGGGGCGGTGGTTCCGGTCCCAGTCGTGCCCGACCCGGTGGTTCCGCTGCCGGTCCCTGTCGTGCCCGTCGTGCCGGTTCCGGTCGTGCCGGTGGTTCCCGTCGTCCCCGTGGCGCCTGTGGCTCCGGTGCCCAGGCCGGACGTGTCCGTTCCCGGCAATGCAGCAGTTGGATCCGAGGCGAGTCCGGTGGTTCCCGCAGCCGGGATCTGACCCTCGGCGACGGCCTCGTCATGGATGCCGGGGTACTGGCCACAGGCGGCTGCCAGAAGCGCGAAGGCCGCGAAGGCGATCGTCATCCTCTTCATCGTTTCCTCCGGACTATCTTCGTGACGCCCGAAAGCGTCTTGCCGACTTTGCCTGCTCCCCGTCGGAAGCCTCCCGAGACACCCGAGAGGACCCTTGTTCGACCGCCTAGGCTCGCGCCACGGCGCTCTGCGTTACGCCGGCGGATGGCCGCGATCACTCCGTCGGGCCGGGGGCCACCGACGGGCTCGAGTACAACAGAGCGAACCGCGGACAGCGCCAGCAATCCGAGGGGTATGGCGAGCCAGACGTATGCCGGCATCCTGGGACCTTGCTCCTGGGGAAGCGCCAGCCCGGCTTGCTCGGTGGGCGCGACCGCGGGAGCCGTAGCGCCAGCATCCGCCCCGGTGAGGTCCGTTGAAGGGCTGATCACAGGGCTCGTGCCGGTCGAGCCGAGGCCACTGCTTGGGATCGACGAAGTTCCGGTGCTTGTGGAGGGAGGGGTCGTTGTCGTCGAGTCGGTGCTGGGCGCCTCCGGGATCTCCGGGGGCTCGCCCGGTATGAAGTCGATCGACAGGACCGTCCGGCTCTTCGTGAGCTCGTACTGGTCGCCTTCCTCGGCGGCTGCATCCTTACGTGGGACCTTGAGATTCACTTGCCACGTCTTTCCTGGCTCCAGAACCGGGACGAGCATCACACCGTTGTTGTCGAATGGGTTCTTGCCCCACTCCTGGGCGATCTTCGTCAGGTCGAAGGTCCAAACGGTCGGTGCGCCCGAGGAAGTCTCTCGAGTTCCGTCCGCGCAGGCCTTGTCGTCGTACTTGGGAGCGTCCTTGTACCGCTCTTCCTCACCCTGGGGCAGGAAGTCGAGGATCTGGCAGGCCTGGATCTTGGCTGCTTCTGGCGACACCTGCGGCTGCTCGTTCCTGTCCAAGCTCTCCTCCACGAAGAGCAGGGCCTTCTTGATCTTGGAGCCCTCGATTACGCCTCGATCCTCGGCAACGAGGTCGAACCTGATGGCCGACATACGCTCCGAGGCCCCGTTGTTCAGGGCTACCGGGATGGTGTCGGGCCGCTGAGGATTGGGAAGGCGCGCGCGCTGAGATGCCGCCGGGAGGGGGGGCGGCAACGTGACTGGAGTCGTTACCTCCTCATCCACCTGACGCTCCCAGTACCAGGACGAGATGTCGGTGCCCGGGAGGAAATTGACGGTTTTCTCCACGGCGAGGGCGGGAGGCGCCATGGCAAGGCACACGAGTACGGCGGCCAGTACAAGCAGGCCGCGCCGTATTCGAACGTCTGTCACGTCTCTCATGTCCGTTATTTGGCGTGGGGCGATCGCCTGTGCGGGAGCATAGCATCGCCCGACACTTGCAGGGTTCGCCGTCGGGGCGCCTAACTCCTGCCTATTTCCTACCCCGCGCGAGCCAAATTCAAGCCCGCTTGGGGCCCGTTTCACGGCTAGTCGGCCAGGGGTCGTATGACCATCCCGGTCCGCGGCTTGGGCCAGAAGTAGGTGGACTTCTGGGGCAGTCGACCCCCCGAGGCCACCACGGAGCGGACATTCTCGACCCGTGCTGGGGGCAGGAAGAGCGCCAGGTCGGCGTGGCCCTCCCTGATCTCTGCCTCCGCGAGCGCGGCGTCCGGAACGAAGCGGAGCTCCTCCAGCTCCATGTTGTCCAGCATCTCCCCGTGGAGAGCCGCGACGGTGGGAAGCTCGCCCTGAAGATTGCCCACCAGATGGGTCAAGCCCTCGTCGGTTCGGAACGCGGCGCCGAAGGTCAGGTCGTCATCGACGAGGCGGGCGAGTATCTCCTCCAGGTCGCGGACCCGCTCACCCTTCAGCTCGGGGATCGATCCGGAGCGGACCACTCGATGGATCGGCAGAACGGGAGGCTCCTCGGTCGCCGAGTCGACCAGCAGCATCATCACCCGGTCCCAAGGCCCCGGCCCATGCTCGCTTCGCATCTCCTCGCGATGCACGAGCGCCGTCTGGTAGCGGTGATGACCGTCGGCGATGAGGATGGCCTCGTCTCGATACCAGTCGATCATGGAGTCGTCGGGCTCCTCGATCCACAGCCTGTGCTCGACTCCCTCCTCGTCAACGATCCGCCGATCGGGGGGACGGCTCTGAGCCCTCTCTAGCAGCTCGGTCTGCGGAGCGCTGGGTCCTCCTGCCACCGAGTAGATGGGGGACAGGTCGGCGCGCGATGCCTTGAGCACTCGCAGCCGGTCCTCCACAGGCGCCGCCATCGTCTGCTCGTGGGGCAGGATCGACCCGCCCCAGGGCTCGAGCTCGACCTCGAGGATCACTCCTCGCAGCGTCCTGTGAGCTCCTCTATACGCGTAACGCATCTCGTACGGGTACACGGATGGCCTTCCGGCTGTGACGAGGGCGCCCTCCTCGCGCCAACGGGGGAGCAGCTCACCCGCGCGCGTATACTTTTCGTCGGGTGCTCCGGCCACGTCGGCTCCCAGATCCACCAGGGCGATGTTCCACTTGCTCGCCCGATGCAGGCGGTCCTGCTCGTGCGGCAGGACCACGTCGTAAGGCGGCGATGTCACCGAGGCGAGGTCCCCGACCACGACCGGGTCGAAGAGCAAGCCATCGAAAGGAGCGACGTCAACCATGGCGCTCTGTATAGACGAAGCCGGCGCCCGCCGCGAACCTCGAGGGACCTGAATGGGCGAATCCGTCTACACGCTTTACGAGAAGGGCCGGAAGTTCCTCGACGCGGGTCACCCGCACCAGGCCGTCATCGTTCTCGAGCGCGCCGCGGCCGAGGAGCCGGACAAGGGCTCGATAAGAGAGACACTCGGACGAGCCCTCTACATGACAGCACGGTGGGAGAGGGCCGCCGCCGAGTTCGCGAAAGCGGTCGACATAGACCCGGTGAATCATTACGCGCACTTCGGGCTAGGCCTCGCATGCTCCCGCACCGGAGATCGCGTAAAGGCAGTGAAACATCTTCGGCTGGCGGTGGCGATGCATCCGCGCGAGGAATATCGCGAAGCCCTGGAGCGTCTCACCGCCTAGTGAGCCTGGCCGACGCCTACGAAGCTTTCCTGCTCGACCTCGATGGAGTCCTGTATCGAGGCGACCAGCCGATCGACCCGGCCGCTGCAACGGTGGAAGCCTTGCGATCCGCCGGCAAGCAGATCGTCTTCCTGACCAACAACTCGGCGAGCACGGCCGCTCAGGTCGCGGCGAAGCTGAACGGGATGGGCATATCGGCGAACGAGTCAGAGGTACTCAGCTCGGCGAGGGCGACCGGGGACATGCTGGCTAGCGAGGGTAAGGCGAGGGCGAGGACCGCGTTCGTTATCGGCAGGGACGGCGTCCGATCGGCCCTGGCGGATGCCGGGATCGACTTGGTGAACGGGGACGTGGGACACGCGGAGCTGGTTGTCGTCGGCTGGGATCCGGACGTCACGTATGAGGCCCTTCGGCGGGCGACGGTCCTCGTGCGAGCCGGCGCCCGCCTGATCGCCACGAACGCCGACGCGTCATACCCCGCTCCGGGCGGTGAGCTCTGGCCCGGCGCCGGAGCGATCCTCGCGGCCGTGGAGACGGCGTCCGGGGAATCGGCAACAGTCGTCGGCAAGCCGCACGCCCCGATGTTCGAGGCCGCGGTTGCAGCGGTCGGAACCCGAAACGTGCTGGTCGTCGGCGATCGCGTAGAGACGGACATCGTCGGCGCGGCGAACGCGGGACTCGATGCGGCGATGGTCCGATCCGGCGCCGGCACACCGGCCCAGCTACTGGACCAAGACGCCCTGCCGGTCGCGATCCTGTCGGACATCGGAGGTCTCCTGTCGAGCCCGCCGGTCGCCAGGCCGCGACCTGCCAAGGCCGAAGACATGCAGGACGTGCGCGCCCTGACCGAAGCCCCGGCCGATGCGCCAGATTGGGGTCCGTCGGGCGTGCACGTCGTCGAGGATGACGGCATCGAGGCGACCGCGACGGCCCACGTGCTGGACCGCGACGCCTATCTCCGAGCGGTGGCCACTTCCGAAGGGCTGCGCGGAGGCGGACTAGGAACCCTGATCGTGGTCACCGCGCTGAGAGACGCGAGACGGCAAGGGGCACAGCAGGCCTGGTTGCTGACCGAGACCGCCGAGCCGTTCTTCGCGAAGCTGGGCTTCGAGCGAGCCGAGCGCGGCTCGATGCCGGGGTGGATCGGGGCCGGCCCGGGGGAGGGCTGCCCGCAGACGGCTGTGGCTATGCGTCGCGCCCTGGCTCAGTAGGGCCCGCGTGCCTCCTGCCGGCGCGCCCGATAGAACAGGAGCGCCACCAGCGCCCCGAAAACGAAGCCCCCGATGTGGGCGAACCACGCGACGCCGGTCTCGGCCTGTAGCGAGCCGACGCCCTGAAGGGCCTGTAGAACGAACCAGAACCCGAGGACGAACACGGCTGGGAGCTCGATCAGCTGCAGGAAGAAGAAGATGGGGACGAGGGTGAGCACTCTCGCGCTCGGGAACATGACGAGATAAGCGCCCAGCGCTCCGGCTATCGCGCCGGAGGCCCCCACAAGAGGAGTGGTTGAGTCGGGATCGGGAAGGGCCTGCCCGTAGGCGGCCACGATCCCCGCTGTGAGGTAGAAGAGGATGAACACGACCGGGCCCATGCGGTCCTCGACGTTGTTACCGAACACCCAGAGATAGAGCATGTTGCCAGCGATGTGCAGGAAGCCGCCGTGCAGAAACATCGACGTGAACAGGGAGACGAGCACGCTCTTGCCCCCGCAGACGCGCGTTAGCTCGGGGATCGTCTCGAAGCTGGTCAGCTCCTGAGGTATCGCGCCCTCGCAGAAGAAGAACTTGGCCTGCTCCCTCGCGGATCCGGTGATCGGCTCCCACAGGAAGAAGACGAGGACGTTCGCCGCGATGAGCCCGATCGTCACCCACGGAGTTCGACGAGTCGGGTTCGCGTCCCGAAGTGGGATCAAGCGGGCCGCTTCCCGTTCCGACGGCCCCCGTACTGGAGCAGGCGGCGGGTGGCGAAGCTTTGGAGCAGCTCGTTGAAGCGATCATGGTCCTCGAGGAACGCGGCGTGGCCCGCGCCTTCGAACTCGACGAGCCGTCCCTTTGGAAGCCGGGCGCTCATCGCCTTCGACTCGAGCGGATTGACGAGCCGGTCTCGGCCACCGATCACAACTACCGCGGGGACCTTGATCTCGGGAAGCAGCGGTGACAGGTCCGCACCCGTCATGATCCGGTACGTCTCGGCTCGAACGTCGGGACGCACGGATGCGATCGCGTCTCGTACGAACAGGACGTGCGAGGGCGACGGAGAGCGACCGAATCCCCACCGAACGACGCGGTAGGACAGGCCCAGCTCGTTCCCTCCTGTGTCCCTGCCGAGCACCCTCTCCGTGAGGCCGCTATCCACCAGCGCCTGCATCCCCTTTCCGAGGACGCGGGCCTCGAGTGAGGCGCCGGGCCAGCGGCCGGCCACCGAGCGAGCGAAATGCATCATCGGCGTCGAGACGATGACGGCTCCCTTGACCAGGCGCTGCGCCGTCTCGGGGTGCCGGGCAAGGTAGGCGAGGGTTATGACGCCGCCGAGGCTGTGACCCGTCAGCACGACGCCACCGTCGGCGTACTCGTCGACCACTCGCGCGAGCGCGTCCACGCAGTACTCGAGGGTCAGGTGGCCGGGCGCAAGTCCGGGTGAGTGACCGTGGCCGGGAAGGTCCCACGTCGCCAGTCCGAACCGATCACCAGCCAGATCGCGCTTCTGATAGTGCCACACAGCTTCGGTCAGGCAATAGCCGTGAGTCATGAGAAGGGTGCCGTTGCCGCCCTTGGAAGGGAACCACTCGGTGTAGAGGCTGGACGCTCGCGGGCCTCGGATGTAGCGAGGATGACCCCGCAGCGATCCGAACGCTTCGTCTCGGGCGGGGTCGGCGCGCCGTCGATCCCGCCAGGAGATGACTCGTCCCGACGCGGCTGCTGCCGCGAAGGCGCCGAGCCCGTAGGCGAGGAACCGGCGCCCGTTCGCCATCAGCCGAGCTTCCTGAGAGCCAGGAGGTCGGAGAAGGAAGCCTTGATGCGTACTCGGCCGCTCGTTACTGCGGCGAGCAGGTTGACGCCGCCCTCGATCATCCCGATCAGATCATCCGAGTCCGCGATGATCCTGATCTCGGCCTCACCGGGGTCACCTTCCTCGAGAGGCGAGAGCCGGCCCTCTGACAGCACTGTGGAGTAGATGACGTCCAGATCTGTGATGTGTAGCAAGAGGGTGCGCGGGGTGGGAAGCGACTTGCCGAGCGCGTCGGCCGCTTCGTCGTTCTGCTGGAGACGAGCGATGAGCTTGTTCAGGTGCTCCTCGACCTTTTCCTTGCTCGCCAACGACACCTCTGCCAGAGGGGAAAGCGCGGGAAGGAGTCGTCAGTATACCGATTGCTATCCTTGCCTCAACCGGCCGAAAGTAGAGGCCGTGCGACAAGGATCCTCGAGGAAGGATCCTCGAGGAAGGAGGTCCGATGCTCGACACTGTGCGCAAGTACGTGGAGGCCGGACGAGATGCCTTGACCCCGAAGAAGGCGGAAGAGCTCGCTCGTGCTTTCATCAGCGAAGGACAGGCCAGGGCGGACCAGGCCGGCCGGATCGCTCGGGATCTCCTCGACTGGTCGCGAAAGAACAGCGAGCGGTTCCGAGGCACGATCAGGGACGAGGTGAAGAAGCAGCTCTCGAGAGCGGGCGTCGCTAGCAAGGATGAGGTCGATGCGCTGAAGCGGCGCATCCGAGAGCTCGAGAGCCGAGGCAAGGCGAAGACCGCGACGACGAGCCGGGCGACCACGCAGAGGTCCGCGGGTGCCAGATCGACGTCCGCTCGAACCACGCCGTCGCGGGCGAAGGCCAAGACCACCCGGGGGACGGCCGGGCGAACCAAGCCTCGGGGAACGCGCGGCGCGTGACCAGGAACCGTCTCGACCGCGAGCTCGTGCGGCGGGGGCTCGTCGAGACCCCGGAGGAAGCGCACGACGCGATCGAGCGCGGCCGGGTCACCGTATCCGGACGGCCCGCGGTCAAGGCAGAGACGCTTGTAGCGCCCTCCGAGCCCGTGGCCGTGGAGGGACCAGGCCGTCTCTACGCATCGCGCGGCGGAGACAAGCTCGCGGCCGCGCTGGACAGGTTCGGTGTCAACCCGTCGGGCCGGCTCTGCTTGGATGCGGGAGCATCAACCGGCGGCTTCACGGACGTCCTGCTGTCGGGCGGCGCGGCCAGGGTCGCGGCCGTTGACGTCGGTTACGGCCAGCTGGCATGGCATCTGCGTACGGACGAACGCGTGATCGTGATGGAGCGCTCGAACGTTCGCGATCTGCGCGCCGACGATCTCCCCTTCCGACCGGACCTGGTAACCGCCGATCTCTCGTTCATCTCGCTCGCCGCAATGGTTCCCCAGCTGGTCTCGCTGGCGAGCCCCGCGGCCGAGCTGGTCCTTCTGGTGAAGCCTCAGTTCGAGGCCCCACGAGAAGACGTCGGGGCGAGGGGCGTGGTGTCAGACCCCTCGGTGTGGAAGCGAGCGATCGAGTCGGTCGCAACAGCCTGTGCCGAAGCCGGAGCCGGAGTCGTGGCCGCGATGGCCTGTCCGCTACCGGGTCCCGGCGGCAACGTGGAGTTCTTCGTTCACGCGTTCGCGGACAGCCGGCCCGCTCGTCTCGAGCTCGACCGCGTCATCGCCGAGGGTGCGGCCCTGGTCCACCCCGAGGGGCAGGCGTCGTGAAGCTCGGCTTCGTGGTCCACGGCGGTCGCAAGGCAGCGGTCGATGCATCCAAGGAGCTCCGGAATTGGGCCGAGGACCGAGGACTGGAGACCGGTCTCCTCGAGGATGCGGAGGCGGTCGGCGAGGGGCTGGACCTCGTCGTCTCCGTTGGGGGGGACGGGACGCTTCTCCGAGCCGCATTGATCGGGGCTCGCACGGACGTGCCCGTCCTTGGGGTGAAGGTCGGACGCCTCGGTTTCCTGACCGAGGTCGACCCACCCGACGCTCCCGCGCTCCTCGACGACTGGCTGAACGGCCGCGAGGTCGAGGAGGAGGAGCGCATGGCCTTGAGCGCGGATGCGGAGGGTGCTCCCTGGAGCGAATCGCAATGGGCGCTGAACGAGGTCATAGTCGAGAAGACGGCACGCCACCGGGTGATCCGGCTGGCGGCCGAGGTGAACGAGGAGCACTTCATGACCTTCTCCGCGGACGGAGTGATCGTCGCGACCCCGACGGGATCGACGGCGTACTCGTTCTCTGCTAGGGGGCCGATCGTCTCGCCGAGGCTCGAGTGCCTCGTAATGGTCCCCGTGTCGGCGCACATGGTCTTCGACAGGCCGATCGTGCTGGCGCCCGAGGAGCAGGTGACGCTCGAGGTGATGGAGGAGGAAGCTGGGTTTCTGTCCGCGGACGGCCGGCCGGGCCTCGAGCTTCCCGTCGGATCGCGGGTTCGCGTCCGCCGCGCCGATCGTCCCGCCCGGTTGCTGCGACGCAAGCGAAGCGAGTCCTTCTTCTCTCTTCTTCGCGACAAGTTCTCGCTCCCCCCCGATCCCATGGAGGTCGATTGAGCGAACCGGCACAGGTCAGGTGGCCTCCGGTTACTTACTGGATGAAGGTGACCGTAGGCGTCCTGCTGGTCCTCCTGCTCGCCAACGCGCTCACGGCTATCGCCGACATCCTCGTTCTGCTGCTCGTCTCGCTCGTCCTGGCCTTCGGATTCCAGCCCGCGCTGGCATGGATGGAAAGGCGTGGGCTGAAACGAGGAACCTCCGTGGCATTGGGTCTGCTTGGCGGCCTGGCCATCCTCAGCCTCTTCTTCTGGCTCGTGCTCCCCGACGTCATCTCCGAGCTGTCCGCCCTGGTCGAGAAGGCGCCCGAATACCTGAGGGAGGCGAGGGAGGGGAACGGTTGGATCGCGGACCTGAATCAGCGCTTCGACCTCGAGAGCAAGCTCCAGGAGTTCACTTCCGAGGTCCCCGGGGAGCTGCTCGGGCTCGTCGGCTCCTTCACGTCTTTCATCTTCAACTCGCTCACGGTCCTGATCCTGACCATCTACTTCACGATCAACCTGCCGAAGATGCGCCGAGGGGTCGCAGTGATGCTCGGCCGTGAGGACCGGCAGGACTTCCAGGAGATCTACGACGAGTCCGTGCGCCGAGTCGGCGGATACGTCCTGGGCAACCTCCTGGTCAGCGGGATAGCCGGCGTCGTGTCGTTCGTCGCGCTGACGGTCATCGGCGTTCCTTTCACGGCGGCGCTGGCTTTCCTGACCGCCGTGCTCGATCTGATCCCGACGATCGGAGCCTTGATCGCCGCCGTCCTCGCCTCGGTCGTGGCGGCCTTCGCGGGCGTGCCGGCGCTGATCGCCACCGCCGCCTTCTACCTGATCTACCAGCAGGTAGAGAACTACGTGATCCAGCCAAGGGTCATGGGCAAGACCATCGAGATGTCCGCCCCGGTGATCATCCTCGCCGTCCTGATCGGTGGGACCCTCCTGGGGGTCATCGGCGCCCTTCTCGCCATCCCGGTGGCCGCCATCCTCAAGGTGATCTTCATGGAGCTGTATCTCGAGGATAGGGTCGAGCGGATCAGGAACGAAGGGGCGGGGATCTCGCCCGACTGACGTGACCTCATACATCCAGGCCCCGGGCCCGCTCCGAACACTTCCAGGATGCGACGCTCAGCGAAGCTCGCGCCGCGAGCTCGGGCCGTGGGACTGATGGACCTGCAGGGGAGCGGCGACGCCGCACTCGTCGTGGCGATCGGCAGGTATCACCGGGACGCGCTGGCCGAGCTCTATCGGCGGCACGCCGGGGCGGTCTTCGGACTGGCCCGCCGCGTTCTGGCCGAGCCCACGCTCGCGGAAGAAGTCGTCCAGGAGGTGTTCCTAAAGTTATGGCGGGAGCCCGAGAGATTCGACCCGGACCGGGGCACGCTGCGGTCCTTCCTGCTCGCCCAGGCCCATGGAAAGGCCGTGGATCTGGTTCGCGCCGAGACCTCGAGACATCGTCGCGAGGAACGAGAGCAGAGGCTTCGAGCCGAGTCCGGCTACGACCTCGAGAGGGAGGTGCTGGACCTCGCGATGGCCGAGAGGGTGCGCGACGCGCTCTCCACCCTTCGCGAGGAGGAGCGAAAGGCGATCGAGCTCGCGTACTTCGGCGGCCACACGTACCGCGAGGTCGCCGTGATCCAGGGAGAGCCCGAGGGAACGGTCAAGACGCGTATCCGCGCCGGGCTCCGCAACATCCGATCGGCACTCGACCAGGCAGGGATCAATGAGCCCTGAGATGACACACGACGAGATCCGCGAGCTCCTGGGCGCCTACGCGCTGGATGCGGTCGATCCCGAGGAGCACCGCCAGGTCGACGAGCACCTCTCGAGCTGTCCTCGGTGCAGGGCCGAGGTTGCCGAGCACCGGGAGACCGCCGCGATGCTCGCCGCCGTCGGAGCCCCCGCGCCGGATGGGGTCTGGGACAGGATCTCGGGCGAGCTCAACGGCCCGATACCCATCGACAGGGGCCGCCGCCACAGGAACCGTTGGCTGACCGGTGTGGCCGCTGCGGCCGCGATCGTCTCGGTGTTCGCACTCACGATCGACGTGGCCCGGCAGCGAGATGAGCTAGAGAGGCTGGCCGGCGCCGTCGAGGAGGCGAGCCTGGTCAAGGCCGCGAACGCGGCTCTGCTCGATCCGAACGCCACCCGCCTGACGCTCGCGTCGACGGACGACTCGGCCGAGGTGGATGCGGTCCTCCTGCCCGATGGGACCGGCTATCTGGTGAGCGACACCCTTCAGCCACTGCCCGAGGCAAGGACGTACCAGCTGTGGGCCCTGGGCGGGGAGACCCCCATTTCCGCGGGGGTCCTTGGACGGGACCCCGCTGTGGTGGCATTCAGCGCCGATCCGGGCCTCACGGGCCTCGCGATCTCAGAGGAGATGGCCGGAGGAGCGACGAGCCCGAGCGAGGTGCTGCTTGTTGGGGAGGTCGAGTCGGCGTAACGTCCGGGAGGAAAAGTCGGTCAAACAGGGGAGGAGCGCCAAATGAAAGGAGGCCTTGATGGCTGAAGGCGCGTATGGGTACGGAAAGATGGGGATCGCGCGGTTCTACGCGCTGGTCTTCGGCATCGCTTACCTGGCGGTGGGGCTCTTGGAGCTCTTCTACGGGATCGATGACCCGCTGCTGATCGGCGATACCGTGCTGATCGCGGGCGGGACCGTGCACATCATCATCCACCTGGCGGTAGGGGTCCTGGTACTCGGGTCCTTCTTCGCGGGTGAGTCCGCGGCCAAGAGCGTCGCCCGCGTCGTGGGCGTCGTATTCCTGGTCGTCTTCGCGCTCAACATCTTCGCGAGCAACTTCTACGCGGAGCTTGTGGGCTTCCCGGAGGGAGCGGATACGCCGATCGTGTACACGATCGTCCATGCGGTGACCGCTGCCGGGGCTCTGTTCGCTGGGTTCTCCAGCGGGCGCGGCTACAAGTCCGCCCCCGCAGCCTGAGGTTAAGCATGAGGGAGGTGTCCGGGTCACGGAGGCAGCCGCTACGCCGCTGGGTCATAAGGATGGCCTGGCTCGGCGTGCCGCTGGTGATCCTCGGTGAGTCCGGGCACCTCCTGCTCAAATGGGGTCAGGCACAGCTCGCCCATCACTTCTTCCACATCGTGTTCGGCATCGGTGCGGGCGTCATCTTCTTCGCTTACGCGTACCGAGACATAAGGGCGAACGGCTGGCCCGAGTTCTCCTGGCGTCTTCACCCCCCGGCCCCTCGGCCGCCCGACGCCCCCGCGTGAAGGCACGAACCGTCGCCCTTACCCTGGGCGTCTCCTTCGGTGCGCTCACCGTTCTCGAGCTCGTATTCGGAGACTGGGCGATCGGAAGCATCAGGTTGCTCGAGCGCTCGACCAAGGCCAACCTGCTGCACTGGGCGCTGGCGCTCGTGCTGCTCGGCTCCTTCTTCGCGAATCAGCGAGCGGTGAGCTTGGCCTGCCGTATCGTCGGTCCGATCCTGCTCGTTCTGGGGATATGGGGCCTACTCTCCGCGCGATCCCTCGGTGACGTCCTCGGACACACTGACGGCATCCCGGTTACCTACAGCCTTCTGAGTCTCCTCACGGGTGTAGGGGCGACCGTCACGGGGTACGGCAAGCGGCCGAAGGCCGCCTGACGGACAAAGAAGTGGCCCCCGGGGGGTTACCCGGGGGCCGGGGAAAGGGGGTGGAGGGGACTCTCGTCTCCTCCGCGCGCGATTGTACTCCTAGTGGCCGCGGGGGCCAAGCCCTCGTTCGCCCGACGGATCGAGGCCCCAGGTGCCCCTCGC
>JBOGVX010000138.1:0-1785 GCA_050693165.1 Actinomycetota bacterium | reverse complement strand
GCCGAGGGACTGTTCAAGACGCGGCTCGAGGTCGAGGGTGGCGACGAGCTCGCCGCGCTCGCGACCTCTTTCAACGAGATGGCCGCGGCGATGGAGAACCGCATCGGCCGTGAGCGCCGCTTCGCCGGCGACGTGTCGCACGAGCTCCGCACTCCCCTGACAACGCTGCGGGCTTCGACCGACTACCTCCTGGGCCACTCCGACGGGCTGACCCCCGAGGTGCGCCGAGCCACCGAGCTGCTCGCGGCCGACCTCGACTACCTGCAGCGGCTCGTGGACGACCTGCTCGACCTCTCGCGGGTCGAGGCCGGACGCGTCGACATGTCTTGGGAGCCGCTCAACGTCGCCGACCTGGCTCATGAGGTGGTCGCTCGCCGCACCCGTGTCGAGGGTCAGATCGTGAACGTCGAGATCGAGGATGGCTCCGACCTCACCACCGTGGCGGACAAGAAGCGGCTCGAGAGAGTGCTCGGCAACCTGGTCGACAACGCGTTGACTCACGGCGAGGGGCGCGAGGTCGTCCTCCGCCTCGCTTCTTCCAACGGCACCTTGCACGTCTCGGTTGAGGACCGCGGCCCCGGCATCCCGCCGGAGGCCGCTCACCGGATCTTCGAGAGATTCTTCAAGGCCGACCCGGCCCGGCGCCGCGGCGAGGGGCGCGGCTCGGGCCTCGGCCTCGCGATCGCGCGCGAGAACGCGCACCTGCACGGCGGCGAGATCCGGGTGTTCAACGGGCGGAGCGGCGGCGCCAAGTTCGAGCTCGTCCTTCCTCGAAGGGAGGAGGAGGAATGAGGCGCGTCGCCCTGCTCCTGGTCATCCTCGCGCTGACGCCCGCATGCTCGAGGCAGGAGCTCACCCTCCTTGCGGAAGGCGACCTGCCCCAGGACGTGTACGGCCCGCCACTTCCACCTCCCGAGCCCGAGGAGATCCCTGCGAACGGAACCGTCTACTTCATCTCGACCCGCCACCTCGCCCCGACCTCGGTGAGGCTGCAGCCCGTGTTCGACTCCCAGGCCGAGGCGCTGCTCGTCTCCCTCTTCCTCCCGGGCCCTGAGGGCGAGGACACTTTCAGCGAGATCCCCGAAGGGACGCGGCTAAACAAGGTCGAGGTGGCCGGCGGCATCGCCACCGTCGACGTATCCGGAGACTTCGAGAGAGCGGCGCCGCCCAGGTCTCAGGCCCTACGGATAGCCCAGGTGGTCTTCACGCTCACCGAGCCGGGGACCGGCATCACCTCGGTGCGGTTCCAGATCGACGGCGTGCCACAAGAGGCGATCGGCGGGGAGCAGCTCGGGACGATCCCCGGACCCGTATCCCGTGAAGACTACCGACGCTTCGCGCCCGGCCGAGAGCAGAGCCGCCAAGCACGGGACTGACCGATAGTCACGGAACCGTCATACCCCCGTTACGCGAACGCAACTACGCGCGGGGATGCTAAGCACGGAACGGTGGTGCTTCCACGTACCGTCCGGAAGTTCCACCGTGCCAAACGGAGCCCTCCTCCGGCAGGATGGTGGTCTCTCGAGCCGAGACCAGCCCTCCCTCCGGGGGATCCCCTCTCCACCCGTACCCGGCCGGAGGAGGGCCCCGGCCCCACTTCTCAGGCTTACTTGGGGCACCCGGGAGGAATCCGCGCCCACTCGTCGAATACCTAGAACGCAACACCGCAGGTCCCCTCTCCTAACCCGCCCTAGGACTCCCTTCGATGGGGAGTCCTGCGTCCATGATCAGGTCACCTCTCTCTGGAGGTGGCCTGAGGCGTCTAGAGGTGGCCCGAGCGTCCGG
>JBOGVX010000137.1:0-8732 GCA_050693165.1 Actinomycetota bacterium | reverse complement strand
GAACCGAGGACGTCCGCTGGACCCCCAGCCAGATGCGGAAGCGCTTCCGCAAGCCCTGGACGAAGGACGAGCTCCAGGTCGTCGCCGTCGCGGACGGCCGGGTGATCGGATCCATCTGGGTGGGCCGGGAGTCGAACCCCGTGACGCATCATGTTGCCTCTCTGGGTATGTCTGTTGAGAAGGATTGGCGTAGCAAGGGGATCGGCTCGTCGCTGATGACCGAGGCCTTCCGGTGGGCCCGCTGGGCGGGCATCGAGAAGATCGGGCTTACCGTGTACCCGCACAACCAGCGCGCGATGAATCTCTACAAGAAGTACGGGTTCGAGGAGGAAGGGCGGCTGACGGGTCATTCGAAGAAGGCGTACGGATATGAGGACGAGTTGGTGATGGGGCGGTGGCTGTGAAGATCGGCGTCGGGCTCCTCGGCTGCGGCACCGTCGGTTCGGCCGTGCTCCGGCTCCTCGCCGAGAACCGCGAGGAGATCTCGCAGCGCTCGGGCTGCGAGTACGAAGTCGTGAAGGTCGCGGTACGAGACGGCGGTAGGCCCCGCGAGGCTCCGATCCCCGACGGGACGCTCACCACGGACGCCCAGGCGGTGGTTCGTGATCCGGAGGTTCAGGTCGTCGTCGAGGTCATGGGCGGGGTCGAACCCGCGCGCTCGCTGATCCTCGACGCGCTGGCCGAAGGCAAGAGCGTGGTGACCGCGAACAAGGAGCTTCTCGCGAGCCACGGAGCCGAGCTGTTCGAAGCGGCTTCCAAGGGCAAGACCGATCTTTTGTTCGAGGCCGCTGTCGCCGGCGGGATCCCTCTCATCCGTCCCCTGCGCGAGTCGTTGTCCGGCGAGAGGATCACGCGGATCCTCGGGATCGTTAACGGCACCACCAACTACATACTCACGCGGATGAGCGAGGACGGGATGTCCTTCGCCGAGGCGCTGACCGATGCGACGGAGCTCGGCTATGCCGAGGCCGATCCCGATGCGGACCTCGAGGGGTTCGATGCGGCCGCCAAGTGCGCGATCCTCGCTTCCCTCGCTTTCGGCGCGCCCGTCGTCGCGAGCGACGTCTACAGAGAGGGCATCGCGGGCGTCTCGAACGAGGACATCGGCTTCGCGGCGCGTCTTGGCTACGACGTGAAGCTCCTGGCGGTCGCGGAGCTCGAGGACGGACAGATCGCGGTCCGCGTGCACCCGGCGATGATCCCGCTCGACCATCCCCTCGCCTCGGTGCGCGAGGCCTTCAACGCGGTCTTCGTCGAGGGCCCGAACATCGGTCAGCTCATGTTCTACGGCCGGGGCGCCGGCGGTGAGCCGACCGCCGTGGCGGTCGTGGGGGACCTCGTGGACGCGGGCATCAACATCTCCAGAGACAGCAGTGGCTTCGTCTCGCCTTTCCACGCCGAGCGAGCCGTCCGGCCGATGGAGGCCATGGAGACCCAGTACTACCTGTTGCTCGACGTCGTGGACCGCCCGGGGGTTCTCGCCAAGCTGGCCAGCGCGTTCGGCGACAACGGCGTTTCGATCAAGAGCGTGTGGCAGGAGGGGACCGGTGACGACGCACTGATCGTCATCATCACCCACCGCGCCAACGAGGGCTCGGTGCAGGCCACCGTCCGAGACCTCCGCGCCCTCGGCGTCGTCCTGCAGGTCCGGAGCGTCATGCGCGTGGCAGGGGAGGAGTAGTGGCGCAGATCTGGCGCGGGGTGATCGCGGAGTATCGCGACCGCCTGCCCGTCACCGAGTCCACGCCCATCGTCACGCTTCTCGAGGGGGGGACCCCGCTCCTCAAGTCCGAAAGCCTGTCCCAGGAGACGGGGTGCGCGGTGTTCCTGAAGTACGAGGGAGCGAACCCGACCGGTTCGTTCAAGGACCGCGGCATGACGCTCGCGGTGTCCAAGGCCTTGGAGGAGGGCGCCAAGGCCGTCGTGTGCGCCTCGACCGGAAACACGAGCGCGTCCGCGGCCACCTACGCGGGCCGGGCGGGCCTGACGTGCGTCGTCCTTGTCCCGAAGGGCGGTGTGGCTCTTGGAAAGCTCGCTCAGACGCTCGTAGCCGGCGCGCGCGTTCTCGAGATCGACGGGAACTTCGACCTCGCGCTATCGGTCACAAGGCAGCTGGCCGATCGAAGCTCTATCGCCCTGGTCAACTCTGTCAACCCTTACCGGCTCGAGGGACAGAAGACGGCGGCGTTCGAGATATGCGACGCGCTCGGGCGCGGGCCAGACGTGCACTGCGTCCCCGTCGGCAACGCGGGGAACATCACGAGCCATTGGATGGGCTACCGCGAGGAGCGGGAGGCCGCGGCGATCCAACGGCTGCCCGTCATGTTCGGCTTCCAGGCCGAGGGCGCGGCGCCGATCGTGCGCGGCGAGCCGGTCGAGGATCCGCAGACCGTCGCGAGCGCGATCCGGATCGGCAACCCCGCCTCGTGGCGCGGGGCGGTGTCGGCAGCCGAAGAATCGGGCGGCGAGATCATGGCGGTCAGCGACCAGGAGATCCTGGCGGCCTACGACGACCTCGCTCGCCAGGGCCTCTTCTGCGAGGCCGCGTCGGCGGCGTCCGTGGCCGGCCTGCTCCTTCTGGCCAGGACCGGACGGCTCGAGCGGGGCTCGACCGTCGTCTGCGTTCTCACCGGCCACGGCCTAAAAGATCCCGAGCGCGTCGCGGAGCGCACGCGGCCTCCGACACCGGTCACGGCGGATGCGGACGCGGTCGCCGCCGAGCTCGGCCTCTGATGATCCTGACCGCCCGGATACCGGCGACCGTCGCCAACCTCGGACCGGGCTTCGACGCGCTCGCCATGGCCGTCGAGCTCTTCAACGAGGTTCGCCTCGACACAGGGGCCGAGCCGGCCGTGGTGGTCAAGGGTGAAGGGGCCGGCGAGCTGCCCGAGGACGCGACCAACCTGATCTTCAAGACGATGTCCTTCGTCTCCCACGAGACGGGCGGGGCGCTCCCGCCGTTCCGGCTCGAGTGCGGCAACGCGATCCCGCTCGAGCGGGGCCTCGGATCCTCGGCCGCCGCAGTGGTGGCCGGGGTTCTGCTGGCGGATCGACTGCTCGACACGAAGCTCGACCCCGACCGCCTGCTCGAGATCGCCGTCGATCTGGAAGGACACCCCGACAACGTTGCGGCGTGCCTCCGGGGAGGGCTGGTCATCGCCTACCTCTCCAGGGAGGGGTGGCGCGCCGAACGCCTCGGTCCGCATCCATCGCTCCGACCCGTCGTTCTGGTTCCAAAGGACGAGCGCATCCCGACCTCGGACGCCAGGCGCGTTCTGCCGAGAGAAGTGCCACTGCAGGACGCCGCCTTCAACGCAGGGCGATCTGCCCTCGCCGTCCTGGCTCTGACCGAGCGGCCGGAGCTGCTGCCCGACGCCCTTGAGGATCGGTTGCATCAGGGGCGCCGTTTGCCGCTCGCGCCCGCCACCCGCGCGATGTTCGAGGAGCTGCGATCCAAGGAGGTCGCCGTCTGCGTCGCGGGGGCAGGCCCTTCGCTCCTTGCGTTCGAGACGGATGAACGGCGCGTGCCGGATCTGGGGCCCGGATGGGATGTGCTCCGCCTTCAGCCCTCAGCGTCCGGGGCCGATGTCGTACTGGAGGACCGTTGAGCAAGCAACAGGTCGAACCTAGACTGGACCCGATGCCCGAGGACCGGGCTCTCGTTCAGCCGCCCGCGCAGATCTCGTCGTCCCCTGTCCCGAGGGTTCCCGTCGTCTCGGACCTCCCCGGCAAGGTCCTCGCGGTCAAGGAGGGCGAGACCTTCCTCTACACGGACGTCGAGGGCAATCTGTCGGACCGCCGCGAGCTCGGGCTCGGCCTGTACCACAAGGACACTCGGTTCCTGTCTAACTTCGGGCTGAAGATCTCCGCACGCGACCCGATACTCCTTTCCTCTTCGGCCGAGCGCGTCTACGTCTCGCACGTCGACCTGACCAACCCCGACCTCTACGACGAGGAGCGGACTCCCGTCCCGCAGCACTCGCTCAACGTGCGACGCACCCGCGCGATCAAGGGCTCGCTCTACGAGCGGATCAGGACAAAGAACTACAACTCGTTCCCCGTCGAGTTCGACATCGACCTGACCTTCGGTTCGGACTTCGCCGACATCTTCGAGGTGCGAGGGCTCTCTCGCGAGACGCGCGGCACCTACGAGCCGCCCAAGGCCAGCGTCCGCGGCGTCGAGTTCGGCTACACGGGTGAGGACGCGCTACGAAGATCGACCCGGATCACGTTCGGGATGAAGCCGAAGCGCGTCGAGGTGCGAGGCGACCTGGTCGACGTGTCGTTCACCGTCAAGCTGGCGGCACACCAGACGAAGACGATCGGCCTGGTCGTCGAGCCCGTCATCGAGGGAGAGAAGGCGAACGGCGCCGGGGACTTCGATGAGGTCGTGCACGGGCTGCGTCACTCTTACGAGGACTGGGAGAGGGAGTGCACGCAGGTCAAGACGGACAACGAGCTTTTCAACACGCTGCTCACTCGAGGCCTGCGCGACATGCGGGCCCTGTACACCGAGATGGACGGTGGAGGCATCATTGCCGCAGGCATCCCCTGGTACGTGGCCGCCTTCGGCCGCGACACGCTCATCACCTCTCACCAGATGCTCATGCTGTCGCCGCGTCCCGCGAGGGAGAGCCTGCAGGTCCTGGCTGCGCTCCAGGGCAAGGTCGTGGACGACTGGCGAGACGAGGAGCCCGGCAAGATCCTGCACGAGATCCGAAAGGGCGAGCTCGCCCGCTCGGGCTACCTGCCGCACACGCCCTACTTCGGGTCGGTGGACTCCACCCCCTGGTTCCTTATCCTGCTGGCCCAGTACTTCCGCTGGACGAACGACCTCGGCTTCGTGAAGGAGATGCTGCCCGCCGCGGAAGCGGCCCTCGAGTGGATCGACGTGTTCGGTGACGCCGACGGGGACGGACTGGTCGAGTACAAGTCGCGATCTCCGCGCGGCCTTCGAAACCACGGCTGGAAGGACGCGCACGACTCGGTCATCCACACCGACGGGAGGATCGCGGAGCCGCCGATCGCGCTCATCGAGGTGCAGGCCTACGTGTACATGGCGAAGACCCGGATGGCCGACGTCTACGCCGCGCTCGACGACTTCGAACGATCGGTGCATCTGAAGGACCAGGCAACCGTTCTGCGGCAGCGTGTCCACGAAGCGTTCTGGATGGAGGACGAGCAGTACTACGCGGGCGCCCTCGACGGAGACAAGAAGCAGGTGAAGAGCATCGTCTCGAACCCGGGTCACGCGCTCTACTGCGGGATCCTCGAGCAGAGCAGGGCCGAGGCCGTGTCGCGCCGGGTGTTCGAGCCAGACCTGTTCTCGGGCTGGGGCGTAAGGACGATGAGCAAGGCCGCGACCGCGTACAACCCCATGAGCTACCACAACGGCACCGTGTGGCCGCACGACAACGCGCTCATCGCCGCCGGGCTCAAGCGCTACGGCCAGATCGAGGAGACGAACAGGCTCGTCACGGCGCTATTCGAGGTCGCGCAGTACGCCGACTACATGCGTCTGCCCGAGCTGTTCTGCGGGTTCACCCGCCGCACTCCCAGCCCGCCCGTTCAGTACCCGGTGGCGTGCTCACCCCAGGGCTGGGCTGCGGGCTCGGTGTTCCTGCTGCTGCAGGCGATGCTCGGCGTCTCTGCGCTGGCGCACCTGAACCTGCTCACGGTCAACAAGCCGCACCTGCCTCCGTGGCTCAACGAAGTGGAGCTTCGGAACCTCCGTGTCGGCGACAGCACGCTCTCGCTCGCCTTCCGCCGAGAGGGGGACATGACGGCGTTCTCGCTGCTGGATCGGACCGGCGACGTGCGCGTCGTTATGGAGGAGTAGGTCAGTCGAGGCAGGGCCCGGTCTGTACCGGCGTGTCGCTTTCGATCGCCCGGCGAACCTCGGGTATCGCCTCTTCTGAAGTGATCGCGTAGCCCACCTTGTCGTTGGTGGTCGAGGCCGCGAACACTACCCCGGCCACCTCCCCGTCCACCGTCACGAACGGCCCTCCGGAGTTGCCGGGCTCGACGGTTGTCTGGAGCTCGTAAACCTGCCGGCGGATCGTGTCGTCGCCGTAGATGTCGCGACCCTCGGCGAACAGCGATCGTCGCACGGCCGCCTCGTCTCCGCGGAGGTCTCCGCCCCCCGGGTAGCCGAGCACTGCACCCGGTGTGCCTCGGTTCAAGGTCGTGGGGACGAACAAGAGCGGCTCGGCCGGGGACGTCTCGAGTCTGAGCACGGCGAGGTCGAGATCGTCGTTGAACAGGATTGTTGTCGCGGGGAACTCACCCCCACCCTGGAGCTGCACCTCGGGGGCGTCGACCCCTGCCAGTACGTGCGCGTTGGTGACGACGTGGTTTCCCTCGACCACGAAGCCGCTCCCCTCGAGGATCTTGTCGCAGGCCTGGCCGACGATGCGTACCGTGCTCTGGTCCGCGGCCTCGAACGCTCGCTGGGCCTCGGCCTGGCTCGGCTGGTCGACGGGACCCGCCGGCGCGGGCGGCAGGCCCGCGAACACCTCGGGGAAGCCGAACTGATCGAAGAACGTCCTCACCTGGGCGAGGAGCGAGGGTGGTCGCGGAAGCACCGCGTCCAGGCCTCGGATGATCCCGGAGCCGCGTATCTGCTCGGAGACCACGGGAAAGGGTCCCTGGACCAGATTGAATGCCAGGAACCAGACCGTCAGGAGAGCGGCGGCCCCCGCGACGACAGAGCCCGCGCCCGCGTCGACCCGCCCGAGCCGGCTCTGCCTGGCGGCCGCCCAGACCCGCCGGCCTATAAGCCAGCCGACGGCGTCGCCCATAGCCGCGAAGAGCAGGAGGGTCAGAAGGGCGATCGTCGCCTGGGCGAAGGGATCCTCGGCCAGCGCCGCTAAACGAGGCGCGATCAAGGCGCCGGCGATCAACCCGACGATCAGACCGGAGTAGGTCACGACCTGAAGGGCAGCTCCGCGCCGGAACCCCGAGATCAATGAGAACACGAACACGGCGACGATGATCGCATCGAGGATGTTCACGTAAGTCGACATCCTTTCATCCCGCCCCCGGCTCGCGTAGCCTTCGCCGGTGCGCTTCAGGCACCTGATCCGAGCCCTTGCGCCTACTCACGCCCTAGGGGTGGTGGTCCCCGCTTCTGCACAGGTGCCGATCCCCGGACCGACAGTGCCCGTGCCGACACCCGGCCTGGGTGCTCCGATCCCCCTGCCGACCGTCCTGCCTCGAGCCAGGGCCGCCCAGCCACCCGGTAGCTGCACGATCCGCCTGAAGAAAGGGACGAAGTAGACTTAGAGACGTGCCGACCATCGCGCACATCTCGGACCCGCACGTCGGGTCGCCATATTTCGTCCCGAACTTGATGAACCGGGTCATAGTCGAGCTCAACGAGCTCAAGCCCGACCTGGTCCTCTGCACCGGTGACTTCACGACCTTCGGCTACCGGCAGGAGTTCAAGACCGCCGCCGCCTACCTCGATCGCATCGATGCCCCGGTTCACTCCGTGCCCGGCAACCACGACGCGAGGAACGTCGGGTACGTGCACTTCGAGGAGCTGATCGGGCCACGGCACTGGTCGATCGACGCGCGAGGCATCCGCATCGTGGGCGCGGACTCGAGCGAGCCGGACCTGGACCATGGGCAGATCGGCCGTGAGCGGTATGACTGGATCCGCAAGGAGTTCTCGAGTCCGGCCGACTACAAGATCTTCGCTCTGCATCACCACCTGATCTCCGTGCCGGGCACCGGCCGCGAGCGGAACATCGTGTACGACGCCGGCGACCTGCTCGAGATCCTCATCACGGCCGGCGTGCAGCTGGTGCTGACGGGCCACAAGCACGTCCCCTACGTGTGGCGACTCGAGAACCTCTACATAGTGAACGCGGGCACGTGCGCCTCGCTGAGGCTGCGCGGGCATACCAAGCCCTGCTACAACGTTATAGAGATCGAAGGGGACGAGGTGAAGATCTACCGCAAGTTCCCCTTCGGAGGGACGACCCTCAACGCGCACTACTCCATCTCCACCGGCGAGCAGCGCTATCGCGAGCTGGAAGGACTGATGCAGGAGCCGCGACCGGGGGAGTCCATGGAGGCGGATCTCACCGCCGAGTAAGCCCCGCAAGACCGGAGATCAAATGTCCAAACGAAGGGCGTTGGCCCTCGTCGACGGCGAGCACTACCCACCCACCACGCGTTGGGCGCTCGATGTTGCCCGCGAACGCGGATACGACGTTGTGGCATGCCTGTTCATGGGCGGCACCGAGAAGATCGGGCCCGGTGAGATCCCCGAGCTCGGCGTGACGGTCGAGCCAGCGCACGGCGAGCTAGGTGAAGCGATAAGCGCCGCGATAGAGCGACACGGGCCCGAGGTGATCCTCGATCTCTCGGACGAGCCGGTGCTCGGATACAAGGAGCGAGAAGCGATCGCCGCGGCCGCCCGCGATGCGGGTGTCGACTACGACACGGGCGACGACGCTCCCGAAGCGGAGCTCGAGCCGTTGAATGTCCCTGCTCTCGGCGTGATCGGAACGGGCAAGCGCACCGGCAAGACCGCGATCGCGGGCGAGGCAGCGCGCGTGGCCACTGCCAACGGCATCGACCCGGTGATCGTCGCGATGGGGCGCGGGGGCCCGCGGGAGCCACAGCCGATAGAAGCCGGAAGCGTGACATTGGAGCGACTGATTGAGCTCAGTGAGTCCGGCCAGCATGCGTCGAGCGACTTTCTGGAGGACGCGGTGTTCACC
>JBOGVX010000136.1:0-12227 GCA_050693165.1 Actinomycetota bacterium | reverse complement strand
CAGGTGGATGCCCACGGCCCGGGCCATCTGGGCTATGCGGCAGATCGCATCCTCGACGTCGCGCGGGGCCACCATCATCAGGTCCGCGAGCTCGTCGATCACCACGAGGATGTAGGGAAGCCTGTCGAAGTCGTCGTCCCGCCCCGGCGGTATGCGCATGGTGTCCTCGTCCCACGCCTCGTTGTACGAGTCGATGTCGCGCACCCCGACCGTGGCCATAATCTCGTAGCGCATCTCCATCTCGCGTACGACCCAGCCGAGCGACTCCGCCGCTCGCTTCGGGTGCACGATCACGGGAGCGAGCAGGTGCGGCAGGTCCGCGAAGTGCGAGAGCTCGACGCGCTTGGGATCGATGAGGACCATGCGCACGTCCTCCGGTGACGTCCGCATCAGCACGCTCGTCACGAACGCATTGATGAGCGAGGACTTGCCGGCTCCGGTAGCGCCGGCGATGAGGAGGTGCGGCATCGTGTTGAGCTTCACCAGTGCCGAACGACCATGGACGTCCTTGCCGAGCCCGACCGCGAGAGGATGCTCCTCAGCCTGCGCGGTCTTCGAGCGCAGCACGTCGCCGAGCGTGACGAAGTCGCGGGTGTCGTTGGGTACCTCGATGCCGATCGCGGACTTGCCCGGGATCGGCGCGATGATGCGCACCTCGGGGGTTGCCAGCGCGTACGCGATGTCGTCGCCGAGTGCGAGCACGCGCTTGACCTTCGTGCCCTCGCCGACGTTGACCTCGAACAGGGTTACCGACGGGCCGCGGGTGTAGCCCGAGACCTTCGCGTCGACGCCGAAGTTGCGCAGCGTCGCCTCGAGCCGCTTCATGACCTCTTCCTCGTCGCGCCCGCCGGGCGCGGTCGCGGGAGCGGTTCGCAGCAGGTCGAGCGGCGGAAGCTCGTAATCGCCGTCCTCGCCGCTGGATACGACCTCGGGGAGCTCGATCGGCTCGGAGTCGTACTCCTCCCCGATCATCACGGGGCCGACCAGCGCCGGCTCTTCCTCAGGCTCGGGGATCTTCTTCGACTTCTTGGCCTTCGGCTCCGGGGCCTCTTCCTCTTCCTCGGCCTCCTCGCGCTGGAAAGGCGCGCGGATCATCTCGATCACATCCGCGAACGGAGTGGCCGAGAACACGAGCGCGCCCAGGACCAGCAGGCCCGTGCAGACGATCCCGGCACCCAGCGGCGAGATGACCTGCGAGAGCGGCCAGGCCACGATCGCGCCGATCATCCCCCCGCCGTCGGCCAGCGCCTTGTACCCGTCGGCCGGCGCCGGGTTGCCGGCGATCAACGACCAGATCCCCAGCCCGCCGAAGAAAGCCATGGTCAGGCCGAGACCCATGCGGCCTCGGTCCTCCTCCTCGGTTCCGCGCACGAGCACGAGACCCCACCAGAGGGCGAAGATCGGGAACGCGAGGCCTACCACGCCGAGCGAGCCTCGAGCGATGAACCGCAGGAACGCGCCCACCGGTCCCGCGCCGTCGATCCAGATCCCGAGCGCCGATACCAGCGCGACCACGACCAGCCCGATCCCGATCGCGTCGGCCAGCAGGGGCTGGAGATGCGAGAAGACGCTCGGCTTCTTCTTCCGGGAACGGCGCTTCTTCTTCTTCGCCACTAGACCTCCATGATGACGGGAACGATGACCGGTTTCCGCTGAATCGTTTCCGAGAAATACTTCCTGAGCACGCGCCGGATGTGCTGGCCGAGGATGTCCGGTGAGGCCACCTCCTCGTCGGCGACCTCCTTGAGCGAGGTGAGCGTGCGGTGCCTGGCCTCCTCGAGGATCTCCTCAGAGGCCTCCTCGTACACGAAGCCCCTCGTGATGATGTCGGGCCCCGCGAGGATCTCGCCTGAGTGGGCGTCGGCGGTCACCACGACCACCACGATCCCGTCACCGGCCAGCTTGCGCCGGTCGCGCAGCACCTCCTGACCGACGTCGCCTATGCCGGCTCCGTCGACCAGCGTCATCCCGGCCTCGATCTTCTCCGCCACTCGTACGGTCTCGCCGATATCGATCACGTCGCCGTCGTCGCAGATCAGGATGTTCTCGGCGGGGATGCCTACTTCTCGAGCGAGGCGCGCGTGGTTCGCCAGGTGCCGCCGCTCGCCGTGAACGGGGATGAACCAGGTCGGCTTCACCAGGTTCAGCATCACCTGAAGCTCCTCGGCCGAGGCGTGCCCGGAGATGTGAACCGGCGCGACGCCCACGTGGTACACGTCGGCGCCGGTGCGGTACAGGCCGTCGATAACCCTGTGGATGGCCACCTCGTTGCCGGGGATCACGGACGACGACAGGATCACCGTGTCGCCCTCTTGCAGCTTCACGTACTTGTGCTCGCGCGCCCCCATCAGCGACAGCGCGGAGAACGGCTCGCCCTGGCTGCCCGTGGACACGATGCAGACGTCCTTGGGATCCATATTCTTGACGGCCTCGATCTCGACCACGTTCTCACTCGGGATGGTGAGGTGGCCGAGCTTGGAGGCCTGCTCGACGCTGTTGAACATGCTGCGGCCGAGGAACGCGACCTTCCTCCCGTTGGCCATCGCCGCGTCACAGAGCTGCTGGATGCGGTGGATGTGGCTCGCGAAGCAGGCCGTTACGACGAGACGCGGCGCCTTCTCGATTATCCCCTTCAGCACCGGGCCCACCGACTTCTCACTCGGCACGCTCCCCGGGCGCTCGGCGCCAGTGGAGTCGGAGAGCATCAGGTGAACGCCGCGCTTGGCCTCCTCGCCTATGCCCTCCAGGTCCGTGAGCCGCCCGTCGATCGGCGTCGGGTCGAGCCTGAAGTCCCCCGTGTGGAACAGCGTCCCATGGGGAGTGTCGATCGCGACCGCTACCCCGTCCGGGATCGAGTGCGTGACCCTGTGGAAGCGGACCTTGAACGGCCCGATCTCGGCAGACGAGCCCGCCGTCACCTCGTGCAGGCGGACCTTGTCCTCGACCTGGTGCTCCTCGAGCTTGCCGTGCAGCAGCGCCAGCGTCAGCGGCGTCGCGTAGACGTCCAGCTCCATCTCTCGGAGCAGGTACGGGAGTGCCCCCACGTGGTCCTCGTGGCCGTGGGTGAGCACCGCGCCCGAGATGCGGTCGGCTCGCTCCCGGAGCCACTGCCAGTCGGGAAGCACCAGGTCCACGCCCGGCATGTCCTGGCTGGGAAAGGAAAGCCCCGTGTCGAGGATGAGGACGTGGTCGTCCATCTCGAGGGCGGCCATGTTTCGACCGACCTCCCCGAGTCCGCCGAGGAAAACGAGCCTAGTGGACGCCGGATTCCTCCAGGGCCTTCTTGACGGCCGCGATCTCGTCCTGCGTTGCCGGGACGAGCGGGAGCCGCGGCGGTCCGACGGGCTGGCCGATCAGGCCCATCGCGGCCTTGACCGGGATCGGGCTGGAGGTGATGAACAGGGCCCGGTAGAGCGGCAGCAGCGAGCTGTGGATCTTGCGCGCGCCGTCGATGTCGCCCTTCTCCGCCAACGCGACCATCTCGCTCATCTGGATGCCGGCAACGTGCGACGTCACCGAGATGACGCCGGTCCCGCCGAGGCAGACCAGAGCGAACGTGGCGACGTCGTCGCCAGAGATGAGCTCGAAATCGCCGGGCGCGGCGGCGATCAGCTCTGAGGCCAGCGTGAAGTCGCCGGTCGCGTCCTTGACGCCCTTGATGTTGTCTATCTCGGCCAGCTTCAAGAGCGTCTCGTTCGAGATCTGGATCGCCGTGCGTCCGGGGATGTTGTAGAGGATCACCGGCAGCTTGGTCGCCGCGGCAACGGTCTTGAAGTGCTCGTAAAGACCTGTCTGGGGTGGCTTGTTGTAATAGGGCGCGACGACGAGGACGCCGTCGACCCCTGCACGCTCGGCCTCCTCGGTCAGATGGACGCTGTGGGCGGTGTCGTAGGTTCCCGTCCCGGCGATGATCTTGCCCTTGCCCTTGGCGGCCTCGACGGTGGCCCGGAAGAGGTCGATCTTCTCTTGGTCGGAGAGAGTGGCCCCCTCACCGGTAGTGCCGGCGATAACCAGAGCGTCGGAGCCATTGTCGAGGAGCCAGGCAGCGATCTCCTGGGCACGCTCGAGATTCAGCGATGAATCGTTTTCCTTGAAAGGGGTGACCATCGCGGTGATCACGGACCCGAACATCCCGGCCATACCTGAACCTCCTCACGATCCCCTTCGGGACCTCGGGCCGGCCTCGGGAAGCGCGGGGACCGACCGGCCCCCAGTCGGGAGACCCGCTTTGCCCGATCGGCCCGCCCCCACGCTGCCGGCGATAGTAACACTGCTATCCTCGTTCAACAAGTACCACATGTTGAACGAGGGGCGGGTGTGGCTCTCCAGCCTCTCAGCCCCCTCGCAGGGGCCTCACGGCTATCCTAGCCGGGTGAGGATCTACACGAAGACCGGCGACGACGGGAGCACGGGCCTCCTGTACGGAGGCCGGGTCTCCAAGTCTCACCCCGCCGCCGAGGCCTACGGCACCGTGGACGAGCTTGTCGCCGTGCTCGGCCTGAGCCGGGCACTCTCGAAGGATCAGCCCCTCGGGGAGCTCCTCCTGAGCATCCAGAGGGACCTGTTCGTGCTCGGAGCCGATCTCGCCACGAACCCGGAGAAGCGGAGCAAGCTCGAGGCCGGAGTCTCGCTGATAACCCCCGACATGGTGGACCGGCTCGAAGGCGTGATCGACGAGCAGGTCGACGCCAACCCGCTCCCCCAGGAGTTCATCGTGCCGGGCGGCTCGACCCTGTCTGCCTTCCTCGACGTGGCGCGATCGGTCTGCCGCCGGGCCGAGCGCCGCTCGGTCGAGCTCCGTGAGACCGGAGTCGAGGTCAACCCCGACGCACTGAAATATCTGAACCGGCTCTCGGATCTTCTCTTCGTCCTCGCCCGCGCCGCAGCCGGCGCCGACGAAGCCCCCAGCCGCCCTCGCTAGGGTCCCGGAAGCGATCCCCTTTCAAGGTCGATCGTCTGGCGAGGAACCACGTCACCAGCAAGCCTCCAGTCAGCGCGAACCAGTACCAGTTCACGGCGAAAGGCGAGCGGGCCTCCTCCTCCGAAACGCAGTTTTCGCCATACATGACACCGTCGAACGAAATCTCTCCCGCATTTGCCTTGGCCTGGCAGCGCTTCTCTGCCTCGCTGAATTTCTCGCTAGACACCCTCAGCGTGCGAAACCCGCCAACCACAAAGAAAGCCAAGGCCAAGAAGAGCGCCAGCCATTTGATGAGCCGGGGACCGATGGGTGCGTGCTCGGCAGTCACCAAACGATTAGACCCCGCCGACCATTAGGATTCGGTGATCGTCCAAAGGAGGTTTGGTGCAGATGAAGGCTCAGATCTGGGTTCGCAAGAAGGCGGACATGTCCGACGAGGACTTCAAGGACTACTGGCTGACCAAGCATGCGCCGATCGCCGGCGACGGGTACGAGAACCTGAAGGGCTACGTGGTCCACCTCGTGACGCGGGTACCCGAGGGTCAGGAGAAGCCGTACGACGGCGTTGCCGAGCTCACCTGGGAGGACCGCGACGGCTTCAAGGCCGACATGGCCAGCGAGGTCGCGAAGACGAGCACCGACGACCTCGCGAACTTCACCGACGCGTTCGGCCTTCTCTTCATCGAGGAGCACCGGGTCAAATAGGCGCTCGCAAAGCGGGCCGCTAGATCGGCTTCGAGAAGAGGTGGGGGTAGTCGTACTCGGAGTTGGCCAGGGCCTCCCGGATCTGTGCGCTCGCCTCACCCACCAGCTCGCCGTGAACCACGTCGACTATCGAGAGGATCTTCTCCGATAGCTCGCCGATGTTCGCTGTGTGCTCGATGAGCGCGTCCGAGTCCCTGAACCGCTCGAGGACGAGGCACTCGGACTCGTCATCGTTGAAATGGGTCTCGTACTCGAGAGTTCCGGTGTCCTTGGTTCGAACGATCTCCGCAGCTTGAGCGGCCAAACGCTTGAACTCCTCGAGCTTGCCCTCCTTGAACTTGAACCGAGCGATGCCTCGAAGCTCCTTCACTGCTCCGACCTCCAGACCCCTCCGCTTGTCATCGAATGGGAGCATACAAACCGGTCTCCAAAGAGAATGTAGTAGTATTCAACTACTATGTTGACCGTTCCTGAGGCCGCCGAGCGGGTGGGCCGCGACCCGGAGACGGTGCGCAGGTGGATCCGCTCGGGGAAGCTCCGCGCGAGAAAGGTTGGCACCCAGCACGTCATCGAGGAGCAAGACCTAGACCAAGTCACCGGGGACTCTGGGACCGACCCCCTGCCGAAGGCGTGGAAGCGCACGTGGACCGGAGAGCCGCAGCCCGACTGGGTACGGATAATCCGCCGGTCGCGGCGAGGGCACTAGGTGCTCGTCGTCGACGCGAGCGTCGCGATCCCAGCATGCAGCTCGCCTGAGGGATTCGAGTTCTTCGGCGGGGAGGAGCTAGTGGCCCCTCCCCTCCTATGGTCCGAGTCTCGATCCGCGCTCCACGAAGCGATGTGGCGACGTGAGATCTCGAAAGACCAGGCGGAACGTAGTCTGGCAGCGCTTGAAAAGGCGCCCATCCGGGTTCGTACCCATCGCTCCCTGGGAAGGGCGGCTTGGGACCTGGCCTCCGATCTCGGATGGGCCAAGACGTATGACGCCGAGTACGTGGCCCTAGCCCAGCTCCTATCGTGCCGCCTGGTGACTCGCGACCTGCGGCTCCGCCGCGGTGCGGACCGCCTTGGCCTCGTGCAACTGGTCAGCGAGCTCAGATGAAGTCGCTGGAGCTCAGGCGTCACGCGCCGCGCGAGCTAGACGAGGACAAGCTGTCGAAGGATGGCCAGGGGCTCGCGCTGAAGGTCGGGCAAGACCTGCCCGGTGGGTACGTGGCCGTGTTCACCTCGCCGGCGAAGCGGGCCGCCGAGACCGCGGCGTTCTTCATGCGAGCGCTCGGCCAGCAGCTCCCACAGATCCACGGCGTGAGCGACGACCTCGCGTCCGACGACCCGCAGCGCCTGGCTCGAGGCGTGAGGCAGATCTTCGAGGCCATCCCGGAGGGAGGCCGAGGCATCGCCATCGGACACACTCCGCTGATCGAGAAGGCTGTCGAGGAGCTGACACATCACGCCATCAAGCCGCTGTACGAGTGCGAGGGCGTCCTGCTCGAGGAGGAGGACGGCGAGATCCGGCTGGCCGAGGAATACCGAGGGGTGATCTGATGCCGCTTCAGGGCGAGGAGCTCAAGGCGTTCCTCGACGAGATCCACCTGTGTCACTGGGCCACGGTCGGTGGGAAGGGCCAGCCTCACGTTCGGCCGCTCTGGTACCTGTACGCGGACAAGGCGTTCTGGTTCACGACTCGGATGGAGGCCCGCCGCACCGGCGCCGATGTGACCGCGGGATCGTCGGTCGCTGTCTCGATCGCGAGCGAGGACCGCCCCTACCGCGCCGTGGTCATGGAGGGCACCCCCGAGGTGTGGACCGAGGATCGTGACGACTGGCTCCGTCGCATCGCCACACGGTACGGAGAGGGACCGGGCCTTCGCTGGCTGGCTCGCGCGCTCAAGGAGCCCGACCGGGTCGTCATGCGCATGATCCCGGACTCGATCATCACCTGGAACTACGCCAAGGGAAGCGCTCACGAGCAGCTGTCTCCCAGCGAGCTCCCCTAGCCCATGGAGCTGCGTCGGCTCGGTCGAGACGGTCCCGAAGTTCCCGTCATCGGTCTTGGAACGTGGTCGGTGTTCGACGTTCCGGACTCGGAGATCCCGAACGCGAAGCGAGTCGTGGACGTGATGTTCGACGGCGGCACTCGGCTCGTGGACTCCTCGCCGATGTACGGCCGATCGGAGCATGTGCTCGCTCAGGCTCTCGGCGAGAAGCGGCCCTTGGCGCTCGTGGCCACCAAGATATGGACAGACTCTGTCGAGGAGGCCGAGAAGCAATTCCAGCGGCAGCTCGGCTTCTACGGCACCGTCGACCTCGAGCAGATCCACAACCTCGTCGCCTGGCGAGACCACCTCGGCTGGATGGAGCGACAGCGCGACGCGGGGAGGATCCGCCTGCTCGGCGCCACGCACTACAGCCGGTCGGCATTCACGGAGCTCGAGGAGGTCATGCGCACCGGCCGGATCAGCTGCATCCAGGTCCCGTACAACCCCCACGAGCGCGAGGTCGAGGACCGGATCCTGCCTCTCGCCGAGGAGCTCGGCCTCGGCGTGATCGCCATGCGGCCGCTCGGCGCAGGCAAGCTGATGAAGCTCTCCCCCGACCTGTCCGGCCTCGACGTCGAGACCTGGTCCGAGGCGCTCCTCAAGTGGTGCCTGTCCGACCCGAGGATCACGGTCGCCATCCCTGCAACCTCCAGCGCCGAGCACGCCGCCGAGAACGTCCGGGCGGGCCAGGGCCCCTGGCTCGACGAGGACCAGCGAGCCAGGGTGGCCGAGCTGGCCGGCTGACCTGGCGATCGGGCGCCGGAGCCTCTACGATCCTCGCCGAGGTCTGCCCGTGCAACGATTCCTGGTTGTCGCCAACCAGACGCTCGTCGGTGAGCATCTGGTCAAGGAGGTTCGCGCACGCCTATCGGGAGGCCGCTGCTTCTTCCACATCCTCGTCCCGGCAACTCACCCTCATGACCTCGCCGTCTGGACGGAGGGCGAGGCCGTCGCCATCGCGAAGCGGAACCTCGAGCAGGCCCTGGAGACGTTTCGGAAGCTCGGAGCCGAGGCCGATGGGGAGATCGGTGACGAACAGCCACTCGGCGCGATCGGGGACGTGCTCCGCGAGCAGGAGTTCGACGAGATCATACTTTCGACTCTCCCGCTGGGCATCTCCAAGTGGCTCGGCCACGACCTCGTGTCGAGGGTCGAACGTTCATTCGCCATACCGGTAACCCACGTCGTGGGCGAGGTCGAGAAAGAACAGAAGCCGGACTAGGCCAGCTTCGTCAGCTGCGTGATCCCGAAATCCCGAAGCGTGGAAGCGCGGGCTGGAATCTCCCCCGTGGGATGTGGGCAGGTCGACGCAGACAGGCCCGCCACCACCCTGTTAGCGATCTGCATGGCGCACGTCGCCAGAGTCCGAGGGGAGCAGGAGTCCTTATCGAGGCTCTGAATGTAGGACTCGGCGGCCCGTTCCGTTGAGAAGGTCAGGTACCTGATCTCGTTCCTCGTACCGGCTCCCAGGTACTTGGCGCTGACAAGCTCGTCGGCGCCGTCCGCGTCCTTCCCGTTCGAGACGGTCACATCCTGAAGCTCAAACCCTTCGGGCGAGCTCGAGGCAGCAAGCTCCGAGATCGGCACTTCCGCGGTCGGCACTTGCGGCGTGACCTCCTCTCCCACTGCCGCCTTGATACCACCGGGCAACAGGAGAAGTCCGAGGGTGAGCACGGATGAGAGGGCGTTGCGTGCCTTGCGGGCGCTCATCGCTGTTCAGCCTAGTGCGCTTGGGACGCTGTTGCAGGCTGGTTCAGAGGCCGAGAAGGGGCTCGATGCCGACCGTGAGGCCGGGGCGGTCGCCGACCTGGCGGATCGCGGTGAGGACTCCCGGCATGTAGCTGGTCCGGTCGGGCGCGTCGTGGCGGATCGCAAGCGTCTGGCCCGGCCCGCCGAAGATGACCTCCTGGTGTGCGACCAGTCCCGGCAGGCGCACGCTATGGATCCGAACGCCATCGACCTCGCCGCCGCGGAACGGCTCGCCACCCTCCGGGCCCGACCACGTTTCCTTGCGAGCCTGGGAGATGCGCCTCGCGGTTGTCGCGGCCGTCCCTGACGGCGCGTCCTTCTTCTGGTCGTGGTGAAGCTCGATGATCTCGGCTGCCGGGAAGAAGCGCGCCGCCTCCTCCGCGAGCCGCTGGCCCACGACCGAGCCGATCGAGAAGTTCGATGCGACGATCACGCCAGCATCACCCTGCCGACTCTGGAACCACTTGCGGATCTGGTCGAGGTCGTCGGGCCCGATGCCGGTGGTCCCGACCACGCCGTTGATGTCGTGCTCGACCATGTACTGGATGCTCTTCATGACGACCTCCGGCTGAGTGAAGTCGACGGCTACCTCGACCTCGGCGTCAAGAAGGATATCGATGCTGCCGGCAACACGGAGATCGATGTCGAGCCCGACTATCGGGCCGAGCGGCCGGCCCTCGAACGAGGGATTGACCGCGGCTATGAGCTCGAGGTCTGGCTCCGCGTCCACGGCCCTGCAGACGATCCGGCCCATCTTGCCGCAGGCACCGAGGACGCCGACGCGGATCACGGCGAGGCGAACTCGTCGAACGCGCCGTCGTCGAACGGCCCTATCACCGAGACCGAGCGAGGCCGGCCGAGAACGTCGGCGGTGACCTCGCGGGCGTCGTCGACCGTCACGGCGTCGATCCGATCGATCACCTCGTCGAGCGTGATGACCTCGCCGTGCGCTATCTCGGACTTGCCGAGCCGGTTCATCCGAGTGCTGGTCTCCTCGAGACCGAGCACCATCGAGCCCTTCATGTGGCTCTTGGAGCGTTCCAGCTCCTCCTCGGTGATGCCCTTCTCCGCGATGTTCTCGAGCTCGTGAGTGATCAGCGTGGCGACCTCGTTCGCGCGGCCGGGCGCCGTGCCCGCGTAGACGACGAACGCGCCGGTCTGCGCGAACATCGAGTGGTAGGAGTAGACCGAGTAGACGAGACCCCGCTTCTCGCGGATCTCCTGGAATAGACGCGAGGACATCCCGCCGCCGATCGCGTCGTTGACGATCCCGAACGCGTACCTGCGCGGGTCGGAGCGCGGCATGCCGGCGGTGCCGATAACGATGTGGGCCTGCTCGGTCTTTCGGTGCCGCACGTGCGCTCCACCAACAGGCACCGGGATCTTCCCTTCCTGGATCGTGGTCCCGTGCGTCACGCCCTCGGAGGTCTGGCCGGTGTCCATGAGCGAGGTGACCAGCTCCTCGAGCTGATCGTGCTCGAGGTTGCCCGCCGCCGCGACCACGAAGTTGCCCGGCACGTAGTGCTTCTTCCAGAACTTCCGGACCTGCTCCCGGGTCATCTCGGTGATCGACTTCACGGTTCCGAGCACCGGACGCCCCAGCGGGTCCCCCGGCCACAGGTTCTCCATGAACATGTCGTGGACGAGCTCGTCGGGCGCGTCCTCGTGCATGTTGATCTCCTCGAGGATCACGGTACGCTCCGAGTCGAGGTCCGCGGCCTTGATCAGTGAGTGCTGGATCATGTCGCTCAGGTGCTCGACGGCCATCGGCAGGTCGCCGTCGAGGACCCGCGCGTAGAAGGCCGTGTGCTCCTTGGCCGTGAACGCGTTCAGGTCGCCGCCGACGGCGTCGAAAGCCTCGGCGATCTCCCTCGCGGTCCGCTGCTTGGTGCCCTTGAACAGGACGTGCTCGAGGAAATGCGAGGCGCCTGCGATCTCCGGCTTCTCGTCTCGCGAGCCTGCGGTTACCCAGACCCCGAGGGTTACCGAGCGGACCCAGGGCATGCTCTCGGTGACGAGGCGCATGCCCGTGTCGTGCTCGCTCCTGCGTATGACTCCGCGGTCGCGGCGCTGCGCGACCAGCGTCAGTCCCTCCGAGGCGGCCTGCCCCGGCCGCGGTCTCGGTCCCCGCCACGCGGTGGACGCGACCGGCTGCGCTCGGCCTTAGCGGCGGCCATGGCCTGGATCTCCTCCATGCTGGGCGGCTCCTCGCCCTCCCAGATGGGCTTGAGGCCGATCTTCATCTTCATCCCCTGCTCAACGGACAGGACGATCACGTCGAGCTCGTCGCCCATGTTCACGACGTCCTCGACACGCTCGATGCGCTGTCCGTCCTTCTTCAGCTCGGAGATGTGAACGAGCCCGTCGACGCCGGGAAGGATGTTGACGAAGGCTCCGAAGTCGGCGGTCTTGACCACCTTGCCGTGGAAGCGCTCTCCGACCTCGGGGATCCTCGGGTTGAGGATCTCGTCGATCATGCGCACGGCCTCGTCCGCACCCTCGCCCTCCCGGGAGCCGATGAACACCGTGCCGTCGTCCTGGATGTCGATGTCGGCGCCGGTGACGGCGATGATCTCGTTGATCCGCTTGCCCTTGGGCCCGATGATCTCGCCGATCTTGTCGACCGGGACCTGCTTCGTGATGACCCGCGGCGCCTTGGACGAGGTTTCCTCGCGGGGTGCCGGGATCGTCTTCAGCATCTGGTCCAGGATGTAGAGGCGCGCGTCACGAGCCTGCTTGAGCGCGTCGTTCAGCACCCCGGTGGGGAGCCCCGTGACCTTCGTGTCGAGCTGCAGGGCGGTGATGTAGTCCTT
>JBOGVX010000135.1:0-10655 GCA_050693165.1 Actinomycetota bacterium | reverse complement strand
GTCTTCACCAGGCTGTCCTTGAGGGTCTCGTCCGCGCAGCCATGGTCCGGGCTGGCGCCCGTGCCCTGCTCCGGGTCGACGCAGTACGTCACCGTGACGGCTTCCTCAACGGCGTCGGTGAACTCGGCCTCGGCCTTGTTGTCGCCGCCGTAATCGGGACCGTCGAAGTGGCAATGCTCGAACAGACCATCACCATCGTGGTCGTGGATCGTCCCACCGTCGCAGTTGGCTGCAACGACGAAGTCGCCACTCCCGGTCAGCGAGATGGTCGCCTCAGGGGTCTCGTCCTCGCCCGAGTCCTTCGTGCCGTCGCCATCCGTGTCGGCGAACTGGTTGAAGGCGCAGCCGAAGACTTCCATGAACGAGTTCGTCAGCACGGTGTCGTTCTTCCGCCGGCCTGACTGCTCGCAGTAGGTCGGGCCCTGGTCGCCGTCGTCGGTGCCGACCACGTGCGTTCCACCGGGATTCGGGTCCGGCGGCTCACCGGAGATGGTGTTCGGCGATGCCGGGTCCTCGTTGTGGATGTGAACCTGCTCGACCTCAGGCTCCTGCGAGGTCAGGTAGATCTTGTCGAGCTGGCAGTCGTCGCCGACCTCGTCCTCGGCGCCGCCGGGCTCGCCTCCACTGTCGCCGCCGCCCGCGCCGATGATCGTGTCACCTTCGCAATCGCCCGAACCGCTGGCATCCGAACCGCCAGAGAGCCCGTCGTCGTACTCGATCATCGACAGGGCGAACTGGTTCGTGTCGATCGGGTCGACGGTGGCCTGCCAGCAGTCCGCCAGCGCGAACGGAGCGCCCAGCGAGGTGCAGATCGCTCCGTCTTCGGGGCCGAGGTCGGTTGCCTCAGCCGAATCGATGTCACAGCTTCCGCCCAAGCCGTCCGGGTTGTTGTTGTTGGGGGTGTCCGGGTCGGAGCTGAGGTCCATGCAGAAGTGAACGGCGTCGACGTCGGTGGATCCAACACCCGCGCCATCCGGGTCCGAGGTGAATCCAACAACCGTGAACCCGTCGTTCGGCACGAGCGCGCCGTGCACCGCGTCACCCGTGTAGTCCGGGCCCGGGAACACCGGAGGACCGGCACCGAAACCGCCGAAGTCGATCGCCCAGATGCGTCCCGCGGTGGTGCGCTCGCCATGGTCGGCCGTGGAGCCCGAGTCGTCGAAGTGCATGTCCTCGACGCCGATCCCCGCGTCAGATCCGCCACTGTCGTCGTGTGTGCAGTGAGCGGATGGCCCACCCGATCCTGCGGTGTAGTCGGACGCACATGCCACGCCGCGGATGTGCCGGCTCTGTCCCTCGTCCGCTGCCGGGATGTTGAACTCACCCGACCACGCGTTCACCGTCGCCACCAGGAACGGCGGCGTCGAGACGATGGGGGTGGTGTCCGACGCGATCAGCGTGCACTGGCCGGGCGTCCACTCGTCCGCAGCGGTGTCGTCACAGTCCCACCACTCGTAGAGCACGCCGTCGGTGAACGAGACCGCCCTGAGCGGATAGGTCGTCCCAACCTGGTGCGGGGCGTCGGATATGACCTCCGCCTCCTTGGTGTCACCACCTGAGAACGGCGGCACTCCGTCCGATCCGTACGGATGCGGGTTGCCGAGCCCGGCTTCAGCCGTGCCCTCCGCAGCGCCGGCGACCCCGTCCTCGCCGTCTCCGTTGAACTCGTCGGGGTTGAACATCTCCTGGTCTACCGGCGCGTGTGCCGACGCGGGCATGACCGTCAGGCCGATGAAGGCCACGGTACAGACCGCCAAGGCAACCGCGAAGGACCGACGATGTCGGCTCTTCAACATGCGTTCCCCTCCTCTCTGGGAGTTGTCTTCCTTCCTGACATCAGAATGAACTTGCCAGCGGATCCCCTCTGGTCTTTCCCCCCTCCTTTCGTGCGTGTACGGGCCATGAGATTCGCCCGACTATACAAACGTCCGTCTGCGAGGGAAAGTTGCTCACCTCACCACCTTCCAGGTCATCCGAGCCGATGCCACTAACAGTGCAAATACCCTGGAAGCGGGCGGCAGCCTACATCCGGGCATTCGCGAGCATAAGGGGTAAACCCGCTATCAGGCAAGGACCCGGGCGACCTTGAGGGGGTGCCAACGATCACTCGCCCGAAGGGGGCGCCGTACCGTAGAGTGGCCTGCCGTGGGCATTCGAGAGTGCATCCGCCCCACCACGGTGCTGCTGGCGATATGCATCGTGACGGGCCTTGGTTCCGCCCCGAGCGGGGGCTCGACAGAGAGACAGGTGCGGGCGGAGCTCGTATTCGACTGCGGCGGTTGTGCCCCCGTCGCGTTCACCTTCACCCCGAACGGAAAGCAGATCTTCTACCTCGAACGTGTGACGGGGGAGATCCACCGCTACACGCTGAAGGGAGGTTCCGACTCCCTGTGGGGGTCGGTCGGGCCGGTCAACTACCTGGGCGAGGGCGAGCGTGGCGGGCTGGGCATCGCGGTGGATCCGAAGTGGAATCAGGGGAAGAAGCGCAAGCGCGACAGAAACCGTTGGATCTACGTGTACTTCACGCACGACGAGCCGCTCGAGAACCGGATCGTGCGGCTTCGCCACCGTTTGCGAGGAGACGGGACGATCGAGCAACGGCTCGAGACGATCTCGATCGGGTCCGGATCCCAACACAATGCAGGCACGATCCATTTCGGGCCGGATGGCAAGCTCTACGTGATGACCGGCGACCAGGACGAACCGGCGCGCTCGCAGAGCACAGCGGATGTAGCGGGGAAGGTCCTCCGGATGAACCCGGGAGGTCGCCGGCCCGACGACAACCCCATCCCGGGAAGTCTCGCCTATTCCTTTGGACACCGGAACTCGTTCGGCTTCGCTTTCGATCCGATAACCGGCAACCTGTGGCAAACGGAGAATGGCCCCACGTGCGAAGACGAGTTGAACCTCATCATCCCCGGCCGCAACTACGGCTGGGGCACGGGATCCGATTGTCCCGGGACGAGTACGGAAGGACCTGACCCGGTCCAGCCCGAACGCACCTGGACGCCGCCTATCGTTCCCACGGGCGCGACGTTCTGTGATGGATGCGGCCTGGGAAGCGAGATCGAGGGTGACCTGCTGGTCGGCTTCTACACCAGAACGATCCGTAACTTCACCCTCGACGCCGAGCGAGACGACATCATCGATGAGGCGGTTACTTTCGATCATTCCGGTGGGGTCGTCGCGATCCAGAGTCGGCCGAACGGCCAGATCTTCTTCAGCGACACTTCAGGGATCTACGTCCTAACGGCCTGACGCGGACGAAAAGCGCCTTCTCCTGTTAGCGTTGGGTGCGATGACATCCGGAAGGCAAGCGGGAGCCCGACGGCGCCTCTCGGGAAAGAGAAGGGCTGTCGGGATCGGAGTTGCCGTGGCGATCGCCGTGGCCATCGGAGGGATCGCAGCCGTGGTCGCGGGCGACGATCTGGAGTCCAAACCCCCGTCGATCGCGGCCGGCCCGACCCTCGACTACACGGTCGACATTCCCAAGGCGATCGACGAAGCCGGCGTCCCCGCCAGCGAGGCCGGATGCTCTGACATCGAGACCCCTCCCGACCAGGGATCCCATCAGGTCGATCTCGGAGAGGGGCATCCTGCTTACAGCTCGACACCTCCGACCTCCGGCTGGTACACCCTGGCCGGGCTCACACCGGCGCTGTACTACTCGCCCATCTCCGAACCCGAGGCGCTGGTGCGCAACATGGCAGAGGGCGGAGTGGTCATCTGGCATTCGGGACTCACGGAACAGGAGCTCGGGGACCTCAAGGGCGCCATGGTGCTGCTCGAGTCGGATCAGCTGGTGGGCCTTCCGGGTGATGACTTCGGCCTCGACCAGAAGATCGTCCTTACCGCTTGGGGGCACCTCCAGCGCTGCGACGAGGTGTCGGGCGAGGCGATCGCCGTGTTCTTCGAGCAGTTCGTGGGTAAGGGCCCGCTCGCTTAGGCGCGATCTCGGCCTGTCAGGCCGAGGTCAGCCCGTCTCGTGCAGGTCGATTCCCGCCCAGACCAGCCTCTGCTCGATCCAGGAGAAAGTCAGAGTGGCCGTGAATGACCCCTTGTGTGGTGCGTCCGCGTGCTCACCGGGCCCGCCCCTCCACTCATAGTGGCCATCGTAGGTGTAGGTCCAGCCACCCCAAGCGTCCTCGGTCATGGTGGCCTGGACCCCGCTGGCATCGAAAGGCGACACGCCGTACTGCGTCCTGATCTCGAAGTAAAGGCTGACCCTGTCGTTGCTCGCGTCGATGCTCAGGCTCACCGGCCACGCCGGCGCTCCCGTCGAGTCCGATATCGCGGCGCCCAGGGACGCCTCGTATGAGGACAGCCCTTGCTCGGAGATGCTTATGCTGTTCTGCGTCAGATGTGGGCCCGCGTCACACTCGCAGGGCCCGTCCGCCGTGCGATCACTCGCGAACGAATAACCGAACCCCTGCGGATGAGGCGGCGGATCGGGGCTGGGGTCGACCACGTCCTCGGGCGCGGTGGGCTCGTCGGCATCCTCGAGAACCACGTCCTCCTCGATCTCATCAGGCGGCGGCACGGACGCGACCGGCGCCGGCAGCGTGTCGGCCTGCTCGGCCGGGTGATGCTTCGGGGGACCGTTCTTCTCCTTGTGCTCGACCACCGGATTTGCCGTTTCAGCCGGGGCCGGCGCTTGTACAAGCTCGATGACTGCCGCCTCTTTGGCCTCCGACACCCTGGGTGCGTTGTGGACAACGAAACCCACGGTTCCCGCCAGCATCACGGCAGCTACCGCGGTGGAGATGCGCTCACTGGCGACCACGGTGAAGGTCTGAGCCACCGGAGAGGAGGCCACGTTCGCTGCGGACGCCGTCGAGGGGTAGTCGAACTCCGGGGCCCGCCCGAAGAAGCGCCGCACCCAGTTGATGGGGATGAGGAGGGGCGCGAACGCGGCGAGACGTCCACCGTTGCCCTCTTCGCCCCAGGCGCGCTTGAAGCCCGCCTTGGCGCGATGGATCAGGGCCTTCACACGCTCGGGCGACGTGTCGAGCATCAGGGCGATCCGCCGGTGCGAGTAGCCCTCGAACTCCCTGAGAACGAGTGCGGTGCGATGGCGCTCCGGGAGCTCGGCCAGGACCTTGCGGACCTCCTGGGCATCGGCCGCCTGCTCGAAGAGCTCCTCGGGATCGGCGTGGTGCCCGTTGCCGTCGTGGCCGTTCGGGGCGTCCATGTTGGGCTCGAGCGCACCGGCGCTCACGGGGCGGCGGGAACGAGCCCGAAGCGTGTCCAGACAGACGTTCGTCGCGATACGAGCGACCCAAGCCGTCAGCGCGTAGGAGCCGTTGAAACGAGGCAGGCCCTGGTAGGCCCGGACCATCGTCTCCTGGACCGCCTCCTCCACGTCGGCGGGGTTGACGAGGAGCCGGCGCGCGATCCGTTCGGCCGCCGGACGGCAGGAGCGATCGATCGAGTCGTAGGCCTGGGCGTCGCCGCTCTGGAACGCCAGAACGAGCTCTCGCTCTCTCTCGCGGACGCCCTCCCGGCGGCGATCGATGCTACGGGCCATCTGTCGTCTCCTCCGCGCCTGTTGTCTCCGGACGCGCGTGGCCGCCCGTGCTCACACGGCGCGTAACGGAACGTATCGGACATCCGGGGGGAAAACAATAGTCACGGCGGGTGGTTCCGCCTGGCTCGATCTGACTAGTCATCGCTCCGGACATACCTCCCCTTCATGTAAACGCCGGCCACGCTCAGTAGTTGTTCCCTTATCGGACGTTGACGAAAACGTCGTGGATCGTCGTGTTGCCGATATGGTTCTCGTCGCCGGTGGAGAGCACGGTCGCACGGATCTGCCAGATCCCTGCCGCCGGCATGGTCAGCTCGACCCGGAACTCTCCGTCGGCTCCGGCGGTCGTCTGGGGTCCGGCCCTCCACGATAGGTCGGGACGCCGGTATTCGATCTCGACGAGCGCGCCCGGGTGGGACGGCGTGATCTCCCCCAGAGCGATAATGGGCTCGCCGAGCGCGACCTCGGGGTCGGGCACCTCCAGGTTGAGCCCGACCCTGACGGCGACGCCCCACGGCGGCGACACGGCCTGCGACAGAAGCGGGTCGACCACCTCGGCGTGATAGGTCGATGTTTCCTCCGGCTCGAACGTCCGCGACCAGATCCCGGCGCCGTCCGTGGTCAGCTCCAACGTTCGCTGCTCCCCCGAGCGCTTGCCCTGCACCAGCGCAACGTCCGCCGATCCGGCCGGCTGTCCGTTGCAGAGCACCCGGCCGCGAAGCGTGAGGCCGCCGAACAGTTGGGCCTCCGCGGGAGGGTCCAGCGGCTCCACCCGCACGGCCCCACGACCAAGGATCCGGAGTGAATAGCCGAAGCGCGCGAAAGTTCCGCTCCTGTCCGGGTTCGTAACGCCCAGGACCACGCGCTTGACCTCCTTCTCTCCGAACCGAACCCGAACCGAGGCCAGGCCGTCGGTGCCAACCTCGAACAGCTGCGCCTTCTGCTTCCCCGAGTCCCGCTCGACGAGCACGAAGCCCGTGGCGCCCGGAGATCCCTCCACCGTCACCGTCGCGTTCGCGCTTGGCGGTCCATCGGGGCGGAACACGGAGTAATCCCCGGACAGAGGGGGCAGGCCGCTGCCCTGGTCGCTCGATAGGCGACAGCTCTCCTCCTTGACGGCCGTGCTCTGGAGGGGCTTCGGCCATTCATTCCCGACGGCGTCGAGATACTCACGGCCCTCACGGAAGCGCTCCAGGTCCCACCGCCACAGCTGGAACTCCGCCCACGCCCGGGAGAAGGTCGCGTCACGTCTCGCCAGCACGACGTCGAGCGCGTCCAGAGCGCCTTCTCCCGGACCACCCGACTCGGGCGCGACCATCTGCTCCCACAGCTCGCGGACGATGCCGGGGTTGCCGCCCCCGTAACGCTCCACCAGGAACTGGACGAACAGGAACGCGCCGTACTCGTGGTCGCCGTCGACGTCGGTAAGGCTCGTCCGCGGTTGGGGAACGAAGTCGTCCAGGTAGCGATGGGTCGAGTCGAGGCTGTCGTCGAACACGCCCTCGACCCATGCCGAGCTGGCCTCTCGGAACCAGTGCTCCTCTTCCCCGATGCCGTAGCCGTTCTGGATCGCATGGAAGTACTCGTGGACGGCAACCACGCGCAGATCCCTGGGCGGAAGCGGGGGCTTGAGCCACGCGGATGGAAAGACGACGAATGAGGGCCGGGACGAGCCCGAACCCCCGGGGGCAGGCTCCGTGATCGCCCGCCCATCCCGGGCCGCCACGTAGATGCGCATCGGTGCCTCGCCGGGCGGCGGACGGTAGCCGAGCTGGTTCAGCAGGAACCCTCGCGCCGCCTCGAACGCATCCAGGAGCGACCGGACCGAGTCCGGAACCTGATCCCGGTTCTGGTCTCTGAGGCCTGGCGCGTCGGGGCTCGCCGGGTCGTCTATCCAGGTCACGGAGAAGTTGGCGCTGGTGTGAGTCCGCTCGGCTTCGGCGTCCGCGGCGATCGGGTACGCGCCGGCGGGGTCCGGGTTCGGGCTCCGCACCGGCTGCGGCGATAGCGCTAAAGCGGCGAGCGATACCCCGAAGGCCGTGAGGAGCCGCACACCCCAGCGACGACCGGGAGCCCTGTCAGAAGTCAATCGATCCGCTGACTCTTGACAGGGGTAGCGAAGTGGACCACCCCTTCACCGACACGACGAGCAATGGTCGCACATCAGTCGGGAAGCTCAGTTTGACGATGCCCGATACGGCGGGCGAAGGCCCTTGAACATCGGGAAGTGGCGAACATTGAGCGTCACGAGATCCACGCCCAACTCCTCGGCGCTCGCCGCGATGACGAGGTCGGCCGTGCTGATACCGGGGTGACTCCGTCTCCACGCCCTGCCCATCTCCCCAGCCCGGCGCGCGATCGGCTCGTCCAGCGCGACCCAGCCCAGGGTCTGGAAGAACCGCCTCGTGCTCGCCCGTTCAGCGCTTCTCACGCCCCTCAGGACCTCCACCCGGGTGATCTCGGAGCAAACGGGAGCATCGTCAAGCGTGCGCGAGTAACGCAGAGCTGCCGGGAACGCACGAAGGAGGTCGATCACGACGGAGGTGTCGAGAAGGACGCTCATCCTCGGCGCCGCTCGAGCTCCTCTTGACGTCGTAGGTCGGCGGTGCGGAGGTGCTCCACGTACGCGCGCCCTTCCGGAAGGTCCAAAGGATCCGCGGCGAGATCGTCGAGCGCGGCGAGGAACCTCTCTCGACGTAAGCCCTCATCGCCGCGGCCCTCGAGATATGCGTCTATCGCCTGGCGGATCAATCGGGACCTCGTGACACCTGCAGCCGAGGCCCTGCGCGCGAGCCGGGCCTCCTGTTCCTCGTCAAGGTAGATCTGCGTTCGCTTCACGATGTACGAAGTATACATCCTTAGTCGGGGCTTCCCCACGGATAACACTCTCCGTAGCAGGGCTTATGCGCTTCGGCCGACACTTCTCAAGTCCCCCCGCGGGGGTGCCGAGGACACCCTCAGGATGAGTACTGCAGCTTCCGTCGACGTGTCTGCCTGGGCCTTCGGACCGGAGGGCGGGGTGGCCCTGCGCGACCGCCTGCGCCACCTCGGTGTGGCCGCCGGGGTCGTAGCGGCGATCGGCGTCGCCGGGGCTCTCGGTTTCGTTGCCTTCGTCTCCTTCGCCGGAACCGAAGACTCGCCGGTACCTGCGAGCTCCGCTTCGGACTCCGACGGCACGACCACCTCGGTGGCGCCGGTGCTCCCCCAGCCCTTGCTCATCACAGACCTCCGGCTCACCGACTCCGTGGATGCGGCGACGGGAGAGCCGGGCAGCTCGCTCAGCACCTTCGGAGTCGCGGAGCCGGTGCACCTCTGGCTCTCTTTCGATGCGGGGGACGCAGCTGGTTCCCTGACCGCAGTTTGGTTCCGAGGTGATCAAAGGATCGCGAGGTTGAAGGCTCCACTTCCGGATGTCGCCTCGCAGATGGTGTTCCCGCTGCCGCAGGTCGCAGTGGACCAGCCCGGGTCGTACCGGGTAGAGGTGCGGTCCAACCGCGACGTGGTGGCAGCCGAGACCTTCGAGGTGACCAATGGCTAGCTTCCGCACGAAGAAGCGGCGCGCGCGCCGCATGCTCCTGCCCTTGCTGATGACCGCGACCGTGGTGGCCTTCCTGGCTCCCGCGGCACAGGCGGCTCCCACGGTGATCACCGTTTCGAACACCGCGTCGCCCGCAGAGGGTGGATCGGTGGCCGCAGGCGCGACTGTCACCTATAACGTTTCCGTCACCGCCGGCGCCAACGACGCCACGGGCGTCGTCTTGACCTCGGTTGAGGACAGCGACACCACCTACGTGGCGGACTCGGCGGTGCTCAACGGAACACCGATCGCGGGCGCGAGCAACCCGTTCGCCGACGGCGAGGGACCGTTCACGGTCCTCGCCGGCCAGAGCGGGACCGCGTCGTTCCAGGTCACGGTCAACTCGCCGCTGGCCGATGGCACTCCGCTGACTAACACGGCCTCGGTCACCGCGGACGAGCCCGACGCCGGCTCCGTGCTAAGCGACGACGCGAACCACACCGTTTCGGCTGCGCCCGCTGTGAGCGTCACCAAGACCTCTACTCCCGCCGAGGGCGGCACCGTCAACCCCGGCGACACCGTGGACTACACGGTGGTCGTCGAGAACCTGATCTCGGGCTCCGACTCGACCTCGGGCCTGACGGTGACCGACCCGACGCCGGCGAACACGACGTTCGTGGACGGCAGCGCGACCGTGGACGGCGGTGCCCCGATAGCCGGAGGCAACCCGTTCGCTCCTCCCTACTCCCTCAGCGACCTCGCGCCGGGTCAGTCGCACACGGTCACCTTCCAGGTGCTGGTTGATGGCCCGCCCCTGCAGAACGGAGCTGCTGTAGACAACACGGCTTCGGCCGAGGCAACGAACAACCCCGAAGTGACGGACGACGCCAATCTCACCGTGACGTCCGCTCCCGGCCTGACGGTCGACAAAACGGCGTCCCCCGCCGAGGGCGGCCCGGTTTCACCCGGCGACACCGTCACCTACACCATCGTCGTGGCCAACGATCCTCTGGCCACCGAGACGGCAACGGGCGTCATCCTTACGGACGCCACGCCCGCCGACACGGCGTACGTGGCCGCCTCGGCGACGATCGACGACGGGACAGTCATCGACCCGGCCACCAACCCATTCGAGTCCGGCCTGGCGATCGCCGACCTGGCTCCGGGCGAGACGACGACAGCGACCTTCCAGGTCACGGTCAACACCCCGCTCGACAACGGGACCCAGATCACGAACACCGCGACCGTCGCGAGCGATCAGCTCCCCGACGCCACCGACGATGCGACGCACACCGTGCAGTCCGCGCCGGTGCTGACGCTGGCCAAGACCTCGGCTCCGGCTGAGACCGGGAAGGTCACTCCCGGAACAGTCGTGTCCTACTCGGTCGTCATGACCAATGACGCAACCGCCACCGAGGTGGCGCACAACATCACGCTCCACGACCCCACGCCGGAGAACATGGTCTACGTCGAGAGCTCCGCGCGGCTCGGCGGGGCCTCAGTCTCGAGCAGCGGCAGCGGGAGCGAGAACCCTCTGGCGAACCCGTTCCCGCTCCCCGATCTGGCTCCGGGAGAGTCGCAGACCGTGACGTTCGACATGAAGGTCGTCAC
>JBOGVX010000134.1:0-17153 GCA_050693165.1 Actinomycetota bacterium | reverse complement strand
CAGGAACGAGTAGGTATCACGTTCCTGTACGTGACCCACGATCAGGAAGAGGCGTTGACCCTCTCCGACCGCATCGCCGTGATGAACCACGGGCGGATCCTCCAAGAGGGGACGCCCGAGGAGATCTACGAGCGACCCACGTCTCGGTTCGTGGCCGACTTCATCGGCCAGACCAACTTCTTCGAAGGAAAGGTGCAGGAGACCGGCCGGGTGACGGTCGTTGCCGAAGAGACGGGCTTGACGCTGCGCTGCGCGCCGGCCGACTGGGCCAGCGCGGGGATGCAGGTCGCCGTGTCGGTACGCCCCGAGAAGATCGGCCCGGCCAACGGCCAGGCCGCCAACCGGGTCCAGGGCACGCTCGCACGTACCACGTACCTGGGTGACCTGGTCCAGTTCCACGTCCAGCTCCAGGGTGGGCGAGAGGTCATGTGCCAGCGACAGAACGAACGCAGCGATGCGGCGGCGGGCTGGCGGGTAGGCGACAGAGTCGAGCTCGCGTGGGCGGAGTCGAGCGCCCTGGTGCTTGCGAACGACGAGGTAGCGGGCGAAGAGGACCTGAAGCTACTGGCGGAAGCCTGACGAACCGGGCGCGCGGGCCCGGAGAGGGAGGTTCGGCATGACGGACGGGCAGCAGGGCAAGGCTGGGCGCAAGCCCACCGATCTCGAGCGATACCTGGCCGGGCAGAGGCGACGGCCCCCGATATCGCGACGGCGGTTCCTCGGGATGGCCGCGGCCGCCCCGGTGGCCGCATGGCTCGCGGCGTGCTCAAAGGACCCCAGCACCGGCGGGGGTGGCGGTCCGGCCACGGCCGGTCCTCTCGAGGACGAGCTGATCGTCTACAACTGGACCAACTACCTCAACGAGGAGACGATCAAGGCGTTCGAGGCGGAGTACGGCGTCACCGTCCAGGCTACCGACTTCTACGAGTCCAACGAGGAGCTGCTCGCCAAGATCCAGGGCGGCGCCACCGGGTACGACGTCGTCGCTCCGACCGGGTACATGGTCGAGATCATGGGCGCCGAGGGGCTGCTCCTCGAGCTCGACTCGGAGCGACTCCCGAACCTCTCCAACGTCGATCCTCAGTTCCGCGGTCTGGACTTCGACCCCGAGAACAAGTTCCACGTGCCGAAGGACTGGGGAACCACGGGCTTCATGTACCTGTCGGATCAAGTGAGCGAGGACCTCGTCTCCTGGGACGACTTCTACAACGTCGCACCCGACTACTCGGGCAGGTACACGGTTCTCGACGGTGCTGTCGAGGTCACGGGCTCCTTCCTGAAGAGGCTCGGCTACTCGTGGAACACGACAGACCAGGCGGAGGTCGACGAAGCCACCGCACAGATGGTGGAGTTCAAGCCTCACGTCGAGGCGATCACCTCCACCGAGTACCGCGAGCTTATGGGGCGCGCGGACACGTGGTTGGCCCTCGGATGGAACGGCGATTCCTTTTATATCTACGAGGACCAGCCCTCGACCAAGTACGTGGTCCCGAGCGAGGGCACCGAGTACTGGCTCGACGCCTGGTCGGTCCTTGCATCGGCTCCGCATCCGAACCTGGCGCACGAGTTCCTGAACTGGATCCTCACGCCGGAGCGACAGGGCATCGAGACGAACTTCACCTACTACGCCAGCGCGGTCACGGGAGCTGCGGAGTTCACCGACGAGGCGATCACGGGCGACCCGGCGATCTACCCGTCATCGGACGTGATCGCGAAGCTGGAGGCCACGGCTTCGGATCCCGTTCTCGTCGACCAGAGAGTCGAGGCGTTCACGAGGTTCCAGTCGGCTTAGTCGACTAACTATGGCGACAGCGGGGAGCGTCAGGGAACCGCGATCCCTGGTCTTTCCCGCTGGCGTCTACTACGCGATCTTCTTCCTTGCCCCCCTCGCGATCATCTTCGCGTACTCGTTCGCTCACAGGGAAGGCTTCTTCGACATCACCTTCGGGTTCTACGGCGAGAACTTCGCTCGTGTCTGGGACCCGCTGTACCTCAACATCTACAAGAACACGATCTTCCTTGCCGCTGCCGGAACGATCGGCTGTCTCCTGGTTGGCTACCCGTTCGCCTACTGGCTAGCGACCAGGGTGAGGAATCGCAAGACGTTGCTGCTCCTCATGGTGATCGTTCCGTTCTGGACGAGCATCCTGATCCGAACGTATGCGTGGTCGATCATCCTTAGCCCGCAGGGTCCCCTGTCAACGGCCCTCCAGTCGCTCAACCTGATCTCACAACCCCTCGACATCCTGTTCACATCGCGAGCCGTGCTGATCGGCGTGATCTACGACTACCTGCCCCTGATGATCTTCCCGCTCTACGTCTCTCTGGAGCGCATGGACCGGCGGCTGGTCGAGGCGTCTCGGGATCTCGGGGCGGGCAGATGGAAGACCCTGTGGCGAGTAACGATCCCGCTGACGCTGCCCGGGATCCTGACCGGATGCCTGCTGGTCTTCGTTCCGATGACCGGCGAGTACGTGGTCCCGACCATCCTCGGCGGGTCGAAGGAGCCTTTCATCGGGCCCGCCATCGCCGACCAGTTCCTCAGCGCGATCAACCGACCGTTCGGTGCCGCGTTGTCGGTTGGCCTCGTCGCTTTCCTGCTGGTCGTGATCTTCCTCTACCTCCGCTCGCTTGGGCGTCAGGCTGAGGAGAACCTGGGAGCCGCGCTGTGAGCGCCTCCGCGACTGCGGTGGGGCGGCCCGCGTACGCGCCCGGGGACCGCGCGACAAGCCGTCTCCTGCGGACCTTCGGGATAGTCACCTACGTCTTCCTCTACGCGCCGATCGTTGTCGTCGTCGTGTATGCCTTCAACGAATCGCGACTGGTCCAGTCCTGGAAGGGGTTCGGGCTGGAGTGGTGGGGGATCACGTGGGCGGACGAGTCGATAACCAAGGCCCTGAGGCTTTCCCTGTGGACGGCCGCGGTCAACGCAGTGATGGCTACGGTGATCGGAACGGCGGCGGCGATCGGCCTCAGGAACGTCGGCAAGAAGTCCCGGGCGGCTTTCGACGCCGTCATGTACACGACCCTGATCGTTCCCGAGATCGTCATCGCGATCGCGTCGCTGTTGTTCTTCGTCACTGTCGGGCTGCCCCTAGGACCGGTCGCGATCATCATCACGCACGCTGTTTTCAACATCTCCGTGGTTGCTCTCGTGTGCAGGGCTCGGCTCGCCGGGATGGACAGAGCGCTGGAGGAAGCCTCCGCAGACCTCGGGGCGACAAGGTGGGCGACGTTCCGCGAGGTCACATTGCCTCAGCTGCGGCCCGCCGTGATAGCCGGCGCGCTGCTCGCGTTCACGTTCTCGTTCGACGACGTCGTCCTGTCGACATTCGTGTCCGCGCCGGGCTCGACGACGCTTCCCCTTCGCGTGTTCTCTGAGCTCAGGTTCGGCCTCACGCCGAAGGCGAACGTCGTGGCGACGACGATGCTGGCCATCACTCTCACGTCGATCGTCACGGCCCAGTTCCTGATCCGCCGCGACCGGGTGGAAGGGACGGCGGCGGTGATGAGCGCCGAGCGCTGAGAGAGCAACCCGCCGACTTGTACTAAACGTACAATCGGCCTCGTGGCCGTAACGATCGGCGAGATCCTCGAGACGCCCGGGACCTCCCTGAGGCTGGCCGGTGGGAGGGCGGGGATTGGGAACGCCGTGCGCTGGGTGCACGTGAGCGAGCTCGAGGACCCGACTCCCTGGCTCAAGGGCGGAGAGCTGCTCCTGACGACGGGGATGGGGCTCGGGAACACGGCGGCTCGGCAGCGTGCCTACATGGAGCGGCTCACCGAAGCGGGCCTGGCCGGCCTGGGTCTGGGCACGGGGTTCTCCTACAAGCGAGTACCCAAGGCGATCGAACGCGAGGCCGACCGCCTGGCCTTCCCCCTCTTCGAGGTCCCCTTCGATACCCCGTTCATCGCGATCACCGAGGCGGTCTTCACTCGGCTCGGCGGCGAGCAGGTCACCGCTCTGCGCCGCGCCCTCGAGACCCAGGCCCTCCTCACGGACTCGGCGCTGCGGGACGGCATGAACGGAGTCGTGGCCGCGCTGGCCAAGGCCGTGGCCGGCTGGGCCGTGGTGCTCGACCTCCACGGCTTGCCCGTGGCAGCCTCGCCTTCCTCCGCCGCGAACCGCGCGGCGACGCTCTGGGACGAGATCCGGGTCGCCAGGCCCGACTCGCCGAGGTTCAGCCTTTCCATGCTCGACGGACACAAACGGATGTCCGCACAGCCGATCGGCGTCGGCGGCCGGGTCGAGGCCGTGCTCGTCCTCGGAACGAAGGACTCTCTCGGCCAGCTGGAGGGAATCGTTGCGAGCCACGCCGTCTCGCTTCTCGCCATCGAGTTCGACAAGACGGCGAGTGTCGCGACCGCGGAACGCACCGCGAAGGGTGACTTCCTCGAGGCACTGGTGGCCGGGGATCTGGGCGATGACGAGGCTGCGGAAGGGCTCAGCCGCTTCGGGTTCGTTCCGGGGGAGCCCGTTCAGGTCGTCGCGCTCGACGGCGCCGCGCCCGTAGTGGATCGGTCGTGGGCCGTCGAGGACGTCCTGTCCCGTCGTACGCAGGCATTCCTGACGTCACCTCGCGGAGACAACCTGATCGTGCTCGTCCCGCAGTCGGTGGACATCGGGGAGGTTCGCGCGGAGGCATCGGCCAAGCTCTCCTCGCCACTGGTCGCGGGCGTCGGCAGTGCGGGCCCGGCCACGGATGCGTCGAGAGGGCTTCGAGAGGCCATGCACGCGCTGCGCGTCTGCACCCTGGACGGGACGCCGATAGCCGACTTCAAGTCGCTCGGCACCTACCGCCTGCTGCTCAGCCTGCAGGATCCCCACGCGCTCGAGGCGTTCGTGGAGGCCGTGCTCCGTCCGCTCGACGAGTACGACTCGCAACACGGTGGGGAGCTGATCCCATCGCTCCACTCCTTCCTCGAGCACAACGCGCGATGGGAGTCCGCGGCGGCCGAGCTGCTGGTGCACAGGCACACGCTGAGATACCGGATGCGGAAGGTCGAGGAGCTGACGGGCCGGGACCTCGACTCGGCCCGGGACCGCATGGAGTTCTGGCTCGCGCTCCAGGCTCGCGAGCTGCGGGTCAGCTCCTAGCTGCGGCGAGGAGGCATGAAATCCGCCGTTCGTGGAATACTTTCGTCTGTCCGCAACTCGAAGGAGCCCATCACATGAAGCGTGCATCTCTACTTGCAATCGGCCTGAACCTCGTGCTTCTCCCGCTTGAAAGCGGCGCAACGCACAATGCAGACCTTCATTCCGATAACGTCAAGCTGGTCACGACCTGGAACGACAACGGTACCTACCAGAGCGGCAGCGACATCGCGTTCTGGGGCGATTACGGGATCTTCGGCAACCTGAATCCGGGCGGCTTCCGCCTGGTCAACCTCAAGCGGCCGAGCAATCCGACCTTGGTCTCCCAGTTCGTCTGCACGGGCTCACAGTCCGACGTCTCGGTCTGGGAGGACCTGGTGTTCGTCTCGGTCGATGCCGCGAAGGCGTCCGATGCCTGCAACGCCCCGGCTGCCAACCAAGCCCAGTTCGCAGCCGGCCAGGAGTGGGAGGGGATCCGGATCGTCTCGATCGCCGATCCCTTCAATCCTCAGCAGATCGCGACGGTGCGTACCGACTGCGGCTCCCACACACACACGCTGGTTCCGGATCTCGACTACGTGGACCCGGCCACCGGGGCCAGGGCCCCGCGGCTGATCCTGTGGGTGCTCTCATATCCCCTTGGAGCTCCCGGAGCGCGGTGCAATCAGGAGGGCCACAGCAAGATCTCGGTAGTCGAGGTTCGGCTGGACAACCCGGCCGCGGCGAAGGTGATCGGGACTCCCTCGGTGGGTCCGGGGACGATCGGATGCCATGACTCGACCTACTTCGCCAAGCGCGAGCTCGCCGGCGTCGGCTGCATCAATGAGTCTCAGTTGTGGGACGTCTCCGATCCCGCGAGCCCGAAGATCCTCTCGCGTATCCAGAACCCCGAGCTCAACATCCATCACTCGGCGGGCTTCTCCTGGGATGGGAACACCCTGGTGCTCGGTGACGAGCTCGGCGGAGCGGCCTTCGCTCCCGGGTGCCAGGACGACTCCGCTCCCGGTTCCCTGTGGTTCTACAACGTGAAGGACCCGGCGAACCCCGTCGAGGTCGGCCGCTACAAGATCCCTCAGCGGCTGCCGGAGTCCACACTCTGCACGGCCCACGACTTTAACGTCGTTCCGCTCCGCAAGCACAGGGACATCCTGGTTTCGGGCTGGTACGACGGGGGCACGACCATCGTCGACTTCACGATCCCCGAGCTACCCAGACAGATCGGGTACTACATCGGGAACGAGCTGCAGCCGACGGTCAGCTGGTCGTCGTACTGGTACAACGGCCGGATCTATGTGAACAACGAGGGGACCCGGGGGATCGACGTCCTCCAGGTCAAGCACCGGTTCGTGAAGCGTGCGATCGAGCTTCCGTTCGAGAACCCCTCGACGCAGCTGCCGTTCAAGGTTCCCAAGAAGAAGCGCCGCTAACGAGAACGCGATCCTGAGCACTCGATCCTCCTGAAGGAGGAGGTTGCGGGGTGGACGGCGAACCCTTCCCCTGTGAACCCGCGCTCCCACACGCCCTACCTGCGCAGCGCTGCCCTGCTGCTCGCCCTCCTCACCCTGGCCGGCCTTCGTGTTTTCGGGTCCGCCCTCGGTGGGCTCGATGAGCTGAGGGGTCTCTCCGGCAGAGCCAGAGGACCCGAGGCGGAGCTGGAAGGCGCCATGTCTCCCGCGGGGGACTGGATGGTCGCTCAGCGAGCGAACGGGTCGAGTGTGGTGGCGCCCCACGCCTACCAGCGGGCGATGGAGCAGACGGCGGCCCTGCAGGCCGAGACTCTGGAGGTCGATCCCGAGCTGGCCGACGCTCCGTGGGCCCTGATGGGCCCGACGAACATTGGCGGCCGGGTGTCCGACGTTGGGGTGTCGGTGCTCAAGGGGATCACCAACCCTCCCGTTTTCGCCTCGACCGCCAGCGGCGGCGTCTGGGTGAGCTTCGACTTCGGGACCACCTGGGAGTACAGGTGGGACCCATCCCTGACGCAGGCCACCGGGGCAATCGCCGTGGACGGCACCACCGTTTATGCCGGCACCGGCGAGGTGAGCCCAGGGGGTGGAAGCGTGACCTGGGGCGGAACGGGCATGTACCGCTCCTTGAACGCGGGGCAGACCTGGCAGCACATCGGTCTCCCGACATCGGGCGCGATCGGGAGGATCGCGATCGACCCGAAAGATAGGAACCGCGTCTTCGTTGCCGCCGCGGGGAACCTTTTCGTGCCAGGTGGAGAGCGGGGCCTCTACCGGACCACCAATGCCGGCGAGACATGGGAGCAGGTGCTGGCCGGAGAGAACGACACCACGGGCGCCACCGACGTCTCGATCGACCCCGTGGATCCCAAGAACGTCCTGGCCGCCACTTGGGACCACCAGCGTCTCCCGACCCACCGGCGCTACGCCGGCCCGGGGTCGGGCGTGTTCCTGTCGAAGGATGGCGGAACCACGTGGACCAAGGCGACGCTGCCGGGCGCGCCGGCACCTGAACAGCTCGGCAGGATCGGCGTGGCTTTCGCCCCGTCCGATCCCACCCGTGCTTACGCGGTCATCGCCAACAACCTGGCCGGAGGCGCGGTGGGCGTCTGGCGCTCGGACGATGGGGGCGCGACCTGGACCAAGACACCGGCCACGGCCGGCAGCCTGTCGCAGAGTAGCTTCGGATGGTGGTTTGGCAGGATCTTCGTCGACCCCGCCGACAAGGAGCACGTGTTCGTCCCCGGGGTGTCGCTGGTCGAGTCGACCAACGGAGGGAATAGCTTCTCGGGGATCAGCGGGCCGCACGCCGACCAGCACGGCATGGCCTGGGACCCGAGCGTCGACGGGCGCGTCTACCTCGGGAACGACGGGGGCATGTATCGCTCCGACGCCAACGGTCGGAACGGCTCGTGGATCCCAGCGGCGGAGCAGGGATGGACGCAGCACTACAGCGTGGACGTGTCCGAGCAGAATCCGAACCACGTCGTGTCGGGTCTGCAGGACAACGGGTGCAACCGCAACTACGCGGCAGGCAACGTAGGACATGCTTTCGCCTGGCATCAGTTCTCGCTCTGTGGCGACGGCCTCCAGACCCTGATCAACCCCGTGGACGAGGGCGTCACCTACGCGTGCTCGCAGTACGGTTCCTGCAGCCGGGGCACCGCCGGCGGAATAGCCGCGCAGGGCATCGGCGGTACAACAGGCCGCAAGGGATGGTGGGTGCCGCTCCAGTTCGATCCCTCCAACCCGAGCGTCATGTACTACGGCTCCAGCATGTTGTTCCGCTCCACGAACGGCGGCGCCAACTGGACGCCCATCAGCGAGGATCTGACCACCGATCCCGAGCAGCTGGACCCGAACAACGGCTACAAGATCTACGGCACGATCACGACCGTCGCCGCCGCCAAGTCCGACGGGAGCGTGATCTACGTCGGGACCGACGACGGCCTGCTGTGGCGGACCACGGACCTCGGCCAGAACTGGACGAGGCTCGAGGACCCGGACGACCCCTCGACTCCGGTCAACGAGAACGACCTCCCCGGCAGCTGGGTCACCCGCGTTGCAGTGGACCCGGCGGACGCGAACGTCGCGTACGCCACGTTCTCGGGGTTCCGCAGCGGTGACGCGACGCCGCATGTCGTCAGGACGACGGACGGTGGGGCAAGCTGGACGAACATCAGCGGCAACCTCCCGTCGGCTCCGGTCAATGACGTGATAGTGATCCCCGGCGGCAAGCTTGCCGTGGCGACCGACACCGGGGTCTTCCTGACCTCGGACGGAGGCGAGACCTGGCTGGCGGTTGGGTCCGGGCTCCCGATGGTCCCGATCCTCGACATCCGCTACCACCAGGGCACGAACACCATCACGGCGGCCACGTTCGGCCACGGCATCCAGCGCGTCGCCCTGTCCTGAACCGGTAGCGGCAGGAAGTGTCCTCCCGCGTGTCGAATCTCTTCTCGATGGCCCGTTCTCCTCGAACGTCCTCTTCTGGCTCCACGCGCTCCGGAAGGATGCGCCTGGGCGCCTTGCTGCTCGCCCTGGCAGCCCTGGGTGGCATGCGGCTGCTCGCGGCGTCGGGCGGCACGCTCGGCGGGTTCAACGAGCTTCTCGAGAACTCCGTAACCGGCCCCGAGCTCGAAGGTCCCCTGTCGCCGGCCGGTGAGTGGCTGATCTCGCAGCGTGCGAACGAACGGGGCATGGTCACCGCGAGCTCCTACGCCCGGGCGCTCGAGCAGGCGGAGAGCATCCGAGCCCTGACTGCCAAGCGCGCTCCCGAGCTGATCGACGCGCCGTGGACGAACCTCGGCCCGACGAACATCGGTGGGCGCGTTGTCGAGGTGGTTGTGGACAGCGCCACCAACGTCTGCGCGGCGGGCTCCTGCGTCAACGACAACGTCTACGCGGCGGCAGCCAGCGGGGGGGTCTGGAAGAGCGGCAACGCTGGCGAGACCTGGTCGTACGCTTGGCCACCCGGCATCACGCAGTCCATGGGCGCGCTGGCGATAGGCGAGAACGGAGTGCTGTACGCCGGAACGGGTGAGGCGAATCCGGGCGGAGGCAGCATCGTCTGGGGCGGGACCGGCATCTATCGGTCTTCCGACGGTGCCAACACGTGGCAACACGTCGGCCTCCCGGACTCCGGCGCCTTCGGGCGGATCGCGGTCGACCCGAAGAACCCACAGAGGGTCTTCGCGGCCGCAGCGGGAAACCTCTTCGTTCCGGGCGGACAGCGGGGTCTGTACCGCTCCACCGACGGTGGCGACACGTGGCAGCGTGTTCTGGCGGGAGAGAACGACACGACCGGAGCGATCGACGTGTCGATCGACCCGGTGAACCCGAGCAACATCCTCGTGGCTATGTGGGACCACGTGAGACTTCCGACCCACCGCATGTACGGCGGGGTCGGTTCAGGCGTGTATCTATCCAAGGACGGTGGCGACACGTGGCAGGAGGCGACGCTTCCGGGCAACGTCGCACCCGAGCAGGTCGGCCGCATCGGCGTCACGTTCGCTCCGTCGGACCCGAGCCGCGCCTACGCCATCGTGGCCAGCAAGCTGGACGGCAGTGGGGTGGGCTTGTGGCGCTCGAACGACGGTGGCGTCACCTGGGCCAAAACGTCTGCGTCGGTCGGCTCTCTCAGCCAGAGCACGTACGGCTGGTGGTTCGGCAAGGTCTGGGTGGACCCCGCCGACGCTCAGCGCGTGTTCGTTGCGGGTCTCGAGCTCGTCGAGTCAACCAACGGAGGCGACAGCTTCACGGCGCACGGGGTTTCCACGGCAGGGGTCCTGGTGGCACAAGCCCACCACCTCATGCCTCACGCCGACCAGCACGGCATGGCCTGGGATCCATCGGTTCCCGGTCGCGTCTACGTGGCCAACGATGGGGGTGTGTACCGGTCGGATGCGAACGGACGCATCGGGACGTGGCACAACGCCGTGTCGCAGGGGTGGACCCAGCACTACAGCGTGGACGTCAACGAGCTCGCCCCGGATCAGATCATCACTGGGCTTCAGGACAACATGTGCAGGCGCTCGGTCCCCGCCAGCCAGGGAGCGGCGCCGACCTGGACACAGATCGGGATCTGCGGTGACGGCTTGCAGACTCTGATCAACCCTGTCGATCCAACCTGGACCTACACGTGCAGCCAGTACGGGGCCTGTGGAGTCCAGCGTGGCGGCGTCCCCGACCCGCGACGTCCCGGCCAGCTCGTCGGCGCCAAGCCGCCGGGGCAGCGGTACGGGTGGATGACACCTCTCGAGTTCGATCCCTCGGACCCCAACGTGATGTATTTCGGCAGCAACGTCCTGTCGAGGTCGACCAACAACGGCATCAACTTCACGGCGATAAGCCCAGACCTGACCACCGATGCGGAGCAGCTGGACCCGAACGAGGGCTACAGGATCTTCTCCACGATCACGGCGGTGGCGGTCGCGAAGTCCAACGCCAGCGTGATCTACGTCGGTACCGATGACGGTCTGGTGTGGCGGACCTCGGATCTCGGAGCGAACTGGACCATGCTGACCGATCTGGACGAGGACGGAGACGGACCCGACCAGGCCGGCACGAACGGCCTGCCAAATGAGTGGGTCACCCGTATCGCCGTCGACCCGGCGGACGCCAGCCTCGTGTACGCGACGTTCTCCGAGTTCCGGAAGGGCTCGAATGCGGCACGCGTGGTCAAGTCGACGGACGGCGGGCAGACGTGGAACAGCATCAGCGGCAACCTTCCCGCGGCGCCCGTCAACGAGATCGTGACGCTGCCCGGTGGGAAGCTCGCGGTCGGCACCGACGTCGGGGCTTTCATGAGCTCCGACGTCGGCGTGACCTGGCTGACGGTCGGCTCGAACATGCCGGCCGTTCCGATCCTCGATCTCCGTTATCACCAGGCCACGAACACGCTGACCGCGGCGACCTTCGGCCACGGCGTGCAACGCGTGATCCTGCCGTAACCTCGCCAATCGGCTGGCCCGTGAGCGGGCCTTAACGAGTCATGAGGATCCGTACCGGAGCATTCGTCTTCGCCGTCCTTCTGCTGTCGGCGCTCGGGCTCATCGGGCTGCTAAGCGGAGGGAAAAGCGGCCTGAGCAACATCCCCGCGGTCCCCGGGAGCGGAGGCGAGGTCGAGGGCGCCGAAGAGGAGGAGGGGGGCCTGCTCTCGCCCGTCGGCGACTGGCTGTTCGCGCAGCGGTCGGCTCGCGATGCGATCGACAGCGCTCGCGCGTACGAGGTCGCGCTCGATCAGGCTGCGGCGCTGCTCGAGCAAACCCGTGAGAGCGCTCCCCGGCTGGCCGAGGCGAGCTGGGAGCACATCGCCCCGAAGGACATCGGCGGGAGGGTCTCGGAGGTCGCCGTGGATCCGACCGCTGTGGACACCGTCTACGCGGCCACCGCCAGTGGCGGCGTCTGGAAGAGCGTGGACGCCGGTCTCACGTGGACCTCGGCGTGGCCGACCGACACGACCCAGGCCATGGGCGGGCTGGCGATCGCCTCGGACGGGACGATCTATGCGGGGACCGGCGAGCCGACCCCGGCCGGCGGCTACGTGGTCTCGGCCGGCTCGGGGGTCTATCGCTCGGAGGACTCGGGGGCCACGTGGACGAGCCTGGGCCTCGAGGGGTCCGGCGCGATCGGCAGGATCGCCATCGACCCGTCCGATCCGGATCGGGTCTTCGTCGCGGCGGCCGGCCACCTCCTGTTCCCGGGAGGCGAGCGAGGCCTCTACCGCTCGACCGATGGTGGCGAGCATTGGGACCGCGTGCTCGAGGGCGAGAACCCGACCACTGGAGCCATCGACGTCGCGATCGACCCTCTCGACACCTCGCACATGCTGGCTGCCACCTGGGACCGCGACGTCGTCGAGCGAAGGCTGACCGGGCCCGGCTCGGGCGTGCATCTCTCGACTGACGGCGGCGACACGTGGGAGGAGGTGTCGCTCCCGGGCAACGCCGACCCGGCGCCGGTGGGACGGATCGGAGTGGCGTTCGCGCCCTCCGATCCCCAGCGGGCGTATGCGGTCGTCGCGAACGACAGGCGCGGCGAGGGAGTGGGCCTGTGGCGGTCCGACGACGGCGGACGAACCTGGAAGAGGACGGACGCACTCGCGCCGTCTCTCGCGCAGGCGAACTACGGCTGGTGGTTCGGGAGGGTCTCGGTCGACCCTCGGAACGAGGACCGCCTGTTCGTCGCGGCCGTCCGGCTGATCGAGTCGACGGACGCCGGCGACAGCTTCGTGGTTCACGATGCGCGCGGGCCCACCGGGATCCCGATCACCAACCAGGTCATCGTCTCGGCCAACGAGCACTCCATGGCCTGGGACTTGACCCGTCCGGGCCGCGTGTATCTCGGCAACGACAGCGGGATCTTCCGCTCGGGCGGAAACGGCAACGAGGGCACGTGGGTGCGAGCGAGGGTTCAGGGCTGGACCCAGCACTACAGCGTGGCGAGCGCGTCGTGGACGGCGAGCAGACCACAGGCGTTCGGCGAGTCCCAGACGGCGGGAGCCGGCGAGCTCGGCACGTTGACCGCCGTGGTTCCGGCACCGTCTGATCCGAACGTCATATACACCGGCAACTCCGAGGGGCGCGTCTGGCGGTCGGACGACAGTGGCGGTGATTGGGATCGGCTCGGGGACTCGAGCCGTCAGGCCGGTCCCGTGACCCATATCGCCGTCGACGAGGAGGATGCGGACTCGATCTTCGTGGTGCACTCGGGTCCCGCGTCGGATCCCTCCCACCTGTACGCGAGTTCAGACGCCGGCGATCACTGGATCGAGGTCGGGGCCGGCCTGCCCTCGGCCCCGATCAACGACGTGGTCGTTATCGGGCCGGAGAGACTGGCGGTCGCCACGGACGTCGGCGTCTTCCTCAGGGAGGGGTCTTCCTGGCAATCGGTGGGCTCGAACCTGCCCGCAGTGCCGGTCCTCGACATCCGCTTCCAGCACGACGACAACTCGATCATCGCCGCGACGTTCGGACACGGGATCCAGAGGGTGGTTCTGCCTGAACCGACCGGCTAGCGGTGGATCCGGACGGGCGTCCCCAGGGGGATCAGCCGCGCGAGCTTGGTGATGGTCGCGTTGTCCACTCGGACACAGCCGTGGCTCACGCTCGACCCGATCAGCGACGGCTGGTTGGTTCCGTGGATGGCGACCTGCCCTTCGCCTCCGGCGAACGAGGTGAGCACCTCCGAGTACGCCGACAATCCGTAGGCGTACTTCCCGTAGGGACTGCCGGGGTCGGACGGCTTGGCGAGGATCGTCGTGTAGAAGAGCCCCGTCGGTGTCGGAGTGCCGCCGGTTCCGATCGCAGCCGGCGACTCGAGCACCAGCCGCTCTTTCTTGAAAGCGGACACCTGGAACTCGCTCAGGTCCACATCGATCCGGTAGGGATTCGTGGCCAGGACCACGTCGTCCGCCCGCACCCATCCCTCGCTGCCGTTCGGCCGCATGGGAAGGAGAACCCTCAGCCAGTCTCCGGAGTCCTCCCGTACCAGGAACACCCGTGGCGTTCCGAACGGGCCGGGGTGCTCGAACGACGTGAAGGGACGCTTGGCATCGGGCTCCTTGAACGCCTCGATCTGGTTCACCGCTGCGGTCGCCACCAGGCTTTCCGCTTTCGGCTCGGGCTCGAGCTCGACGGGCGGCGTGGGAACCAGCTCGGTCTCGGCATAGGCTTGCTCGGAGTCGGGGTCCGCGGCCTTCGGTTCGCTCTCCGAGCAGGCGCCCAGGAGCAGAAGCGACACGAGGGCCGACGCCAGCAGACGGGTCGGGGGAGTCACGCTTTTCATACTAGGGGCTGAATCGGCTTGCACGGCAGGTTCCTGGAGCCATCGGCTCCGGCTCGAAGCCTTCGAGTAGAGGCCTTTGCTAGAATCCGCGCGCCATGACGGCCCCCCGCACACATAAGAGGATCCCGGCCGTTGTTGCCGGTCTCGTGTTCCTCGTACTCGTTCTCCTGCCGCACGTGGCCGGCGCTCAGCAGCCCTACACCCCCGGCGCGACCCCGGAGCCGGCCAAGGAGTGGACGTACTACATCTCCTGGCTCGTCGCTCCGGCCAGCATCGGCCTGGTCCTCCTGATCGGTCTCACCTACGTTCGCTTCTCGGGGAGGTTCTTCGCCAAGGAGGAGGCGCCACCGGCTGAGAAGCGCCGGCGGCCGCGCTACCCGATCGGGACGAGCGCTCCGCCCGTGGGCCCTCGCGTCGAGCAGGCCGGGGCCGCAAGCACTACGCCGCCGGCAGCGCCCGCCTCCGAGGTGAAGACGGCGAAGGAGCAGGAGCCTCAGCCCTCGACGGCTCCGGAACGACAGGCCGCCGCGCCGAAGGTCGAGGCGACGCCTGCCGCGACCGCACCCGCCGAGGCTCCCGCGGAGAAGTCTGCCGGGACGGCACCGAGGGACGAGCCCGCGGGCGAGAACGGGACTCCGGCCCAGGCGGCTCCGGCCCAGGCCGCGGCGCCCGCACCCGCCGCCGCGCCCGAGCACGTGGAGCCGGACCAAGAGGCTTACGAGAAGGAGCTCCAGGCCCAGCTCGACAAGGGAACCGACCGCCGGGTCGCGGAGGGACGGGCCAAGGCCGCCACGATCAGGGCCGCGAGAGCAAAGGCGTCCGCACCGGCCGAGGCTCCCGCCCCGGCCACAGTCGCGGATCAAGAGCACACGCCGAGGATCCCGGCCACAGCGGAGCAACCGACCCCCGAGGAACAGCGGCCCATGTCGGATGTCCCGAAGGAGGAGCAGAAGGAATCGGCCGAGGCATCCGCCCAGGCCCAGGCCGAGGTGAAGGAGCCAGAGCGCGTTATCGATGCGCCCACTCCCGCGGCGGACGCGAAGGAGGGGGGCGCACCCCGAGAGGTCGACGCCCCGCCGGCCGAGCCGCAGAGGACCGCGGAGCCCTCCGCCGGCGACCGTCCTTCCGCGCCTCCCGGCGGTGACGAGGAGACGTTCAACCGCGTGCTCGAGGAGCAGCTCGGCAAGGGACTTGCCCGCCCGATCGCGGAGAGCCGCGCGCGGGCCGCGGCCATCAAGGCCGCTCGCGAGAAGTCCGGCGGGTGAGCCCGACCGCCTCGACCCTCCTGGTCGACTGGAAGGGAGCCGGCCGCTCCGCCCGTAGGTTCGCGGGTCCCCCAAGCCAGGTGGCTCCGGCCGAGCGAGCTCGCCTCGCCGAGGACGTCGCCGAGGTCGTCTCGGCGGCCGACGCCCTCGTCTCCGAGTTCACCGGGCTCTCTCTCAATGGGAAGCCGGCGTCCCGTCCGTGGGTGATGACGCGAGGTGAGTGGATCGACCAGAACCTTCGCGGCTTCGAGCAGATCCTCGAGCCGGTGGCCCGCAAGCTTCTAGAGACCAGGAACGGCCACGGGTCGGGAACGCTGCGAAGGCGTGTCCTCGCGTTCCAGTTCGGGGCGATCCTCGGCTATCTTGGGCGCAAGGTTCTCGGCCAGTACGACCTGTTCCTTCCCGCCGACGACCGCGACATCGTGTACTTCGTCGGGCCGAACATCGTCGAGCTCGAGCGACGCCACCGATTCCCGAAGCGCGACTTCCGGATGTGGCTAGCGCTCCACGAGGTCACGCACAGGCTCCAGTTCGAGGGCGTCCCCTGGCTGCGCCCTTATGTCGGCGACCTGATCGGCTCGTACCTCGGCACGATGGATCTTGACGCGCGCAAGATGCTCGACAGGTTGCGCCACGCGCTCGATGAGATCCGTGCTGGATCGCACCAACGCGATCTGGGCGTGCTGTTCGCGCTCATGAGTCCCGAGCAGCGAGAGACGTTCCGCAAGATGCAGGCCTTGATGTCCCTGCTCGAGGGCCACGGGAACTTCGTGATGGAGACGCTCTCCGAGGGCCACGTCCGCGGGGCGGACCGGATGCGCAGAACGCTGCAGCAGAGACGGAGGCAGGGTGGCCTCGGGAGGGCGATGCAGAAGGCGGTCGGCCTCGACGTGAAGGTCCGCCAGTACGACATGGGCGCGAACTTCGTGTCCGAGGTGTCGGCGGTTGCCGGCCCCGAGGGTTTCGCTCGCGTCTGGGAGCGGCCAGAGAACGTGCCCAGCCTGGAAGAGGTCGCCCGGCCTCACGACTGGGTCGATCGCGTCGTCACGGGCTGATGCCCGCTTCGCGCGGGCGTAAAGCGGCTCCCGCGAAACGGCCGGCGAAGCAGACCCATCGCCCACCCGCGGTGGGCAGGGTCCTCGAGCGAGTTATCGTGACCGCTCGGCGCTTCGAGATGTTCCCGTCCGGCGAGACCGTGTTGGTCGCATGCTCGGGAGGTCCGGACTCGATCTGCTTGCTGCACTCACTCGATCGGGTCCGGCGCCTGTTGCGGATCCGTCTCGCGGTGTTCCACTTCGACCATAAGCTCAGGCGCGGCTCCGCCGACGATGCCGCATACGTCGCCGGTCAGGCGGAGCGTCTCGGACTGCAGTTCGTTCTGCGCGAGGCCGCCGACCGGCCGCGGCCGGGACAGTCTGTCGAGGCGTGGGCGCGGCTGGCGCGATACGCGGCGCTCACGTCCGCGGCCACCGAGCTCGAGGCTCAGCGCGCGGCGCTGGGCCACACGCTGGACGACCAGGCCGAGACAGTGCTGCTCGG